>DAOLCO010000011.1:0-86764 GCA_035327825.1 Oligoflexia bacterium | reverse complement strand
CTAAACAAAGCTCAAGTTTTCGGAGTAAAAGTTCCAAAATGCAGGAGGGGGTAGTGCGATGCAAGGAAAACCCAAATACAGACACTTAGCAATTCTTTCATCTTGAATTCAGGGGAAATGGATCTAATAGTGAAGGGTTACAGTAGATAAATCAACTGACTTCAAGTTATTTTAGATACTTGGCATTTATCTGGAGAGTTTTTTCAAGGATATTTGAACAGTGCACTTTGATATAGTATTCTGATATTTAAGCCAAATAAAAACGAGTAGAAGTGGACCCAAAATATCTCAGTTCCTGGTAGCTGAAGCATCAGTTTTTTAAGATTCAATTTAGCTCCATGTGCTGAGATATTTCCTGACATGTTTTTAAGTTTTTAAGTGAAAGGGACTTTCATGGGTAAAAGACTTCCAGTCCCACGGTCTCGCTTGTATGAGATGTGGTGTAAAGAAGTTGAGAATCGTGTTGGGCTGGTTATGTTGTCTAAGGGGGCAGGAGAACTTCAAAGGGCTGCGCTCGGAAATTTTTTGATCTGGGTTTCAGAAAAGATAAACAGTTCTGGATATGCTAATCAGAACGAGCATAGTTTAAATACTGCTGATTTTGATTTTGACAGTAGGTTAACAGGCTTTGATCTGACTGGGCTTGTAACGGAGTATCTAAGAGGTAGAAGTGAAAAGCTTGGTAAGGGAAGTTTTGCCACCATGCTTGCAAATCTCAAAAAAGGGCTTGAGTTTCTTGTAGCTAATGGAAACGTCAAGTTGTATTTAGACAGGATTTGCAACCCAAATTCGACGTCTATTCATTTTCCACTGATAGAATCCTATATTGCAACAATCCAGTCAGATAAACTAAAAGTTGTGTCTCGGCACAGATTAAAGGTGTGGATGGCTCTTGCTATCGGTGTTTCTTCTGAGCTGTTAATTGAGCAATTTAAGGCATTTCTGGAATCCAATGGCGAGGAGAATCTCGTCAGTATTAATGCGCTTCCCAAGGTAGAAAGAAGTGCAGCTATCGAGTCGCTACCTGATAACAATCTTCTAAAAAGAATCTGTGGTTTATCTATGGATTCTATTAATTCAGCATGTGATCAGTGCAGAGATAGCAAAGGTAACCCAGACAAGCAGATCAGATCAACTGTCAAGAGTTTTTGCAAATGGCTAAATGCAGAAAATCTTTTTGTTTCTTTCGATCTAGTGATACCAGAAAAAAAAGCTGGTGCTAGAAGAAAAATGAACGCAGGTTCTGGAAAGAAAAAAATACCAGAAAGGATAAAAAAAGAGCAGGGCATGGTGCCTAGCATAGGTGAGATAGTCATTTCGGATAGCAATAAACTTAAGGCTGAGCCTGTTATTTTTGTTTGTCAGGATGAGCTTGTATCTCCTGAGCCTGTTGAGAGTGATCAAGTTTCGTCTCTACCAACAAAGGGTTCAGTCGAAGATCAAAGTCAAATTTCTGATTTATCTTCTTCTTTTAGGCCATTATTCAAAACATGCGAAGCTGTGCCATTTTTTATTAAAGAGCGTAGATACTATTGTACTGATTCCGCCATTGAATTAGGCGACTTACTTGACACAAGGGCTAGTGGAGTTCGAGAATTTATTCAGGTCAGAAACTGCCTTTTTGGTGCTTTTCTTAAAAAGGCAAGAATCAGGTGTAGTTATTTCAGTCAGAAAGATAATATTGATCAATCATACTATGTTCGGCCCGGATTTTTTCAATGTCTGTATCTGAGATTTGAGGAAGTTGAAGAGTGTCTTTACGCAGACAGGCTCTTTGGATTGCCATTTGTATTTCCTTCGCCATTAAAAAGAGTGGTCGAGAAATATTTTTTTCTGCTTGAAGATCTCGGACTTCTCGTTGGTACCAAACAATCCAGCGACTCTTTGTTCTTTAAGGGCTTGGATGGCGGTCTAATGACAAGAGATGAATTTTCAGGCCCTTTTAAAAAGTCTTTCACGTTTTATCACTTGCGCTCCGAGCTGATTCTGGAGCTTTTGCTTGAGTGTGACTGGACAATTGAAGCTGTTATCAAATTGTCAATGAGCGACTGGACAAAAGTCTGCGAGTCACCAAAATCCCTGATTCAACTTGGTGGTCAAGTGGAGAAAAAGGGAAAGTCAAAAGCTGATAATCAAAGAATTCTTCTTGAAGCCTACCGTGCTCAGTTTGACGGTCCAATTGTAAGCCTTAGAGCAAAACTCCTTATGAAAGAGTTTTTGACTTTTGCCACACTACATGAAGACAGGAATGAACCGCTTATCAGGGCAGATAATGATGATCTTTTGTTTTATTAAAGGTTTCAGGAAACTCATAATCGCATTAGGGTTCTGTGTAATTTTTTCACTCGGCTCTAATGCGATCTTTAATTTGTAATCAAAGATTTATGTTAATTACTTTTTACCGGAGCATATTTTTGTTCTTCCTCAAGAAACATTCTCCTCTCTTCGTCCAGCCCTCTTTTTCCCATCAGTGATTTTGGAATTTTTATATTGTCAGAAATACCTTCGTCCCGAATCTGGACTTTAAGCTTCCTTACGGCTTCTTCAATTTCAGGGGTGGTAAAACGCCAATCGCTTTTTACTTCTCTATCAGGGTGGGCATAAAGATGACCTTCCTTGTATGAGACTTCTATCCATGGCAAAGGTCTTGTTGCGGTGTGTCCCTGATAGGGTCTTCCTGTTTCGATTTCAAAAGGTGTTTTGCAGCAAGGGCATAGAAGCACAGGTTCCTGATAAGTCAGGTCGCAACCATGGAAAGTGCAGCGGGTTGAAAGTGCAACCCATCCATTAATATCCCTAAACAAAAGAACTGCCTTGGTTGGAACATGAGTTTGAGTAAATAGAAGGTCTTTCACGGGACCTAGATCAAGTTCAATTCCTTTTTGCTCTTTTTTTCTATCATATCTGTGTCTTTCGCAGCCTATGGTAGAGGAAAGAAGACCAAAACTAATCGATCCGCAACTAATAAGCCCCAAGTGGGCAAGGGAATTTTTAATAAATAATCTTCTATTCATAAGTCCAGGCAGGAAATCCTGATTTATTAATTGTTTAGTTATAAATGGTTATTGAAAGGTTCTGTTATATTGTGACATCTGTCAAGAAAAAGGAGGGTCAGGACAACCTGAAAACGCATATTGTCAAACCCTCATGTTCAAATTATCCCCCTGATGTTGCCTTCTGATTGGCAGCATTAGGACATTAATGACATCTCATCAAGCCGCTTTTGACTGAAGCGTAAAGCTGTGCGCCTTAGCAACTTATGATAGATTTTCAGAGAAATGTCTTCTGGGGATTTTATTTTCTGGGCCAAGATTTGCTGATCAATGATTGTTTGTATCTCAAAAGGAGAAAGTATTTCATTCTCCTCAAACAATATAAGAATCAGAAATTTCTCTCGTCCTGAAGAATTTTTAAGGAGGGAAACTTGATCGCTTTTGCCAAGCTTTTTTACTTCTTTGATAAAATTATCCGACAGTAAATCAGTTTCTCCTTGTTCGTGGACAGTTTTCAAAATGGCTACAATTCGAACCATTATGTCAATCCTGTGATCGGAGTCAGCTATCATCAAAGAATGAAGTTTTTCAACTACCATGATAACCTCCTGAATGCAGTACGGCCAAAACCATCTTTATGGAGTCCTAACCCGTATGCAAATAAGAAAGAATAACCTCTATACTCTCTCTATTATCATAGAAGTAGCCTCGCCACCACCATTACATATGCTAACCCCTCCAAATTTGCCCTTACTCCCCGAAAGTATACCTAAAAGGGTAACAAGAATCCTTGCCCCAGAGGCTCCAATCGGGTGTCCAAGAGCAACGGCACCACCCCTTTGGTTCACAATTTCGGGATTGAGAGATAATTCCTTTGTGCATGATAGTGCGACAGATGAAAATGCCTCATTAATTTCAACGGCATCAAGTTTTGAAACATCATTTAATTTAGCATTTGAAAGTGCTGCTTTAAGTGCTCCAACTGGGGCTGTAGTAAACCACTCGGGTGCCTGAGAGTGAAGGCCTTCACTGATGACTCTGGCTATTGGAGTAAGTCCCATTTTATTAAGTGCATTTTCTGAAACCATTACAAGTATTGCGGCGCCATCATTAAGTGAGCTTGCATTTGCGGCAGTAATTGTACCGTCTTTTTTAAAAACAGGTTTTAGTGTTCTTACTTTTTCTTCTATCAGGTTTCCTGGTTCTTCATCTGTACTAAAAATTGTTGAACCTTTTTTTGTTTCAATTTTAATTGGACAAATTTCGTTATCAAAAAGCTTGTTCTTGATGCTGTCTTTGGCTTTTCTGTAACTTTCAAGGGCAAAAGTATCCTGAATTTCTCTTGTCAGGCCAAAGGTCTCAGCGCAGAGTTCACCAGCGTTGCCCATGTGATAATTATTATAAACATCCCATAGGCCGTCTTTAATAATTCCGTCAGTGACCTCAGTGTTTCCAAGTCTTGCTCCGTTTCGAAGAGCCGGAATATAATAAGGTACATTTGACATGCTCTCCATACCGCCTGCTATAACTACATCTGAAATACCAAGCTCAATTGAGCGAGCGGCAAGTATAGAAGAGTAAAGTCCGCTGCTGCAAACCTTGTTTATTGTTGCAGCAGGGACAGAATCCGGAATACCAGCTTTTATTGCCGCTTGCCTTGCCGGTGCCTGTCCCTGACCGGCAGTAAGTACCGAGCCAAGTATAACTTCGTTAACATCACTAGGCGAAATTTTTGCGAGGTCAAGGGTTGCTTTAATTACTATACTTGCAATTTCAGGAGCACTAAGAGCAGAAAGCGCACCTCCAAATGATCCAATTGGGGAACGAAGAGCGGCTGCTATATAAACTTTTTTGTACATGGTTATACTCCTTGGGGTTTAAATTGGCGTTCTATTCTATTGGTGTGGGTTTAGTAAGAAGCTCTATCATGTCTTTTGCAAACTGGGCTTCTTTCTTGTAGTCTCTTTTACTTTTTTCTCCAGATAATCCATCAACAAGGCTAAAAGCGTATCTGTAGTGAATAAGTGCATCACTTCGTCTTTCAAGCTTGAGATAGGTGTTTGCAAGGTCAGTTCTGAATTCAGGTTCATTTGGCTCAAGCCTTACTGCTTCTTCGTATTCTCCTAGGGCTGATTTTATATTGCCTGATTCCTGAAGAATATTACCATAAACATTTCTTATCCAGCCTTCACCTGGCTTCATTTCTACTGCTTCTTTCATGAGCTTGATAGCTTCTGGAAGATTTCCCATTTTTCGATAAGCCTGAGCCATTTCTATACGTGCGTTTATATGCTTGGGACGTATCTCCAGGGCCTTTTTATACTGTTTAATGGCGGAGTCGTAATCTCCAGTGTCTTCAAATACATTTCCGTAGCGGATATAGTTTTCTGCGTTGCTCGGATCAAGTCTAAGGCCTTCAGCATATTCACTAAGAGATTCAATGTAGTTTCCTTCCTGAAATAACTCATGTGCATTTTTGAAATGAGTTTTTGCCGGATTCTCCTTGCATGATGCAAGGGGCAGGAGAAAAATTAAAATAAAGACAAGAATAGTTGATTTCATTATTTTAACAAGATAGCTTTTGATTGTTTTCGGCTGGCTGATTTTTGTCGTATTCTTTTATCACAAACCTCCGTTCTTACATTTTTATTTTGCAAGCTCAGTAGTTGATGGGACTTGATCACCTTTATTATAGCAATCCCAGGCCTGTGCGGGTACTGAAAAATAACGACTCCAATTTAAGGCATCTTTAGCAGACCTAAAGCCACTGGCGTAGAATAATAGTGCATTATTTGAGTTTTCAAATACTATCTGCCACTCAGCTGCTTCTTCCGGTGTGGCCCCTAGCTTTTTCCATCTGCTTGCGGATTTTGCATTTGTAACTCCCGAATCTCGCCAAATTTTGGCTTCGTTTGGCATGAAATTTTCAGTTTGCCAGTTGTTTATTTCTTCCTCGGAAAATTCTGTCTTCTTCCAGATATTTTTATTTTCTCTTGATGAGTCAAGAGAAGCACTTTCATTTTTCCAATGAGAGTCCCTTTCATTTGAAACCCATTTTGTAAGCTCGTCTATTCGAAAAAATGAAAGTTTTGATGGAGGGATGCTTTCTCTAAGATGCAAAAGTTCATCATATGCATGATCAAATTTGCCCTGATAAAGAAGGCAAATTATATGTCTGTACCTGGCATATGGATAACGTGAGCCACTTCCGGTCTTGGCTTTCCAGAATAGTTCTTTTTCTTCCAGGGTATTTTTATCTTCATAAAATTCAGGAAGTAAATTTAAGCCGGCAAGAACAAGTGCTGTCAGCCAGTAAGTATTTCCTTCGGGATTTCTTTTTATTTTCTTTCTATTTTTTAAAATCTGGGTTTTATATGATGAAAGCGATTCAAGGCTGGTAAAATAATTAGAAATTTCAGGTACCGCATTCCAGGTATTATCATCGCTATTAAGAGAAGATAAGGCATGGTATTCGACCCAGATTGGCAGGGCCTTATGAAACTCATTTTCTTCAAAAAGTAGTGCCCCTTTATTAAATCCAATACATGAAAGAAGAGTTCTTGTAATGTATAAAGGCTCTTTTGAAAGCGACATCCTGAGATATTTTTCGGCTTTAATTTCATCTTCTTCTAAAATCCAGGTCATTGCAATGAGAAGTGCTGCCCGGGAATAACATTTTATGTTCGATTTTGACTCTTCATTCTTTATATTAATAACCCGCATGAGTTTGTCTCTTGCTGATTTATAGCTTTTCATTTTAAGCTTGCTGTATGAAAGCCATATTCTTGCTTCAATCAGGGAAGAGTCCTGAACGAGCGCCTTTGAGAGAAGTTTGGATGCTTCTTTGAATTTCCCGATCATTAATTGAGTTAGTCCCTTAAGGGCGAGAACTTTTGTGATATCGGGGTTTCTTTTAAGAAATTCTGTATAATATTTATCAGCAAGGTCATGTTCCCTGAATTTTAAAAACCTGTTAGCAGCCTGCCAGATTTCATTATCGGATAGAGACTTTATAATATCAGCTTTCGGAAGATTTGAAGGATCTATAAAAACTGGATCAACAGGCGGAGGTGCAGGATAAACAATCGAAAGTAGCAGTTCGGTGCAGTCGAGTAGTTCTGCTTTTTCCTTAATTGTTATAAGTCCTAAGGATTGCATGAGAAGCTGAGATTCCTGATGGTCTGGTTTTTAAATACTCAAGTTGTACTTATAATAGAACGGCTTGCCAGGGAGTCTACTATAGTGAGGGTATAAAAGTCATTATTTTCAGGATGTTAGCTGTTATTTTAGAATGGCTGGTTTTAATGCTCTCCAGATGCAGTTGAAGCTGAGTTATTCAGGTGTCATAAGAGTAAAATGATTAATCAGAAATTATAGTTAATTATGAAGAAAATTCACAAATATGATGATACCCTTGTTAATGCGCTTGGTATTGAGTTTATTTCTCTGGACCCTGCAAAATTAAGTGCTCGAATGCCAGTTGATCATCGAACCAGACAGCCCTTTGGTCTCCTGCACGGTGGTGCAACGGCGGCCCTGATTGAAACTTTGGCTTCTGTTGGTTCTAATCTTAATGTTCGGGGAGATGAAGCTATGGCAGTTGGTACCGAGTTAAATGTTTCACATGTCGGCTCTGCAAGGGATGGTTATGTAGTTGGAGTAGCATTGCCTATTCGTCTTGGTAAATCAATTCATGTCTGGGAAGTCGAGGTAAGAAAAGAAAAAGAAGTTGCTGATAGTGATGAAATTCCTCTTTTGATTTCTGTCGGACGATGCAGCTTATTTATCAAACAGTAGTTTTTTTAAATTCAAGTAGCAAGGAGAGAGATCATTTTTTAGAACCTTCAAATGAACTCTCCCCTTTGTTTTATATCAGCTTTCCAAAGTCAGCCTTGTTCTCTAGGAATGTTCCTCTTCCCAGAGGGCTTGCAGAACGCTCTTTTTAGCACTCTGCATTTGAGAGGCCTGAACGGTAACTTTTGCTTCATGCATCCTGAAGATGATAAAGCCAAGACTCTCAAGACAAAACTCTCTCAAGATTTTTACTGGATCGATCTTTTCACTTCTCTGAAAGCTGTAACTGAAGGAGAAGTTTTCGGTTGCAGAGCCATTCGATGGGCTCAGAGTTATTTTTAGTGCATCGATCGAATCAATCTCTGAGAGGAAATTCTCAATTTCGGCCGAAAGCGATTTAACAGGAACGCCACCTGATGTTTTTGTAATCGTGGTTGTAAATTGCTGATGGTCTGTCTTCATTTTTTCATCCTTAAACAATCGGTAAGTTTTCGGTAGTAACCATTGCTACCGACTCCTCGTTGCGCATTTTGTCTTATGGCATATAATGTATGTGTTTCAGATACGAATCAGGGAATCGGCGGCTTTAAAATCCTTGGTGAATCTCTCACCTTGCTACTCGAATTAAGCCTGATATTCTGGTGATTTTAGGTCATTAACCAGAAAAATGTGACAGATGACAAAGAAGTTTTGGTAGTTAGCAGTACTTGGTTATGACTTTTCAGTCAATAATATTGCATTTAATAAAGAATAAAGGTGTCGGTAAGTTATGAAAATAATGCTTATTCGGGGCGGTTCATTAAAAAAGGAAGTTATCGGTCGGGCATTCTTGTCCTTATTAAAGGTAGAAGATCCCGAAATATTCGAATATGAGGGCAAAACAAGCAGTCTTCACATAATTTCTAAGAATGATTGTCTTAAAATGATGCGGGATGAAATCGAAGAAGCAAGAAGGGAAATGCCAGATATTTCCTATTTCATTAACATGCGAGGGCGTTTTGATGATATTGGCCACTGTCTTGAAGAGTGCGCTCTTGTTCTTATTCAGGATAAAAACGGAAATGAAAGCTTTAGTCAGGCGGCCTCTTTTCTTGTGCCCGAGGAAATATCTGACATGGTTAGGGATGGTGTGTCCTTTTCCAAGGCAGTAGAGCAGGTTACGGGAGTTAGTGGGGTCAAGGAAGGAAGTGGTTTTGTGGGTATTCTGACTAAAGGTATTGTAATGAAAGATGAGCAATACTTTCAGCCCACAGTAATTGCACTCTCAGGTTTGATTCAAAAGATAACATCGAATAATTAGTTTATGCTATTGGATCAATAATAAATAATCTGAGTTGTATTTTTTGCCCCCTGATCGAGATACTCTTATGCACTCGTGCCTCATTCTCCCAGACACTAATCGTGTCTGATCCGGGATTAAAAATCAAAAAACAGGTGGAGGCTGATCAAGGAGTAGTTTTGTTATTCGGGTTTTCTGGCTGAACTATTTACTAGATTATCGTAAAAAATTACCTGCTAATCGAAAGTAAAGTGCTTTTGCTCTCACTATCAATAATAATTACTTTTGAAATATTATCCTTTTCCATATTAGTTCTTGTATTTGATTCAAATTTTTCTCTTGCAAATGGGGGCATTGAATCTGCGGGGAAGTTGCGAAGTGCTATTTTCAGGGATCCATTTGGCATGAGCTCTGCTCCGGCAAACTTTGGTTTTGTAATTTCGTTTGTTTTGAAATAATCCAGAGTATGTGAGTGCTCTTCACCTTCTGGTCTGTTATTTAGCGCAAAATTTTGCTCGGAGTTTCCCGCAGTAAAGATAAGACCATCTATTCTTTCTTTAAGTGATGGGTTTTTTTCAATTTCACGTGCTTTTTTCCAGAGTGTTACGGCAAGGGACTTCTCGCCAGACTCGGCAAGTAAAAGTCCCTTTGTGACAAGGCCAATTACGAATTCGGGGTCTTTGTTGAGAAGATCGTCAAGAATTTTTAGTGATTTTTCTTTGTCTCCTCCTCGACCAATAGCAAGAGCAAGGTTTGCCTTAACTGAAATGTCGTCAGGGTTTTTTGAAAGATACTTTTCGTAATACTCAATTGCCCTGTCTGAAACACCTACATGAAGGCTTAAAGTTCCAAGCCCGAGGAGTGCATCTGGTTGATCGGGTAATTTGTCTAAGACTTCATGATAAAGTCCTACTGCTTTTTTTAATGACTCAGCATCACCTTCGCCAATGCCTTTTTCAAATAGAGCATTTGCAAAACGTATTAGCCTTTCCTCATCCTCCGGTTTTTCAAAGTGGCTTTTTTCAAGCTCAGAGATTGTTTGAGCCGAATCAGTACCAAGGCTTCCCCTTTTGGTGCCAGTTGAAGCGCTATCAATTTGGGCATCATTGTGGGTATGGGCTTTGGCTTTCAGCTTTCTTGCGGGTTCATCTGCCAGGTACTGACTGATTCCAATTCCCAGGGCCCATACAAGAAACGCTCCTCCAATTGCAGCAAAAACGATCTTTAGTTCTTTCATTATTTATCTACCTGTCTATTAATACGCCGGGATTAAGACGAAAATCGGGATCAAATGCGGATTTTATATTTTTCATATTCTGAATCACGCTTTCCGGATACTGAACCCGAAGAAATTCTTTTTTAATTCGACCTATTCCATGTTCAGCAGCTACTGAGCCGTTTAGCCTATCTGAAATTTCTTTGGCAATAACCTTATATACTTCAAGAGCTTTATTAAGTTCAAGCTCTGATGAGGGGAGTATGTTGACATGGAAATGATTATCTCCAGCATGACCAAAGATTGCATAATCAAGTCCGGCTTTTTGAAGATGATTGTTGTATGTTTTAAAAACGTCCTCAAGGTGTTCATCTGGAACTGCCATATCTGTAGCAACCTTTCTTAAGAGCGGGATTTGTTTTTTTCTTTCTGCTACAACTGAATTAATTGATTCCGGTATGGCGTGACGAAACTGTTTCATTTGCTGGATTTCGCTATCGGTTGTGCCACAAATACCATCTTCAAGTGAGGCACTAACTCTGGAAAGGCAAGTTTCAATGCAATTAATAATATCACTTAATTCGGAATCTGAGTTTTCATCATACGAAAATTCAGTATATACGGCGGCCCCGTTTTTACTTTTAAGGATATTCTCAATCTGATTGCCAAATCTGACTTTGCCACTAAGGCCAAACTCAATTGATCTTTTATCCATAAACTCAAGTGAGAGAGTTTTAGAATTATTTTTTTCTCTCACGCTTCTGACAAATGCCAATGCCTGGTCATTGTTGTCAAAAAATTGAAGAAGAGAAAGTATTTGAAATGGGCGTTTAAGAAGCTGTATTTTAAGTTTTGAAAAGATAGAAAGCGTTCCTTCTGACCCAATCATTAAATCAACAAGGCTCATGTCCGGATGGTAGTGGTATCCTATGCTGTTTTTAGTTTTTGGCTTAGGGATTTTGGAAAATGTGAACTGTTTATTGTTAATTTCAAATGCAAGTCCATCAAGTTTGTGTTTGTCTCGTTCAAGTATAAATCGTTCTCCATCTACGCTGAAGCATTCAATTGCGCTTATCCAGTTTCTCACCGAGCCAAATCTAAAACTTCGTGCTCCAGAGGCATTAGTTGCCGCCATGCCACCAAATGAAGCCCACCTTTCAGTCGGGTCAACAGGGAAGTAATACCTCGGAAGATTTTCAAGAAGATATTCTTCAAGCTGAATGAGACTTACTCCGCTTCCAATCCAGATAAATGCAGTATCCGGAGATTCTATAACGGGGGACTCAATCTGGTTTAACTTTTCAAGGGAAATGAGAGTGCTTTTTCTTCCGTTATGCAGAGGACAGGGAACGGCACCCCCAGTAACACCTGTTCTTGCTCCCGATACAAAAATATCACTATTTCTGGAATTTTTTAGAATTTCTTCCAGTTCGAAAGAGTCTTTTGGTTGTGAAAGAGCATCGGTGGGTTCACCGACAAGTCTTGATTCGTCTTGAAGATATGCGTTAAAGCCGGATTTTATTGATTCGGGGCTGGTAACAATTGTCGGTTTGGTTTTTTCTGCTTTCGTACTCTTTGCTATAAATTGAATACTGCTCAGGGGATTCATGGGTAGATCAGAGATAGCAAAGAGTAAAATATAAAAACTGTTAATGTTAAAAGAGGTGAAGCCCTGAGTTTATTCTAGCGGCGTTAATACCAATTTAGTAACTCTCAGGGCCGGGCTTTTATTGTTGCTGTGAGTGTTACATCACTGTAACTTCTTCGTTTTCTCTGAAAAGATCATTATACAGACAGGCCGCTACGCAGGATGAAAATGGGGCGGTGAGTATAATTCCGATTCCAAGTAGAATTACTCCAAGATAGCTTATCAGGCCCGCAACGAAGAAAAGTATTGATGTTGGAACAGGGGCTTCCTTTAACGCATTAAATAAGGCGCCAATAGCTTCAATTGCAGAGCTTGTTTTTTTGAAAGCAATAAGTGGCAAGCCTATGGAGACTGCTGAGCCTCCAATTATCATGCCAATAATGCTGGATGCTATACCGCCAAAACTTCCGAATAGTCCAAGAATAAAGTTTAAAACAATTGATATAAGAAATAACAAAACCATAAAAACAAGAGAAGGAAGAAACACATCAAACCCTTCGAATAGGTCTCCAACTTTGGGGGTTGGAGTACCTGGTATTGGTTTTTCAAGTCTTGAGCAGATTTTTATAAAACCGGCAAAAAGAGGCCCTGCGAGTATCCCAATACTAATAGCTGATAAAAATATAAGTACCAAGAGCGAAAGTACAAGTATTCCAAGGTTTGATTTCCAGAGTTCAAAACCCCTCTTGAGATATTCTGAAACCTGAATAGCCTGTAATTTTTCAGTAGGAAGAGAAATTGCCATGATGTTTAGTCTCCGCTCTTTTTGAGTCTTTCAAATTTTTAAGAAGGAAATAAGTTAGGTGTAGCTCGTCTTATTACTCAGCATCAATCTATCAGTATTTTAAGCTTACTCCAAGTTGCACTTTGTATGGAAAGGCTCATAACCTCCTTATAATAGGGGAATGTTTATTAGCTAGAAGTGAATCATGTCATTTAAGTATTTAAAAATATTGACTATAGTTGGAGCTTTGATTCCTTTTGGAGTAAGTGCTGATGACATTTACCCGGCTAGTGTGCCCGATCAGAAGGCAGGTTACCCTGCCGTGAACTCATTTTTTGACAAGGGGCAGGTTGGCTCCTCAGGCTTTTTTGAGGGAAGAAATCTTTCAGGATCAAGTCTGTTAGGGGGGGCTTCTTCTGTTTCGCCGATAAATGGGGAGGGGATTTCCGAAGAGCATTCGGTGCCAGAAATTATTAATGACGAGTACGGTTTAAGTGTTGAGAATACAAATGAAAATACCGAGGACTCTTATGTTTATAGCCCTGATAAGGTTGAAGATAATTTAGTCAGTGTAAGGGCGCCAGATGAAAATACTCCCAATTCTTCAGAGCTTTCTGCTTCAAGAGAAAGCCTGGACCAAACACTTGCCGTTGCTGCAGAAGAGGCCTCATCTGATGAAAGAGTGCAATCGGTACTTCAGGCATCAAGAGAAATTCGTGAAGCAATATTCGGAAAAGAAGTGACTAAAAGCGAGCAAGGATCAAGACGTGCTGCAAGAAGTAGTGTGTCCGGAGTTAATATCAAACCAAAGGATAATGTTAGATTCTAGGCACTTAGAGTTAAATTTCATTAGTGCGGTGATTTTAAGCGTGGGAAATTTAAAGAGAGTCAGCTTGATATGAAATTTAAACTGAGCGAAGAGGCACCTACCCAGCACCTGATGTTGCTTGCAGTTGCAGGTGTGTTCATTTTTCTTAGTCTTGTCGATGCAATACGAAGTCCAAAGAGAGAGCTTGCAAGTAATCAGGATATGCTGATGCCTGGCCAGTCAAGATACCATAATCCTGAAATGAGCTGGTATGAAAAGCTGTTTTGTCGTGGATATCAGCGCTCATTTTTTTCCTGCAATTACAGATTGCTGCATCCACTTAGGGAGCAGTTTGTCAGTGAAAACAAGAGGATAGTAGAAGCTCCCCCGCCTTCTGATTCCGTTGTCCTGTATAGAGGTCATTTAAAGGGGCAGAAAAGCGGGATTGGGGGAAAGGTTCAGCTCGATGTTAGTGCGGATTAGGAAAAAAAAGCACTTAGTCTGATATACCCCACATGATTTGGTTTTCCGTAAGGAAAATCAAATTGGGGTATGTGAGCCGAAGGCGAACCAGATACGCATATAGTGAACGTTTAGGATACCAGCCACCCGTAGGGTGTCAAGAAAGGGCGTATAACCGTTATATCTCCTTTCTTGAAGGGCCTGGCGGCTCTCTGTCAATCTTATGTGGGGTATATTTGTATCTGGCTGCGCTAAAGCTACGCTTTATAGTGAACGTGACGGCAGGCTTTCCAAATACGGAAAAACTAATCACGTTCACTATACACTTCATTTAATAAAAGTAATAACAGAAATAGAAGCATTATCAAGTAAGCTTCAGATAAGCAGTTAGCTGTTTATGAATATCCCCTGAGGGAGTTGGGGAGATATGGTTAAAAATAATGGAGCTAAAATCAGGATGTTTGTGATTGGAGGTAGAAATGTTTTCTAGAATACTTACATGTAAAGAAATGTACACGAACTTGTGCATTGGTTGTTCTGTAAGAATGAGCGATGTTCACAAGGCAACTTTAATGCTGTTTGGTACAGTGCTGTTCTTTGCTGCCGGGTCTGATAATGCATGGGCGGGGCGAGGTTCGTTTGGAGTGGCATGTAATAAAATGCTTGCGTTAATTGAAGGAGCTTTTGGTGCTCTTGTTGCCGCGGCGGCTGGTGTTGCTGCGATAGTTGCCGCAGCTCTTGGAGGGTTTAAGATGGCTTGGGCTCTTGTTGTGGTTTCGGTCGGGTCTTTTATTCTTAGAGCCTTTATAACTATTTTTAGTGGAGAATGCGGAATTGGGGTTGGAGTTGGATTTTAGTATTTGTCTATCTAGCCAGCCATAATGAAGGGGTTGGAGTGCCATTAATTTGAGTGGTGCATTTTAAAGGAGTTCTAAGCAGATAGGAGTTCTGTATGATTTCTCGAGGGATCCAAATGGTATGTGCTTATATCTTCTCAGTCGGATATCAATTACGGACCGCAATTAAGTCACCACTACTTTTTTTTAACTCAACTTTAATTTTATCCGGACTACTTCTTGTCACTATTGGTAGTTTGAGTATTGTTTTTGGACAGAAAGAACCCGAGCCTGCTCCTGCTGGGGAAGTTGAGGGTGTATGTTGCGTTGCGTTTCCAGAGCAATTATTGCTGATTCTACCCCCTGAGCCTGCATTCGCGGGAGCTCCTGAGGCTGCTGTCGGCACATTACCTGAAGTTGCAATCACTGATCCTGGGCAAATTGCACCAATACCTGCTTTGGATCCTGAGTCAATGGAAGCTGACTATGATGATACATTAAATAGACTCGCTGCAGGAAATCTTCTTCGTTTTATCGAGGGTGCATTTGGAGCCTTGATAATGATTGGAGCTGGTCTTGGGGCAATAATCGCAGGAGCATTTGGGGCATATAAGGCAGCATTGAGTCTTTTGTTTGTTGCTGTAGGAGCATTTATTCTTAGAGCGCTCGTCTCGCTATTCTTTGGTACTGATTATCCTGCATATGGTGGAATTGAATTTGTTGGCGGACTTTGAGGTGGGGAAAATGAAAAAGGTTTTTTTTAGAACTGATTTTGATTATATAAACTCAAGATTAATTGGTGCGGGGGTCTTTTTTCGACACTCTGTAATAGCGCATTCTTTAATGTTTGTTCTTGTTGTTTCCTGCTTTATTCTTCTTGGCGAAACAAATGCTTTTGCTTTTAATTCAGAAAAGTACAAGACCGTTTGCGGTAAGGTCTTGAAAATTTTTGATAGTGAGTTTGGGGCACTCCTTAGTGCATGCGCTGGCGTTGGTGCTATTGTTGCTTCAGCTTCAGGGGGATTTCGCGCTGCCTGGGCCCTTGTTGTTGTTGCCGTTGGATCGTTCACATTGAAAGAATACCAGGAAATCTGGTTTCCAAGCTGTTTGTAGGGGGTGTTGGGTGATTATTAAGGTAAAAAATAAAAGAAAACTAGGTCTGAGTGATATATTATTATTTGCTCAGGTTTCGATTTTTCATTCATTTATATTTTCAGGCGAAGCATCAGCACAACAAGGATCTGAAATTTTTAAAAATGCAGCATGTAATTTGCTTGGTCCGGTTCTCACCGAGCATTTTGGCGCAATGATAACAGTTCTTGCAGGAGCATTTGCAATAATTAGCTCTGTTGTTGGATCCTTTCGAATGGCCTGGGTACTGGTATTTGTATCTGTTGGTACATTTATTTTTCCTGAACTGGTGGAAGTATTTTTCCCGACAGAATGTGGGGCTTAGAAAGGTAATATATTTATGAATAACAGGTACAAAACAATACTAACGGCAGCGCCTGGACTTGCTGCTGCTTCGTTTATATTTTTACAGGGATCTGATGCATATGCACTTGAAAGCGTAAGATTTGCAATTGAGGAAATATGTGCCCACATGGAGGGAAATCTAGGTGGGCTTCTTATGGCTACTGCTGGTTTGGGTGGCTTGATTTCAGCGGCTTTCGGAAATATGAAAGCAATGTATTCCTGTGTGGTAACTGCAATAGGTGCATTTACTGTTTCTTCAATGCTTAGTCTTTATTTTCCTCAGGCAGCTCAGCTTTGTTCGGGTAATGGAGGAAATGGAGCGGGTGCAAGAACCAAAATAGAAAGAGGTCTTCTGGATGTGGATTCCAGAGCAGAAGTGTCACGTTTTGATGTTGAAAAAGCAGTTAAAACTTATATTCAAATGGGAAAAAGCGAGGCTCCAATTTCTTCAGATAGTGAGAACAGGTCTCAAATATCAGCCGAGAATTCTGAATATAATCAGGATAATGAGGATGTGGATTTGTTCTAGTCTGGATCATTCTATATGAAAATAATTTTGTCCACTCTATTATTCCTTTTTATACAGTTATCAGTTATCTCCTCGGTTAGTGATGTTATGGCTGATGGTTCCAGTGCAAAAAGCCCATGGGAGGATTCCTATTCTGCTGAAGCATTTGCCGATGGGGCAATACGGGATGTTTATTGTGATTTAGTTGGTTTGGTTGAGGGTACCTTTGGTGGACTTCTCTTTGCCGCTGCGGGGATTCTTGCTTTTGGTTTTGCTGCATTTGGAGATTCGAAGCATGGATCAAGTGCTGCTATTGTAGCGGGTGCAGCTTTTACTCTGGGTGCGGGAGTAAGTCTTTATTTTGGGGATTTAGGTTGCGGTGGAGGCGGTGGAAATGCTGGAGCTCGGCAAAGAAGCAAATTTGCCGACATAGGTGATCCTAATTATGGAATTTCTGCCACCAATGATTCATGGCAGGAAACAGACAGTGAAGAGCCTCTGTTTTAGCTGCCATATTCTGACCAAGTTATTCTTGGGGCGTTATTTTCAGAGAGTTGGATTTTTCTAAATAATAAAAATCTGCAAAGAAAAACAAATACAAAAGGGGTAATCGTCCTTAAAAAACCCCTGTTTGACCAAGATTAAAATGCTTGACTATCCAAGAATAACACCAAGCGTCACCAAAAACAGAACAGTGCTTACAAAGTCTGTAATGCCAAGGCTTATCGGTCCAGTGGAAGAGTCGGGATTGCCTTTAAGATGCTTAATAACAATCGGCACTAAGAACCCTATCAAGCCACCTGAAAAGACAATCGCTCCTGCACTCAAACCTATTCCAAGTCCAAGAATATGATTTTGGCTAAAGATATAAGCGAGTGTTCCGATGCATATTGTTGCTGATACTGCTGTTGCTATATATACAATAAGCTCCCAGGCAAATACCTGAAGGAATGAGCCAAGGTCAACGACCTTGTTGGAGAAACGAGTAATTGCAATACAGCTTGCCTGATGGCATACGGCGTCTCCCAGTTGCAGCAGCAGCGGTATGAAGATCAGGGCCAGCGGAAGTGCAACTTTGATTTTGGTATCAAGCTGAAGAGCCAGCGCACATGCGCCACCAGAAATAATGGTGCCAAGCAGTGGAAGTGTTCTAAGTCCAATTGATGTAATCGGACTTGCATTTTTTAAGGCATCTGGTTCAAAAGGAGTGAGGGCGTTTATTTCATTTTCAAGAGTGTTAACATCAGCACTTAGCTCATGAACTTCATCTTCAAGAAGAACTCTTGTAAGGCTTTGATTAGAGTTGCCTGATAGTACTTCTTCTCTTATTACTCCAACAAGTTCGCCGAGGTCATTTATAACAGGCAAAGCCCTTAGGCCCGAGATTATCAGCTTTTCGATTGCAATTTCAAGAGAGTCAGTATTGCTAATCGAATTAATGCGAGTCTTCAAGCAAACGTCCGATACCAGATTTTGATCATCGGCAATGCTTAAGGATTCGAGTGATAAAACACCTGAGAGAACATTATTTCTGGTTACATAGAGGTAAAGACTCGATCCAGTTCTTCTTCTGTCCCAAATGCCTTTAAGCTTTTTTCGAACCTCACTGATTGACAGGTTCTCTTCGAAGGTAATAAAGTCTGAATCAATAAACTTGGAGAGTGACAGTAAGGAGGCTTTATCCAGCAGTTCTTTAAACTTGCTGCTCATTTAAAAACCTTTCAAAAAACGGACGACTACTCAATAGGTAAGGTGTTAAAGATCAATTAATTATCTAATACCATGAAATCTGGTATAAAGCCATTAGATCAAAAATTAAAATGTTTGGATAATTGGATATTAATCAAGAAAATTTGGTAAGACTCGGGTTAAGAAAGGCAGCGAAAAGAATGGATCTGGCTAATGAAAGATATTTGCCAGATCCATTATAACCTTGAAAATTAAATTATACTGCTACTCTAGTTCGGAGATCTCCTCTGTAAAGTTCCCGGACAGAGTTGGCCAACGAAGCCAGTTTCTTGGTGATAAATTGTGATCATCAACATGAAACGTATTTGGTAGTCGTTCGCGCTTCCACTGGTTGATGGCAAAAAGCCGAAAGAACTTTTTGACCCAACCTTTAAGTAAGTTGTGGTCATACTCCGGGTAGAGAATTTCTAGCCTCTCAAGAATTTCAGAAGGTGAAAGTCGATCCCAAAGGAAAAGCTCTTCCATCTGGTCCCTTACGATATAAGGACCAAGTTCGGTCTCGTCGGTTTGTGGAGGGGCCCCTTCTGTGTCGGGTCTAAGCTCTGCTGTGTAAGCGAGAGCATTAACAAAGGACAGATAAGGTGCTGGAGATAATCCGGTTGGCCCAGAACGTTCTCTCCATTCGAGCCATTTTTTTAAATAGCTCTTTCTGACTCCACCAATAGGGTTAACTCCTCCACTGTCGTCACCTCCCTGAGTAAAATAACCGACCATAATTTCAGACATGTTGCCGGGGGGGATTAAGAGTTTGGATTTTGCATTTGCAATGGTCCAGCCTATAATTCCTCTAGTTCTGGCAGGCATGTTCTGGAGAGTCAGATCATCCTCGGGATTATCCCAGCTAAGTTCACGCTTTGTGTACCCTTCGACTAGCTCTTTTAGAAGTGAGACCATTGAAGTTATGGTGATAACTCCGAATTTTGCCCCAACTCCGTTTGCTACGGCTCCGGCGGATTGAAGGGTTTTCTTGCCACTTGCTTCTGCTGGCTGATAAAAGGTATCAAGCAGCAGATTCATAATTTCCTCAACACTTGAATCGTCTTTCAGCTGGTTTATCCAACCTACTGAATTAAGCGCTTCTCGAAATAATTTTGGCCCAAGTTCGCTAAGTGCCATTTCGACCATGTCCCGAATCAGCATCACCACAGAGCAGGAATCTGCGCCTCCGCTAAGGGAAACAACATAACCCTGTTGTTTTGATTTTCTCAGGTAATCCCAAAGACCAAGAGCTACTGCGCGACTGAACTCTTCGTGCTTAAGGTCTATCGAAGATTCCCAAGTACAAAGAGTGTTATCCTTGACTTCATAGCGGGATCTTGTCAGGGTGCCGGATACTTCAATAACGCGAGGGTTTTCACCTGTTTCCGGATTGAAGCTGATTTGTTCGGCCTGAGATGCGCGATTTTTGTCAATGTCGATAATAGCAGTTGTTACTGTGACGGGTTTGAAGGAAAAGCGCTTGCTTTGAGCAAGGACAGTTCCTCCAGAAGCAATGATACCTTCTCCTGCGTAAATCATGGAACCAGATTCGTTACCAAGAAGGTTTGCATAAACAATACCACAGTGAAAAGCCCTTGAACCATCGCGACAAAAATCAAGTCTGGTCTGGAGCTTTCCAAAGGCAAAGTGGCTTGCATTTGGGCTAAGTATTAGATCCACTGCATTTTTAGCCATGTCTCTTCCTGGTCGATTACTGACCCAGGCATCTTCGCAGATTTCAACTCCAATTCTGACCCCTGATATATCAAACATGATATCGCCAATTGGGAATTTTTTCCCCCCAAGGGAGATTTGCCCGATTTTCTCGCTAGGCCATTCCTTGAAGTAGCGGTTTTCATAATGATTGCCATCTCCTGCAAGATTTCGTTTCGCGACAAAGCCAAGGAGCTCCCCTTTAAAGCAAACCGCAGCGCTGTTGTAGACCGATTTTCGGTAGCTTATCGGAAGGCCTACAACAATCAGCTTTGTTGTTTGTTTTGTGATAAGAAACAACATCTCCAGTGCCCTCTTGTGAACATCAGGGAAGGAGAATGCTTTTTCACATCCATACCCTGTTATCGCAAGTTCTGGAAGAACTATGACCTCGGCTCCCTGAGACTCTGCTTTTCTTATGGCGGCAAGGATGTTTTCCAAATTCTCCTCCCAATCAAGCGGAGTCTGATTTACCGAGCAAGCCGCAACCTTAATCAAAGTTGTCATGACCTTATCCTTTATATAAAAAACCAGGGAAAAACATTTTTTCGCTGCCTACATCTCTAAGCTGATCAGAAATGAAGGCAGTTTATTTCTTCTACTCGAAAATTTAATTCTTAAAGATGAGATATCGACTCAAGACGTACTAATGAACCGATAAAAATTTGAAAATCTTATATTCTACCATCCTGATTTTGGTTAGAAATTTTTTTCTTCTATTATTTGCCGAATTGCCGGGTGTGGTTGATGTCGTCCTTCTCTAATACTGATTGAGTTAAAACAGGTATTATTTTCATTTTGACGCCTAAGTCTGCCCAGTCTTTCCAGTGCCTTTCGTTCCCAGAGCTGTCTGTTGATTTGACCCAACAATGTGGACCAGTAAACTTTGATCTCCACCATTTAATGAATTCGGCTGAAAATTCGTAATGATGTTCGCGCAGGAAAACATAACCAGATTTTGGTACTGTTGAAAATGGGATGTTTTCATGTTCAAGAATTGCTTTCTACATATTGAGTCATAGATCAAATTTTGCGTGTAGAACCTTTGTTTTCCATTGGTTTCTGAAAGTTGTTGCAAGTACTAAACAGTATCAGGTTCAAAAGCGTACTCTTCATGTAAAGCTTTAACAACTGATAAATGACCTTCATGAACAGGGTCAAATGTGCCACCATATATTTTGGCATCAAAAAATCTCGTCTTCCTGCCCTTTCATGGGTAAAGTGAATTTAAAACATTAAGGCGCACGTTCGCACCGATATCTCATCTCTCTGATTTAATTGTTAAAGAGCATCTCTATTTTAACTGAAAATTTAATTTTTGCTGATTCAAGATAGTTTCTTCGGTTTTTATTTCATTTCAGTTTAAAAGAGTTAAATTTTTAAAGTATAAATTTATGAGGAGATAGTAAATGAAACCAGCTTGATCGAAGAATGACTTCGATCAAGCCGTGGAAAAACTTAACCTGTAAGCTACCTTGAACGTGCGGCAATAATCATACCACGAATGCGAGCATCCAGGTTAGCCGAAATACCCGCGGGGTATTTGTGCGGTTCGTCTAGGCGCCTCACAGAGGGATGAAGAGAGCTAAGTTCTTTGTGAACTTTTTCTCGGACCTCTTCAATGCTTTCTATCCGCCACCACTTTTTAGAACTTTCGTCTTTAGAAAATGCTAGTTTAAGCATCTCATCAAAGTCAGCGTCTGCTGGAATTTTCTTGCTCTCTGCAAGATTAGCCGGATTTACAATTAATCTCTTGTCTTCTTCTTTGTCGTCTCGTGGATCATAGATGCAATCACCAATAAACAGTCCAGAATCATCTTTGAATCGTATTATCTCAAGAATTCCCGGAATTGTAGTTTTCTCTGGCACGGAAATCTTGATCCGATCTTGCATGACTCCGTTCTCGTCTTCAATTGCAACAAGTTTTAGAACGCCGCCAAGTGCGGGTTCCTGTCCACCTGTGGCAAGTTCCGTTCCGGGTGCATAAATGTCGATCATAGAGCCTTCACTCTGCATACGACCGATCTTATGTTCGTTTAAACGATCAGAAGCAATGATCTTCATGTAGTGAAGTCCAGCAGAGTCAAGCATTTTTCTTGCTTCTTTGCCAAGCCATAGGAGATCACCTGAATCAAGGCGTATTCCAAAAGCCTGATGCCCGATCTTTTCAAGGTTTATTGCAACTTGAATTGCCACTTCGACACCTTGAAGGGTATCAAATGTATCAACCAGAAAGACCGAATTGTTTGGTAGTGCATTGCTATATCCCGTAAACGCGTCCAGATCGTTTCCATAAGAAGATACAAAGCTATGAGCATGTGTTCCGTAGGTAGGAAGACCAAATAGCTGTCCTGCAAGAAGATTGCTTGTTCCCGCAGCTCCTCCACAGTATGAAGCAAGGGCTGCCGTCAGGTGTCCATCAAGTCCTTGTGCCCGACGGAAGCCGGATTCGGAAATTGGTTTTCCTTTTGCAGTATCAACCATTCTCGCTGATTTTGTGCCAATAAGAGTCCAGAAGTTAAGCTGGTTCAGAAAAAATGCTTCCCACATTTGAATCTGCCAAACCGGACCATTAAATCGAACCACCGGCTGCCTTGGAAAACAAACTGACCCTTCCTCAAATGCATGGACAGTGATTTGATTTTTGAAATTAGACAGAAAATCAAAAAAGCCTTCATCAGGGAAAAGCGGTTTTCCATCTCGGCCATTAAGCATTGCAAGATAATCAATTGACTGCTCGCTGATATGCAGTTTGTCAAGAAAATGCTGAATAGCAGCAAGTCCAAGAAAAACAGCGTATCCCCCACCAAATGGGTTTTCGCGGAAGAACCAGTTAAAGTAGGATTTCCGCTCAGCCATGCCATTCTTCCACCAGGCATATGCCATAGTGGCACCGTACTGATCTGCGGCAAGACTTAGATCAATTCCCTTTTCGAGAAAGTATTCGATTGGTGTGCGGTAAAGTTTTCGTGCTAGTCCGCGTTCTCTTCGTGTAGTCATGATAGTAGCCTTCTGGCAATTATTGCCGTTAAGGTAAAAATCCTGATAGTAAACCTTTTCACTATTCCTCATGAGAATATTTATATATCCTGATGAGGAATAACTCTTTTACTAATACACTGTTCAAATATGAAAGAGCAAATGCCTGAATAGATTCTGTGTTGCAGATTCTATTCAGGCAGTATCTCGTCTATGAAAAACCTAATTCCTAACTTGTCTTCGAAGTTTATTAAGAAAGGTTTTTCATCTTTAAAAACATGGTGAAACAAGTTGTCCGTTAACAAAGAAAAGTGGAAGCGAGAAATAAATTCCCACTTCCACGCACTCAACCTTTAAATAAAACCTAGGCCCTTCTTACAGTTTGATCTGGGAAAAGGCATTCACATCCGCCGCCTCTGATCCGGCAACGGCCGACTGGCTTACTTGCTCCAGCCATGCACGAATTTCAGATGGATCATTTGGTAGGGTTCTGACGCACTCAGGATCCAGGCCACATTCTGCTCCGAACTTTCGAAAATCAGTGTAGCCATCTTCAATGCCGCCAAAGTAAATCTTATGGCGTTCCTGACGGCGAAGGTCTGCAACTAGTGTTGCCACGTCGCTTGTTGACGCTGATCCGGCATTGTTTCCGCCATCGCTTAGAAATATAGTGATGGTGAAAACATCAGTTCCGTCCTGTGTGTAGACGGTGGACTGCGCCTGGACTGATCCAAGTACTCGAATCATAGCGTCGCAAAGAGGAGTGGAGTCAACCATTGTGACCTTCTTTGGCATTGAATCGAAATTCGGTTTTGGAGACTTCGAGGAGTGCCCTGGAAGAACCAGATCCTTAAACGGAAAGTGAATTCCGTTATTCCCATTCGTTGCTGCCAAGAAGGTCGAATGGGCAAGAATTGTACTTGCTGCTTTCGATCCACAGAGCGCTCCAAGGATGAGATCGTGACCGTCGGCCGCAATCTCCCAGTTATTCTGGTTTGATCCCGGGCATCGGTACTCCATTGATGCGCTGTTATCGATATTGGTGGTGAAAAGCACCAACCTTGCAGCCTTTTTCTGCGTTCCGGTTGCAAGAGCAGCGTTGATCTCTGTTTGCAGAGGATCAAGTAGGGCCACCGAGTCGGAGCTCAGTTCGCCAAGGCTCTCTGCCATGTCAAAGAGGTCAGCCGCATTTGAAGTTGAATTCATTGTAAATTCCTTTAAATCAAGAGAAAGAAAAAGGCTTTCAAAGCGAAAGCCTGTATTTTTAATTGATCAAGGAGCAAGGTTTCTAACCTTGCTCCTTGAATCAGACAAAAGTTTTTCAGCAAAAGTATCTAGGCTGCAAGCCGGGACCGAATCACTTCCTGAATAACTCCCGGCCACGATTCGATCGGGTCGGTTGATGCAACTGCGTTCATGCCAGCATCCTTAAAGTCCTGAAGGGCTTCAGTCGCCTGTGCTTCAAAGCCTGGTACTGCTGACATGCAGTCCTTAAGAAGATAAATCTTCTTGGCAAGCGAACGGTCTTTCAGAAGAATACGACCCAGAATGTCGTATATCCCTGCTCGGACACAGTGACTTGCAGCCTCTCCACCGATGATTACGACGTCATAGGTGAGGATCATATGAATGATCTTTTCCGAGTCTCTTCCCACCGGATCACCATTGAAATCGACAGTGACTTCAGAGCCAAAAGGACTGTAAGCTTCGGTAAGCTTGTCAAGTCCTTTAACCTGAGCAACCATCCGCCCACCACGGGCAAACTGATGGAACATCACGGCTTCTTCAACCTCAGGGAACAGGGTGTAACCCTGACTTCCCATTTGAGCATGCAGAGGCCACAGGATCAGCGGATCACGTGGTCGATCACGATTCTCGCCATTGATGCTGAAGACCCGAGGTTCTGCGAGCTTAGCTACGTAGTAGGCAAGATACTGCTCAAGGTACCTTCTGTCCTTCCCAACCCAATAGGGCGCGTAGTCAGAGGGCTCGAACTCCTGATAGTTATCCACTGTAATGGCAGTGAATGGAGGCGGATACGACCCTGTGCCTTTCTCTTTCCACATTGGAGTGTGAAAAACATGAGGCACAAAGTGACTGTCAAAAGTCAGCATGGTATCCGTTATCACTTTCAGATTTCTCATCAGAAATGATGAAAAACGATAGGAATCCTCCACAGCTCCCGGAACCTGAAGTTCTGCATCGCTATGGCCGAAAGTATCGGCATAGTCGATCCCCATGAGAAGGGCCCTCTTTTTGTCATCTCGGGCTGAAGAAAGGTTATAAGCCTTTCTCCATTTTGTTCCGAGTTCCAGAAGGCCATCTCGTGCTAGAGCTGGAGCTCCAACAAGATTAGCGATGAAGGGATTAGCCTGATACCACGGCCTTCGGCCGTGGCCCGTGGCCTTTTCCGGAAACCAGTCTGGTATAGGGAGCTCAATAGAGGACTTGGTTTTTGTTGCTGCGGACATGATAAAAACCCTTTCAGGTTAAAGGAAACATTAATAACCACACTGTGTGGTTATTATTTCGTTCGAACGGTGTGAATCTGTCCGCCCCGAATTCGGTAGAGGACATCTTCGTAAAGTAAACGATCAGTAGGAAGAACTTCCCCTGATGCTACTTCAAACTTAAAGGCCTCAAGGAGTTTTCCTCCCTGATCCATTATACGGATAAGTGCATTATCAGTAGCGGCCAACAGGCATTCGATCCGCTGGCCTTTTGAGCCCTTGACTTGTGCTGCGCATTTACCCAGGTGGATAAAGCCACTCAGCCAAGGATGATCTGGATCTCCCTGCTCGACGCTTAATGACGATACGCATTCCCCATTTGCCTTGATGACAAAGCAAGTATTATAGAGAACGGATTTTTCATCGGTTGTTACAAAAAGCCAGGCCCTGGTTTTTGAAAAATATGCCGAGGCGTGCCGAAGGGTGCCCCGGAGACCCGGCATATTATTAACATTAACCAGTCCTTCCCCATTGGTGCTGAATACTTTCAGCTTCTGAAGGCCACTGACATAGTAGAATGCAAGACCTAGATTCTCTCCAACCCATAAAAGAGTCTGATTTGGAAGAGTCTCACCCATATACTTCCCTTCAACTGAGCTACTCTCTTTTATCAGCTGGCCGCTCCGTAAATAAAAAATATCTTCGGAGTTACCACCAAATTGAGGAGATCTGCCACGAAACTTTTCAGCGCTTATTCTCTCGGGTTTTTCCCCGGGTGCGAACTTGAAGGTATTACCATTCATAGAGATAGCCGTTCTGTCTCCGCTAATAGCGGTATCCAGATCTTTATCGATTTCTCTATGAAGCCCAATAGGACCAAATTCCCGGTGGAACTCTTTATCTTTGTGAAAAAGATAGCAAAGTTTTCCATTTTGAAAGCTTGTTGAAAGTATTTTGGCGCTCCCAAGATCAAGAACCAGATCCACTTCGAAACTCCTTGTGATCTTCGTTACGGTAATCGCAGAAGGTGATGGAGCAGCACAAGATGGACATTTGGGTCTTGCATGATAAGTTCCGCATGATGAACACTTCGTCCAGCGAATGTTCTCGAGTAGTTTTCTCATGCTTTTGCCTCGCACGTCTTTGTGAAGAAGTGCGTCATAGAACTCGAGCATATCATCAGGAAGCATGCTGAAGTGTGTAGCCCATTTTGGATATCTGACTTCAGGATGCATGACTGAAATACGCTTAAGGGCTCTTTCGTTGGGCCTCACTCCCTGAGCTTTCAGATCTTTAGTCTTAAGCGGAAGAACTCCGTCCCATGGACCGATATACAAAGTTGTAAGCCAGTAAATCAGAGCAAAAGAGTAAAGATCGGTCTCAATTGAATGAGGTTTTGTCATTACCAGCTTGCCACTTTCGCAAATCAGCGGATCAACAAATCTTGGAGTAAAGGTTTCGCAGTGAAATATTTTACCCTTAGAGTCTGACCACTGAGCTGCATCTGCGTCAATGATGTATACTTTTCCATCCGCAGTAACGATCTGGTTATTGTTATTTACATCACCAAAAACGAGTCCTCTTGGGTGGCACTCTTCAATTGTCCCAAGCCAGTCGAGATGTATATCTCGAACCATGTTATTATCGATGCTGTTTGCTTCTCGAAAAGCGATGTCAGCATAATCGGCCATGATATTGCCCTTGATCAGGGGCATTTCGTAACCAATTATCCATCTTTTAACAGGTTTCCCCCCCTTGGTGGCACCATTTGGTGCGCTATATACAAGGGTTGAAGGACTGACAACTTTGTCTGGAAGTCCAGAGGGAAAGGCCGGGAGCTTTTGCTGATGGACTTTAAGTCGCCTCAATGCTCCCAGTTGATTTCGTCTGGTTTGCTCCGGGTCGCCGGGTGAAAGATAAATAGGATCATTTTTCCCACGGTAGATCTTTATAATTTTTCCATTAACCAGAAAGACTTTGCACTCACCACCTTCTCCCCATGGATCATTTGGATCAAGTGATACCGGGGAATTGTTTATGTAAACTGTAGTCATTATTATCTTTCGCTAAAGAGTAGAAAAGCGTTTACCAATAACCAGAGTGGTATCATCCATAAGTAACCCGGGCTCACGAAGAAGTTTTGCTTTTTTCCCTTGTTGCTCCTCTTCGGTAGTTGGCCTTATAAGTCGACAGGACTGAGTGTTCATTTGTCGAAAATAAAGATGCAAGGAGTCATCCCTGAAGAACTCATCATCTACCCAGAGCTTTGAAAGTTCGAGAACGAGTTCGTTTCTTCCGGGCATTTTTTTCCCAATGGCGGACATGTAATGAACCATGCCGTCTGTGCCGATCAGGAAATTTTCGAGTTTCCCTGGTGGGATATACCTGTGTACAACCGTTTCCATCAGGTCAGGTTGATCCTGAAACTCATTCGGAACAAAGCGATAACATGGTGATATCGGTTTGTTTCCGGTTTGGGGTTCCAGAACAACAATATCTTCGTTTACTGCATAAACTCCATCGGATCCTTTCGGACCAAAGACCCAGGAACCGTATTCTTCAGTGTGAAGTATTCCAATTACGGTAAAGATAAATAGCTCCCTTAAGGTTTGACGAAAGCTTTCGTCGTCCGGTCCAAGAGCCATCATTAGTGAACTTAATGGAGCAAGAGCATTGTTGTCTACTCTTGCCCAAAAAGCTCCTGGGAGCGGATCTGTTTCAATTTTGAGTCCTTGCTGGACGGCCGCATTTAATACTGCGTGTGCCCGGCGGAACTCTCTTTGAATAGTTCTGTGATACAGTCGGACGGCAAGTTTAGAGCCAACCTCAGCATCGCAGGCGCTACTGACCCCATCGCTAACAAGGCAGATCAGAGGATTTCCTCCTTCGCGGCCTTCCTGAATAATGAAAGCGTCCTGGTTGTTTTTCCCGATCAAGACAGGACCTTGCCCCAAGTGGGCGGTTCCCGGAACTGATGTTCCTTTAACTTTGAAAGTCATTTCTTTCTCCTGTAAAAAAACCTTGAAACAAAGAATGTGTTTATTCCTTGTTAACGTACAACTTGATAAGAGAATATTTTTAATTTCTCCTAAAAAGAAATCTTCTACTCAAAGTATAAATTTTTAAAGAGCAACTATTTTGACACGCTCTGCAAGTCTGAACGATTCAGGAACCGAAAGCGGATGTGCGCCAAATAAGTTTTAACAGAACATGCCATCTGGTGAGGGTGGGCAACAATTCTGGTCTCTAAATCTGTAGACCAGATAAGAAAAGAGCGATTCCGTTAGTGAATTTTTTAGTTCAGAGACCGGCAATTTAGCGGTGGCAAGCTACTATGAAGCACTAAAATTGTCAAGTTGCGTAATCTAGTAATTTCAGTATGTTGTTATTAACTTTTGAATAAAAGATAAAGATTTGTTTAACACTTGGATTTACAAAAAAGTATTCTAAGGATATAAAATTACTAAATTTATAGTGATTTATGTTGTGGTAGTTTACTAATGGAAAATGAGATTCTCAAAGACCTTGGTCTTAGCCCATCTGAGATAAAGGTGTATCTTGCTCTCCTTGAATTGGGAAGTGCCAAGGCAGGGGAGGTAATTAAAGCTTCTGGTCTTCAAAATTCAGTAGTTCACTCTACTCTCGGTCAGTTGGTTGAAAAAGGACTCGCAAGTTTTGTTCTTGAACATCATGTAAAAATATATTCCTCAACGAGTCCTAAGAATTTACTTCGCTGGATTGATGAAAAGAAGGAACGATTTCAGGAAGCACTTCCCGGACTGCTGGCCAGACAATGTCTTAAAGAAAAGCAGGAAGCAGAAGTATTTGAAGGTCATCGTGGATTTCGCTCGATGTGTTACTCGTTTATTGAAGGTGCTGAACCCGGAAGCGAATACCTGATTTTTGCATTTTCCACAGCCATAGAGGAGCAGGACAGGGAAGTTTACAGGTTTTACCGTGAATTCACCAATGATCGCCTGCGCCGTGGTCTAGTCATAAAGGGAATAGCCCCCCTTGCAAGAAAACCTCTTTTTAAAGAGCTGGATTTTAACCTTGAGCAGTGGATTTTTGTTAACTTCCCTACCCTTGAAAATGTAAGCATCTGCCGTAATAAAATTATAATGACTCCCTGGCAGTACAAACCGGTATCTTTTCTAATAACCTCGCGTCAATTGGCTGATAATTACCGTGATTATTTTAATAGTATATGGGATCATTATCATTCCTAGCACTGAGTATTCATAGCCATAGAGGCCAGTGTTTGATTATACTAGTGTGTTATGCACTTTACGGGTATTATATTTTTCTTGACCTGTTACCTTATTATGCCACAAATTAGTATTACAAATTATTCTATCGTCCATTTCGGGCGAAAATTTCAGAATGGAGGAAATATTGCCCCATAATCTTTGGATTGTGATGCCTGTTTATAATGAAGAAGCAAGCCTCGCATCAGTTATTCTCGAATGGATCGGGACCTTGGATGATCTTGGTGTTGGTTATACATTTCTTGCCATAAATGATGGTAGTACTGATTCGTCTCTGCAAATTCTAAATGATCATGCTTTTAAAAATTCATCTTTCAAAGTTATAGACAAAGCAAATACTGGTCATGGTCAGAGTTGTATTTTCGGCTATAGATATGCAATCGAAAATGGAGCAGACTGGATTCTTCAAATTGACAGCGATGGTCAATGCGACCCATATTTTTTACCTGAGTTTGTTTCGGCATCACAAAATTATTCTTGTATATATGGTTATAGAAAGACTCGTGACGACGGTTTTTTTCGCGCTCTAATTTCTTCTTTTGTTTCTGTATTTACTTTTGCCGCTACTTTTATCTGGATAAGAGATGCAAACGTTCCATATCGCCTGATTCGAGCTGATCTTTTATCTCAAATCGTCAAACTCGTTCCTGAAGATTTTCATTTAGCAAATATTCTGGTTTCTGTTTTATGCAAGAAATTGTCTCCAATTCATTGGGTGCCTATACACTTTAGAAAGCGAACTGGCGGAACTGCAAGCATTAAAACATTCTCTTTCGTAAGACATGGTTTTAAACTATTTAGACAGTTGAGAAATGCTGATATAAATTATTCTCAAAGTTAAGAACCAATGTATTAGGTTTTAATGTTTTGGTCAGGATCAAGAAATGGATACTCTCAAGTACATCATAATAACTCATATATTTGCGATAATTGCCTGGCCTGTGGCCAGCAGACTTTTTCAATCTTTTCCGGATCGTGGCTGGGTTTTTTCCAAAATTATTGGATTAACTCTTTCTGCCTGGGTTGTATGGTTTGTTGTTTCTTTAAGGCTGATAAGCTTTTCTGGTTATGCGTTTATTATGTTTCCCCTCATTCTGTTTATTTTAACCTGGGGAATTGGTAGTTCCTGGAGCAGGTCTCGCGTAAAAATAATGGCAAGAGATATGGTGGGTTTGTTTTTTGGAAAAAACAAAAATTCATTCTCCATATTTTCTGAGGTCTTATTTCTTCTTGCGGTATTTTGCTGGATTGAGGTTCGCAGTCATCATCCTTCAATAAACGGGCTTGAAAAATTTATGGATTACGGGTTTTTACTCTCCTCTTACAAGAGTGAATACTTTCCCCCGCTAGATCATTTCTTTGCTGGAGAAACAGTTAATATTTACTACTTTACTCATTATCTGGCAGCATTTATTTCCCGAATCACTTTTGTTGAACCACAGATATCATTTAATTTGCAAACTACTCTGGTACTTGCATTTGCTGTTTCGGGTGCATTTTCAATAAGTTCTGCTATAGCAGGGGGCCTGGGTCTAGCTGATGGAAGAGCGAAGATTGCAGGTGTTTTAGGTGCGATTATGATGCCTCTGGCAGGTAATCTTCATTACATGTTTTATCGTTTGGTAAGGTTTATAAATTTAACTTTTGATACCAAGTTTGATTTGTTTCTTAAAAGTGAAATGCCCTATCACTATCCTGCTGCAACACGATACATCCCTTTTACCATTCATGAATTTCCGCTTTATAGTTTTGTAGTAAATGATCTTCATGCACATCTTTCAAATATACCACTGGCTTTGCTTTTAGTGGCTCTTTTCTATTCTGCATTTATTAGTATCTATAAAGGATTAGATTTTAGTAAAAGTTTTATCCACTTTGTTAGCCTCTCGTTTTTTATTGGACTTTGCTATCCATCTAATGCCTGGGATTATGCAATTTATTTACTGTTATTTGGTTTTTCGACCTGGACTGTTTTTGCCTTAATCAAATCCGGAGAATTACCCTTTTCCTATTTTGATCCAGGTGTACTGATAAAGACAGGAATTATTTCTGCTCTTGCACTTGTATTTTCAATTTTACCTTTTTTGCCTTTCTGGATTTCTCTTTCTCCACCCGCAAAGGGTATTGGAATGGTTCCTGCTGGTGGGGGAAGTGCTATGTATCAGTTGATTATAATCTGGTTTTTGCATCTCTATTTTTTGATCTGCTATTTTTACTATTCTGGAGTCCATGATGGGAAGAATGAGTCAGGAAAAGTCTCAAGTGATATTGAATTGACCCATAACTTTATCAGGCTGGTACTTCTATTTTCACTTCTCCTCATTATTATTCCAGAGATTATATATATTAAGGATATATATCCGGGCCATATAAGGGCAAATACAATGTTCAAACTTGGGTTTCAGGCATGGATATTGATGAGCATATGCCTTGCTCCCGTTATTGTTTACATCTGGAATTTATTGTCTAAGGTCAGGAAGAAGACCCGATTTTTATATATTAGTATTACAGTTGCGTTGTTTTTATTTAGCCTTTATTACAGCGGCATAGCAATTTATAACGGAAGCTTTCTGGCTCGACCGCGCGAAAGTCTGGATGGAATGAATTTTATAAAAAATATCGATGCTGATGACCATTCTGTCATAAGCTGGATGAACAAAAATATTTCAGGACAGCCAATTATTGTTGAGGGAGTAGGTGACAGCTACTCTTACTATGGCAGAGTTTCTACTTTTACAGGTTTTCCAACAGTCGTTGGATGGCCTGTGCATGAGTGGCTTTGGCGTGGGTCTATTGATCAGTCAGTGAAACCAGTTTCTCGATTGGAGAAATTAACTGGAATTCCTGATACTGTTAATCGTCGTGTTGATGACGTTAAGAAGTTTTATGAAACGGCTAGTGTTAACGAGGCCAAGGAATTTATAAAGAAATATGGCGTTCGGTATGTTTATATTGGAAACCACGAGCGAAATAAGTATCCAGGTTTAAATGATCAAAAGCTAAGTGAAATTGCTAATATAGTTTTTTCAAGTGGAAAGTCCAAGCTTTTTAAGGTCAAGAAAAACTAAGTTTGTGAGTTTTGTTAGTGCTAAAACCTAGATTTGATTTTGTCTCGTTTCTTTTGCTTGTTTCTGTGATATTTTTTTCTACTCCTCTGTTGATTTTTGTATTTGGCTGGTTACGCCTAATTCCTGCTATCATTCTGTTTTTTTTGTATTTAATGGTTTTCGTTAAATATTTTAGAAAAGAAAATTTCACCAAAAATCCTGCTATATTGTCTGATTCCACAGAGACCAAATTCGGGATCAAATTCGGTAATTTTGAACAGGTTCCCGTCGTTTTCGATCTAGTCTTTGTTCTTTTACTAGCGTTTACTTTGACATATCTCAGTGGAGTAGGAGGCTATGCTGTTCAAGCTGGCGACTGGTTAAAGCACACTGCTATTTTCAATGATTTGATTAACATTCCATGGCCTGTTGTTTATAATTCAGGAAATGGTTTAGCAGAAGGACAAGAGTTTATACTTGTTTATTATCTGGGACATTATCTTCCAGCCTCACTTGTTGCAAAATTTTTTCCTAATTATGCTCTTGCGCTTACTTATGCAATTTTTGTTTGGACTTTTCTTGGAATTTCTGCAGGTTTATTTTGGTTTAGTCATTTAACAGGGTGCAGGGTAATTTGGTCTAGCATCTTTATTTTGTTTATTGGAGGACTTGATATTGTTGGTTACTATCTTATTCAAGGCAAGATATACCAATTTGGTGACTATCTTGAATGGTGGGCCAAAATTCACATGCAATATTCATCGTTTACATCAATCTGGTTCTGGGTTCCACAACATTCATTGGCATTACTGATTGGCGTTCCCGCCCTGATCTTTTCCCTGAAGTTACGTCGATTTTCTGCAGCTTCACTACTTTGTGCTTCGCTTCCACTCTACTCTCCATTCATTGTGCTTGGTGTTCTCCCGTTTACTTTATTTTTTATTTTTAAATCGAGGCCCGTATTTAATGAGCTAAAACTGGAAATGGCTTTATTAGTAATTTTTCTCTGTCTTTATGTTAGTTACCTTGGAGCGACTTCTGGTTCTTTGGGTCTGCATTTTACCCATATTGCCTGGTCTTACAATTTTCTCAAGGCATTTTTTCTATTTCATATTTTAGAGTATGGTATTTATATCCTGATCATTGGTTTGGCTAGGCCATGGAAGTTCCTTCAGGAAACAGAATTTGTATGGAAGTATTTATATCTTCTGGTATTATTAGTTTTATTCTTTATTCCATTTATTCGGTCACAGGTTTGGAACGATTGGACTATGAGAGTCTCGCTCCCTGCATTATATTTAACATGGGTATTTTTATTGAGGTCGTTCAAGATTCTTTTTGTTGAGCGAAGGTTTGTTTTAGCTGCTATATCTGTGATAGTTTTTAGTTTTGGCGCATTATCGGGTCTTCCTGACTGGCACAGGGCTTTTTCTACTGTAGGGATAAGGCCAAATAATTACTGGGGAGCTGTCAGTATTGTTACTATGGATAATCTTCCTGTCAGGGCTCAGTATCTTTCGTCAGGTAATAACAATATCCTCAATCTGATTTTTCGCTATAATTTGCTGAACAAGGATAATTAAGGCTAGCATTTGTTCCGGGCGATATTTAAATGCTGATTTATTGCTAAGAGTGTAATTCATTTTTTTATGTCTTTTAACGTTGACTTTCTAGTTGTTGGAGCCGGTTTTTCAGGTTTGGTTATGGCTGAGCAATTGGTTAGAAACCTTGATGCAAGTGTGCTAATTGTTGATAAAAGAAATCATATTGGTGGGAATGCGCACGATTATTATGACTCTTCGGGGGTTCTGATTCATGCTTATGGACCTCATTATTTCAGAACTAACTCGGATAAGGTCCGAGATTATCTTTCGCAGTTTACAGAGTGGCACAATGTTAAGTATCGAATAAAGAGCTTTGCAAGGGGCAGGTATTGGAGTTTTCCAATTAACCTTAATACTTTCGAAGAATTTATAGGAAGAGAGTCTTCAACTGAAGAATTTGAGTTGTGGCTTGAGCAGGAGCGGATTTCTTCTGGAGTGCCAAAGAATTCAGAAGATGTAGTTGTGTCTCAGGTAGGGATTAAGTTTTTCCAGCTTTTTTTTGAAGGATATACACTTAAACAATGGAATCGTCATCCACGTGAACTTGACGCATCGGTTTGTGGTAGAATTCCCGTAAGGACTAATAGGGATGACAGGTATTTGAATGATTCATTTCAGGCATTGCCACTTAATGGCTATCATGTGCTATTTAAAAAGCTACTTGAGTCAATTAAGCACAGGGTGGAGTTAAGATTAAATACTCAATATCGTGAAATTTTACATGAGGCTCAATTTCGACATCTTGTATTTACTGGCCCTATTGATGAGTATTTTAATTATTGTGAAGGTCATTTGCCTTATCGCTCTCTTAGGTTTGAGCATGAATCTTTTGAGCCATCAAAACTTCTGGAGCGAGAATCTGTTTCGGGAAAACGGGGTTTCTGGCAATCTGCTATGCAGATTAACTATCCGGAATTATCTTTTCCGTTTTCCAGAATTGTAGAGATAAAGCACGCGACCGGACAGATTTGTCCGGCTACCACAATCGTAAGGGAGTTTCCTGAAAGTTTTACCTTGGGAAATGAGCCATATTATCCGGTACCAAGCCCTGATTCAGGCAGGATTTATCAAAGGTACAAGGAACTAGCTGAAAGAGAACAAAATGTAACTTTCGTCGGTCGATTGGCTCGTTATCGTTACTATAATATGGATCAGGTTGTGGGTATGGCACTTGCCGAATCTGCAAGGTTGATAGCGGAGATCAGGAAAAATAAATATTAAAACTCCACACTCCCCGGTACTCTTGGAAATGGGATGCTGTCTCTTACATTTGAGATTCCGCTCATGTACATAAGTAGGCGTTCAAATCCGAGTCCAAATCCTGCATGTGGAACTGATCCGAATTTTCTGCTTTCTAGGTACCACCAATAGTGCTCTTCGGGGAGATTCCAGGCAATCAGTCTTTGTTTAAGAACATCAAGACGTTCTTCGCGCTGAGAGCCACCAATGATTTCACCTAGTCTTGGAACAAGAAGATCCATAGCTGCGACTGTTCTACCGTCATCATTAAGGCGCATATAAAAAGCCTTTATCTCTTTCGGGTAGTTAGTTACAAAAACAGGGCCTTTAATATATTCCTCGGTCAGATAACGTTCGTGCTCGGTTTGAATGTCGGCACCCCATTCGCAAGGAAATTCAAAAGTTTTCCCAGATTTTGATAAAGCAGTAATCGCTTCATCGTATGTAATTCTTGCATAATCAGCAGCCAGGAGTGATTTAAGAGAATTGATTATTCCTGGTTCAATCCACTTGTCAAAAAATTCCATATCTTCAGAAGCATTTTCAAGTGCATAAGATATTACATACTTTAGAAGGGCCTCAGCTACGCTCATATTTCCTGCAAGATTACAGAAGGCCATTTCAGGTTCAATCATCCAGAATTCTGCAAGGTGCCTAGGGGTGTTTGAGTTTTCTGCGCGAAATGTAGGGCCAAATGTATAGACTTTTTTTAGAGCCAGAGCGAAAAGTTCTGCTTCTAACTGCCCAGAGACGGTAAGAAAACTTTTTTTTCCAAAAAAATCTTTATTGTAATTTATAGCTGCTTTCTCACTTGTTGGGAGATTCTCAAGGGGCAGTGTTGTTACCTGAAACATTGCCCCAGCGCCTTCGCAATCTGAGGCTGTTATAATTGGAGAGTGGAGGTGGGTAAACCCTTGCTTGTTGAAAAATTCATGTATGGCAAATTGAAGAAGGCTTCTTAGTCTGAAAACCGCGCCAAATGTATTGGTTCTTGGTCTAAGATGAGCGATAGTTCTAAGAAATTCGTTAGAGTGCCTTTTTTTCTGTAGTGGATATGTCTCAGGGTCAGCCGGTCCAAGTACCAGAATGTCAGAAACTCCAAGTTCAATACCTTGTTTTGCTCCTGGGCTTTCTCGAAGTTCGCCCACGGCTATTAATGATGCTCCAGTGCTTAGGTTTGAGAGTATTTCAGGATCAAGTTTGTTACTACTGCCACTTCCGATATCAATAACCAGTTGTAGGTTTGAAAGACAGCTTCCGTCATTTAGTTCAACAAATGAAATTCCTTTGGAATCACGACGAGTTCGAACCCATCCTTCAACTTTAACAAGTTTACCAGGTTCTCCGAAAGACAAAATATTTTTAACTGAGTTTTGTTCCAGTATGCTGGTGAAAATAGGTTCGAGGTTTTTGGCATCAAGCCTGGTTATCATAGGTCTAGGTATTTTAGATAATTAACTAGCTGCTTTTCGCTTCAGTGGTATAACATTAGAAGGAGTAGACAATGAATCCGCTCTTTTAGTCTCCCCTGAAGAATTACCTGTCTTATTATTTATTTTATTGTTAATTTCAGAATACTTGTATTTCGATTTTTGCTTTGAGTAATCATGTTGATCGATTAAGTTGTCTCGATTTATCAGGGAGTCTTCAGTTTCTGGCAGTTTATTTGAGTAAGCAGTATTTCTGATCTCGGTTGATTTAGTTCCGTTATTAGAGTCTGCATAGGAGACTTTTGAGTCAGCTCTGTCGGGCGATGTGCCCAAATCACGATATATGTCGAATTCAATGCCAGAGTTGTTTGTCTTTAAAGGTGAAATCAATACCTGCAACTCGTCGTGAATTACCTTAAGAGCCTGAAGGCGAGCCTTTCTTCTTATAAGCTCAGAAGATATTTTAAGAAGATGGGCATATTCTTCTCTCTCAAGAGAGTTTCCAGCACCTGATCTTGCTTCATTCAGGTGAAATTCTGCTAATTCAAATTCTCCACAAAACTCATGCCATATTCGATTCAATTCAAGGGGCAGTTGAGGTGTGTTTCCTCTTTCTATTAATACGTTAAGACGTTCGCGAAAGTTATGATGAACCTGATACCACTCTGTCGCCCTAATTTCATTTGCATGCTCAATTAGCAGACCAGAGGACAAGTTTATACGGTTGGGAGATTCATTTGTGATAGACCTTTCAGGTTTTAGGCTTCTGAAATTATTCTCTAAATTAATTCTGTCAGAGTTAATAGAGTTAATATTAGTAGGTTTGATACCGGTTCCGCCTGCTCCAGCGTTACTGAGATTGGAATTACTGAGATTGGAATTACTGTTTTTGGAATTACTGCTACGTTCAGGGATGGTTCTCATCGAAAAATAAAGCCTCTCAGCTTTATAAAGCTTTGCTACAAGCACTTTCAACTTATAATATAACGAACCGCTTTTTAATTTCATGCAAACTCTGAATGTTTGGGGGCCAGAACTCGCGATGATATACTTTTAGTATTTTTGGGTCAATCTGACCACCATAAAATCAGAGATCATGAAATTGTATATCTGGGTATTCGGACGACAGTTTATTTTACGATTATATTGAGTGGAAATCTGGCCTGAAGGGGGGAGGATTGCAGAAGTACTTGTATCAACCTGGTTTTCTTAACACTATATTACTTCTGTGTATTTATAATCACGTTCTGAGTAACCCTTAAATGTACTTGTCAATAGGTAATACCAGCCAGGCTAGCATTTAATTGGTTTAGGGCCATTAAAATTCTTTTTAGACCAGAGGTTAAAAAATATTTTTTAATAAATTCCCAAGTATTATTTTTTAATACTTGTCAAGCCCCTCAACCATTAAAAAAATCTCTTTGACAATTTGTCTGTCTTAACTATGGTACGCATCCTTGGTTTTATGGAAAATCATATTTTCAGGTTTCAGTATGATTTTTTTGAATACTGATACTGAATTACATTGTGTTCATTGTTTTGTATTTTTGAGGTTTATCGTTCAGGATCGATTTAACTTTTGGGTAATGATTAATAAATATCAGGAGCAGTTTAGAGAATTTCATGGGAGTAATTTGTTTTTCCTCTTTGAAGGGTGGGGTTGGTAAAACTACTTTAGCACTTAATGTTGCAGCTGCACTTGCCGAGAGAGGTGGAGAAACGCTTTTAATTGACCTTGATCCTACAGCCCATACAACCAGATTTTTCACTCACCTTAGGAGCTCTGATTCTTTGGGTGAAGCGCCACTTGCCCGTTTGCTTCTTGCGCCTGGTGTTCCACAGGGAAATGGTTTGGTGTCATCTGGTGCAACGTATCATTCTTCTTCTGGGTCAGATTATGAAATGCGAAACGGTAAATTGGCGGAGGGGGAATCAGTAGGGGTTGAATCAACGGTGATTGAGGTTGCATCTCGCAGCAATTCATTGGTAGATTTTTCTGCAAAAAGCAAGATACCGCTTCTTAGGGAAGTCAGGAAAAACCTTGTTCTTTTGCCTGGTGGTGCTGAATTGAGACATTTTCTTTGGGGTAAGGGGGCCAACCTTTTCAAGCTGCTCTTTTCACGACTTATAAGAGAGTTAAAGCCAAGTTTTGATTATATAATTATTGATACTCCACCAGATTTCAGTGTGTTGGTTCGAAATGCCCTGGCAATTAGCGATCTTGTTGTGGTACCAGTGGATGGTAGCGCAATGAGTATTGATTGTCTGAATCAGCTGGTTCTTGATGCTTCCCACATTAAGGGACCCGAGTGGTGTATTGTTCGGAGCATGGTTAGCAAGCAAGCCTCAAAGCTTCGCAAGATATCTGAGGATAGAATAAAGCAAAATCTCTCAGTTAGGGAATTTGATGAAGGAGCAGAAGAGAATAACCAGTCTTCTGAATTTCTTGATTTTATTGAAGAGGTAACTGACGGAACCACTTATCTCGAAAATGGCAAGTTTGACTCAAAAAACGAGCATGATTCTTCGCAAAGTAATAACCCGATTTATCTGCTGGATAGTATGGTTTATAGATCTGAAGAGCAGAACAAGTTAAGCTTTTCTAAAAAGACTGCTTTTGAGAGTAGCCAGTCTCAGAAGCTTGCGATGCAGTATAAATGCCTTGCACGGGAGCTTGATGCCTTGCTAATGCTAAGGGAGCGTGAAGGGCATAATTTAGAGGACGAGTCTGAAAAGGTATTTGATTTTGCAAAATTATCCGCTTCACAGGAATTTTCAGCAAATCGATAATATTGTGGGTTTATGAAAAACCAGCATCAGGAACTTATATCAGCAAGTAATTTAAATCGATTCGAGCTTTCTTTTTTACTGCTTAAGATTCGTGCAATTTACGAACTCGGAAAACCGAGAGTAATGTCCTTGCTTCTAATAGCTACAGGCTGTCCAATGATATTGGCAGCTGGGGGGCGCATTGATTACTTTGCAATTATTATCGCAGTAATTGGCGGTGCTCTTGTTTCGTCCAGTGCAAGTGTGATCAACTGTATATGGGATATGGATATTGATCGCTTGATGTCTCGAACAAAAAATCGACCATTAGTTCAGGGAATAGTTTCGCCGGGCTTTGCCGCGGTATATTCATTTGTATTGGGTATGGCAGGTCTTTTTCTTCTTTCCAAGTTTCTAAATCCCCTTGCTTCATTTCTTGCTCTGCTGGGCCATCTATTTTATGTACTCATTTATACCATGTGGTTGAAGCGTGCTACTCCTCAGAATATTGTAATAGGTGGGGCTGCAGGTGCGGTTCCTCCTCTGGTTGGTTGGGCTGCTATGACAGGGAAAATCGAACTTCAGGCATTTATGTTGTTTTTGCTTATTTTCCTATGGACTCCACCTCATTTCTGGGCGCTTGCACTTAACAAGAATGAGGACTATCGTTTGGCTGGGATTCCAATGTTACCAGTTGTTGCAGGAGAAAGAGCAACCCATCTCCAGATGCTATGTTATTCAGTTTCCTTGCTTCCGGTAAGTATGTTGCTCGCGCTTTCTGATTCTCATTTAAGTATGTTTTCTCTTTTTGTATTTCTTTCAGCAGGTAGTTATTTTGTCTGGCAAAATTATAGTCTTTTATGTCTTGGCAGGAAACTTCCCAGTCCAGAAATCGAAGAGAGAAAGGTCAGGCTAGCCTGGAGAATATTTGGCTTCTCAATAGTTTATCTTAGCCTGATTTTTTTTACCATTGTAGTTGATTCTGTCTTCATCTTTAGATTTTACCAATAATTCACTTTCTTTTTTTAATTATTGGTTTTTCATATAAAATGAAATTATTTTTTATTTTTCATTGATGTTCTGGAAATACCAGCTTCCGTCTTTGCCTGTAATCAGGTTTTCATATGTTCCGGATATGTGCGGATACTCTATATGTTCTAATTTTAATCTGATAAGAATGCCTTTGCCTTTAATTTCCAGAAAGTCATTTTTCAGAAGGTTAATGGGGTCAATTTCTACAGGAGCCCAGTTTTTAACTGATAAACTAAAAAGCGATTTCCCATTTTCGCCCGGAGTTATGCTGAAGTAATAAGTTCTTCCAGGTGTATAGAGGTCGTGAAGTGTGCCTACGCCTCTGGAATGCGTAAGAAAATTTTCAAGAACAATTAACTGTTTTTCATTTTGGCCAAATTTGTTTTTTATGTCTGCTATATCTGTTTTTGTTTGATTTGATTTTCCCTCTCTTAAATTGAGAAAATATGGAGAAAAAATTCCGCTGATGATTCCGGCAATAACTGAAATAATAAAGGCTTTTCCTAGTGTGCTAAAAGAAAGCGAATTAATCGCTCTGTTAATGAGTTGGATAGAGTCATCATTTTTCGATTTAACAGGATCATCTGTATATGCATCTGCCTGGTTAGAGAAGTCTCTTCTTGGTGTGTCAGCCTGGTCACTTTGTGGTGGTTGAGTTCTGCAAGGTGTTTCACTTTGTCCCTGGCCAAGTAACATTTTTTCAATAGCTTCGGCCATTTCCTCTGCTGATTGATATCGCTCAGAGGGGTTTGGAGCCAGTGCGTAGCGGAAAAAGCGAATAATCTGAGGGTATGTTTCAACAAGATCTTCTGGTAGCTCTTTTATTTTTCCGGAAGTTTTATTTTTGATTGATGCTGCCAAAGTTTTATCTGAAAATGGCAGATATCCTGCTAATAATTCAAATGCACTAATTCCGACTGAATAGAGATCCGAGAGTCTGGAATATCCTGATCCTTTAAGAGACTCTGGAGCAGCGTAATCAAAAGTACCAACAACGCCATCTGGAATAGCCTGCAGTCCTTTTTCGCCAGGTAGAAGACAAATGCCGAAATCACCGATTTTAACCTGATAGTCTTTCATTAGAAGAAAATTTTCAGGCTTGAGGTCGCGATGAATTATTCCGGCTGAGTGAATTGTCTGAACACCATTCAGTATTCCCTGAACGAGTTTCAAGATTGCTTGATAAGACAAAATGGTATCTTCTCTGTCAAAGAGGTGCTTCAAATCACCAAATTCAGCGTATTCCATTGAGATGTAGCAGATGTCCTCTCTTGCCACATAATCAAATATACGAATTATTGAAGGTGACACGCAAGCGAGGAGGGCTCTTGCTTCACGTTTAATCCGATTTATGCTTTGCTGCGGATTTTTGTGAATTCCAAGCAAGACTTTTAAGGCAAGGCTTGATTCGGCATCTGTTGATGAGTTTGTTTTCCCAACTCTTCTAGCCCGATAAACAATACTTCCTCGACCTCGTCCGATACTTGTATCCAGCTCATAACGATCGTCAAAATAGGCTGCTTGAAGATTAAGCTGTGTAGCTGTAGATTGTTTCACGCCATCCTCTGGAAATTACACTGTCCCTGAGAGTGTTATGGCTTTTATGTTGTAAAACGAGTCATTTTTTGATTGAAATGAGTACAGTAGGATAAGTTGGATAGCATCTAAGCATTTGAAATGTTTAGATGGAGCGATTCGCTTTAAGCCAATTCGCTATCTCCATAGCGAATTGTTCCAGAGCGAGATTATCACAAGTAAGATTAATTGAGCATCTAAGTCTTGAAGTGTTGGCTGGTACTGTGGGAGGTCTAATTGCCGGCACTCGGATGCCCCTTGAAAGCAGGTTGGTGGAAAGGGCCAGGGTGCGATTTTCGTCCCCAAGATGAATTGGCTGAATATGGGTTTCTGATGGAGTAAATGGGACCTCGGCATTTATTAAAGATTTTCTGAAGTGATCTGCTTTTTTTAGAAGTAAATCGCCCAGATTCTTTTCGGCAGATATTTTTTCTAGGGCCATTAAGGCTATGTCGGGAATTATCTCAGGAAGTGCTGTTGAGAAAAGAAAGCTCCTTGATTTACTTAGTAGGTACCGCTTTATATTCTTTGAGCAGGCAACAAAGCCACCATAAGCTGCAAGGGATTTGCTAAGAGTACCGAGAAGAATAACATTTGGTAACTTCGAATTATTCAGGGAAAAAATGCCTCTACCTTCTCTGCCAAGAACACCAATGGCATGAGCCTCGTCAATAACAAGAGTTGCCTCGTAGGTTTCGGCAAGTTTGATTATTTCTGGTAATGGAGCAATGTCGCCGTCCATACTGTAGACAGACTCGACTACAATAAAGAGCTCGGATGATTTATTTCTTCTGTTAGCAGCTTTTTTTAGAATATCTTCAAGTGAGTTTGGGTCGTTGTGTCTGAATCTGAAGTTTTTGGCTCTACTCAGGATTATACCGTCAATTAGACTTGCATGTATCAGTTGATCACTGCATATAAAATCATTTCTCTTTATTAATCCCGAAAGGACCCCAACATTCGCAAGATACCCTGAGCCATAAAGAAGGGAGTCCTCAAAGCCCAGAAAATTGGCAAGAGAACTTTCTAGTTGAGAGTGAAGTGGAAGATATTTGGCCAGTACTCGGGACGAGGATGACCCAAGGCACTTAATTGTTGTGGGTGCTTTTAACTGCTCAGGATGTAGTTTCTGATTAGTAGCAAAACCGAGATAATCATTATGTGAGAGGTCCAGGTATATGCGATGAACTTGGTCTTTTGATGGTAGCTCTCTTAGTAGTTTAAGATTATCTAGAGTATTAAGGTCGTTTAAAATTCTATTTTCAAGAGTCATAAAGTGCGAATATCAAAGTTTCGGCAAGACGATAGATAGCTAATTCCCGATAGTGAGTAAATGATGGTAACCATGATTAATTTTTCTACACTTATGTATACCTTATTTATTCAATAGCTCTATCTGGGTCTTTTCATATTACTATAATTGGTTAATAATACCCTTCTGTTAGTCGGGAATATAAATTGCTTAAAATAGTTTACTGCAGTGAAAATAATAATAAAGAATGCATCTGACGAGGACGGTCCGAGGTGGCAGAATTTTTTGTCAAAAGTTCCCGGCGCTCACCCTGCAAATGACTGGCGCTGGCGCTCTGTTCTCAGAAAAACTTTTAATCACCATCCACTATATTTAATAGCTGAAGATGAATCAGGGAACATAAAGGGTGTTCTTCCTTTATTTCTTGTTAAGAGTCTGATTTTTGGATCGGCTCTGATCTCTGTTCCCTATCTGAACGGAGGCGGAGTAGTTGTAAGCTCTGATCACTCATTTGAGAAGTTAGAAATTGATGATGTGTGGAGATCACTTTTAGAAGCGGCAACAGGTTTAATTAAAAGTCCTGATAACAGCTCTAATGGCGTCTCTGCTCGCTATATAGAACTTCGTTGCAGAGAGAAGCTAGATCACTTGAATGCGCTTTCCAATTTTGAAGAACGTTCTCACAAAGTTGCAATGATACTTTCCTTAAATTTGGAACCAGAAAGTCTATTTTCGTCATTTCCTCCAAAGTTAAGAAGTCAGATTCGAAAACCAACCAAAGAAGGCTGTATTGCTGAGTCATATTTGGGAAACGAGGTTAGCTCACAACAAATTAATGATTTTTATTCAGTGTTTTCCCAGAATATGAAATCTCTTGGGACTCCGGTTTATTCTAAAAAGTTATTCTGGAGAACTCTGAATGCTTTTCGAGATAAATCACGACTTACTATTGTTAGATATAAAGATGAACCAATAGCAGCTGGTATAACAGTTGGTTTGAATAATGTGGTTGAAATTCCCTGGGCATCATCCTTAAGGAAATATAGCAAGATCGCTCCCAATATGTTGTTGTATTGGGAAATTATAAAACAAAGTTGCCAGGATGGTTATTCATTTTTTGATTTTGGAAGATCAAGTGTTGGTGCTGGAACTTTCAAATTCAAGGAGCAGTGGGGCTCTGTTCCCGTACCGCTCTATTGGTACTATCAGGTTTTTGATGGAGAGATGCCTGATATCAGCCCACAAAATAATTCTTTTTCTCTTGCTGTTAAAATTTGGAAAAAACTCCCACTTTCACTTACTAAAATTCTGGGATCCTATTTGACAAGAAGTTTGCCATAGAGTTTGTGCTGTCTGATTTGATATGAGTTGAACTAGAATGAAAAATAAAAAGGTCTTGGTGCTTGATGGAGAAACCAGAAGCTCGCTTGCAGTAGTTAGATCCCTTGGTAAAGAGGGATATTCTATTCTTGTTGCATCTTCCATGAGAGATGGGAGATCTCTCGCCGGATCAAGTAAATATGCATTTCAGAGTATTAAGTGTCCATGCTCTCTTGTGTCTCCCGATGAGTGTCGTAATTGGGTACTTGATTTTTTAAGGTCAGAAAATATTTATGCACTTATTGTTACAAAGGATTCGAGTCTTCAGGCTCTCGCCTCTGACTACGATAAAATAAAGGAATTAACCATATTTCCATTTGTTGATTCGCAAACGTTATTCAAGGTTCAGGACAAGAGTCAATTGCTCAAAGTTGCAGAAGGTTTTGGAATTCCTGTTCCACGAACAGCCGAGCTTGAATCAAATATGTTTGTTGATTCTGATTGTGCAGATTCTGAAGGTAAGTTTAAGACCGGTGACTATTCATCATTTCCTTCAATTTTAAAACCGGGGCAAAGCGTTCAGATCATTAATAAAAATAAAACTCAGCTAAATTTGCCAAGAAAGCTTGTTTCGTCATGGCTAGATGTAAGAGATTTTTTTAAACCGCTTTCCAGTTTCTATTGTAGGTACTTGCTTCAGGAAGTAATTTCAGGAGAAGGAGTAGGAATTTTCTGTTTATATAGAGAAGGAAAGTGTGTTCTTGATTTTTCGCATCGTCGCATCCTGGAAAAACCACCGGAAGGTGGTGTAAGTGTCTTAAGTGAAAGTATTCCACTTCCACAGGAGCTTATGGAGAAAGTTCACAAACTGCTTTCCCATTATAATTGGGATGGAGTGGCTATGGTTGAGTTCAAGAGGCATTATGATGGAAAACTTTATCTGATGGAAATCAATCCACGCTTTTGGGGTTCTCTTCAGCTTGCTATTGATTGTGGATGTAATTTCCCAAGGGAGTTATTAAAAGTTAAGGACTCATTGTCAGAAACAGGGTTGCCAGATTCAGGGTTAGGTAAGTCAACCTATGAAGTTGGCAAAAAATTAAGATGGGAGCTTGGGACTTTTGATCATTTTTTGATCCAGTTAAAGAGAGGTGGTTTTAGATATTTGAAACAAGTATTTTTTGAAAACGCACTTTTTCTGTTTTCAAAAAATACTTGTTTTGAAGTTTTCAGAATTAATGATTTTAGTCCATTTATTTATGAACTACGTTCTTACTTTGTTGATTTATTCAGGGCAGAGGGTAAGTGAAAGTACTTTTGTTTATTGAAACAGGTGGGCCTGGAGGTGCAGAGCGTGTAATTCTTACTCTTGCGGTCTCTTTAAGAGAGGCTGGTGTTGATGTAATGGTAGCGACTCTTCGTGAAGGTTGGTTAACAGATTCAATTGATCGAGCTGAAATAAATAGGGCAGTTTTACCATCTTCTGGTAAATTTGATCTGCTTTTGGGCTTGATTAGGCTAATAAGGAAAGAAAAAATTGATCTTGTGCATTCTCACCTTCTTGATTCAAATTTTTATTCTGCCATGGCCTGTTTTTTTACAGGAGTCCCTCAGATTTCTACCGAGCATGGTGATGTGCATCATCTTGAAAAAAAGAGTTTTGCAGGTCTAAAAATTAAACTAATAAGCATACTTTCAAGAAAAATTCTGTCAGTTTCTTCATTTACCAGAGATGCGCTTATTGAAGCTGGCGCAAGGCCTGAAAAATGTGTTGTATTTCCTAACCCACTGCTTTTTCCAGATGAGTTAGAAAAAGCTCCGGATTTAAAAATTAAGAGAAGTGAAAAACTTCCAGAACGTTTTTCTGATGATTCGATATGGCTTTGGATTCATGTTGCTAATATGAGGAAGGTGAAGGATCAGGCAACCTTACTCCATGGATATGCCGGTGCTAAAAGCCGATCAACTATTCCTCAAGGGTTAATAATTATTGGAGATGGTGATGAAATGCCAAATCTGGTTAATCTTGCAGAAACGCTTGATATAAAGGATGAGGTGTTATTTCTTGGTTTTAGAGATGACACAATTGATCTTTTAAAGTTATGTGATGGTTTTATTTTGAGCTCACTTTCTGAGGCAATGCCGATGGCACTTCTTGAAGCTTCTTCTGCGGGGCTTTTGCTGGTTACTACTAACGTTGGGGGTATTTCTGAGTTAATTGAAGATAAGGTAACTGGTTATCTCTTTGGGGCTGGGAATAAATCAGAATTATCGAATATAATAGATAGCGTTGTAAATGATCCTGTTCATTCCAGGAATATTGCTCTTAGTGGTCATGCGAAATTAAAAGAATTAGTGCATTTACCAATTGTTATTGAAAGACTTAGAAAAATGTATCGGGAATCATCAGGTCTATAAAGATAATATATTTCTTGGAAAAAAAGTTGAAGTCAATGAGTCTATCAGGATTTTTTTCCCGGTACTTGTTTTGCCATTTAAAGTCACTTTAATACCTGATATATCTCTCCAGTTCTCTGTCTCCATAAATTCAGTCACTGTAGTATTGTTTTTTAGCGTGATTTCTACACTAAAATTTGTAATATCAAATGCTATATTTTTTATATCGTTCTCATCTTCGTTCGAGGTGATCTTTAAAATATTGTCTGGATCAAGTGAGTATTTCCACTCTTCAATTGCATAAACTACGGAGGTATAAGCCGGATATTCATTTATAAGGTTTTGGTTCTCAATGCTAAGGGTCATTTGTGCGCCTGAATCTGTGGTGCTTGTGACGGTTATGAACTCTCCCTTTCTTGTTCCTACGTTAAATATGTAGGCCTTAAATGATCCTCCTTCCTTGATTCGATGCTGTTCCCAGGTATTTAAAGCAACTGCTTGAGAGCCGTAAACACAAACTGGAGGAGTTCCTGGATCATTAGAAACAAGTGATATTAAGCTGGTACTACTACCTGCGTTTATTGTGCTGCATATAGTAAACTCTTCTGATAAAATATTACGTCTTAAGGTAAGCGTGTCAGATCCTTCAGCTTCTCCATTTTCAAGTATAATAGCTGGAAAAATTCCGGGTAGTTGTTCTCCGGCCTGTCTCGAATCAACTGAAATAAAATCCATTGCACTTCTAAGATTCTGGCTTAGTCTTGTTCTACTTATATCATTGAGAACCGAGCGTTGGTGAATTATCAGCGCAGTGTAAGCGGTGCTTGTAACCAAAATCCCGAGAAACGCCGCTATCAATATCTCCGTAATTGTAAAGCCGGATTCTTTATTGTAGTGCGGTAAAAACCGTTTGGATATTAACAATGCTTTTCCCATTATTCTTTACGTTAACTCTAAGTTGTCTTGTTGATATGCTGCTACAAAGGTTTGCTTGCTCACAATAATATGTGGTTACATCAAAAGAGTATTTGCCGATATTTACTGTTTGTCCCTCGTCATTTCCTGAAGTTGGAAGAGAGGATGGGCTAATTGAGCGAAGCTTGTCAAGGGTTTGCTCGGCTGCCTGAATAGCTGCAACTCTAATATGTGAATAAGAATTTCTGGCTGTAAAATTATTAAATGCAGGAAGAATTTCTGAAAATGCAAGAGCAAAAATTGCAATTGCAACAATTACTTCAAGAAGTGAAAAACCTGATTGATTAATCTTGTCATTATTATTTAAGTCTATCATATAATCTTGGTTGTCCCTCCAAGAAAAGTTTGAATTTTAAGCTGCTTGCCATCTTTGTCTACAAGGTTAAATTCTGTTGAGTCATCTATAAATCCCCTTGAGGTAAAGCATATGTCCCATTCAATAGACAAGAAATAGACCCCGAATGGAAGTTGAAGGGATAAATCAGACTCAAGGTCGCTAGAGTTCCTGGCATCAGTGCAGTTTTTTCCAGTTTTTACATGAAGGGAGCTATTCGAAGCAGGGAGTACAAGAACACTTTGAGTTTGTGAAATTGCTTTTGCTCTTGCTAGCCGAAAGAAACCAGAGGTAATTTCTGCTCCTGAATATAAAGGTCTCTCAAGGGCTCTAAAGTTACTAAAAAGCGCAAGAAATACCACTGAGCTAATTACAATTGCAATAAGTACTTCAAAAAGAGTGAATCCAGACTCATATGGATTCACTCTTTTTGATAGTTGTTTAGATGGGTCTGAAATCATTGCTGGTCAAAGTTTCTGTGAAATAATTGTTGTTTAAGATATACAAAACGCGGTGTAATAGGAGGCAAGTTGGCGGCATCATTAAAGTCCGTATCATAGTGCCAATCTCTGTTTGGTGCTTCGTATTGCATGCCTCCATATACCCATGGTCCATTTGAGCGTGAAGGAGTTCCAAGGCTAACAAAAGAGCCGTAATAAGTTAGAGTTCTGCCTGTCCAGTTTTCATGTAGCCTCGGATAGTTTTCAAGGCCGCCGTTATATGAGCCCCCTTGCCCACCACTTCCCTCTACTCCTCCAGTTGTATCTGTTCCTGCTAGAAAGGCAGAGTTTATGGTGGTATGATTTGCTATCCTGTTTCCAAGAGCCTGGTTGCTCTTAGCATCATTTGTGCCCCATGCTGTTGATAGAATGTTTATGGTGTCAGCAAGAACCGCTGCGGGCTTTTTACCGACTGAATTAAAGTGACCCATCAGATAAACTGCCTGGTCGCTAACAAGAGTTATCCCTTTAACTGGCTCTGAAAAGCCTGAATGGGGAGCTATTTGAGCCGCATTTCGTATTCTTACGCCATAACCACTTGGTGCTAAATTGCTATTTGGACCCATCACACTTAGATAAATTACTAATCCACCTTCAGTGTCGTCTCCTAGGGTTTTCCCAGCTCCAAAAAAACTCGAATCGCGTGCGCATGAAAGAAAATTTCCCATATCAATTTCCAGCATTCTGATCGTTCTATTTTCTCTATTGTTTCTAAAAGCGTTTGTATTTCCGATGCTTTTACCGTTATTTGAGTTGGCAGGGTTTTCCCCAATGGAGCCAGCACAGTTTTCAAGAAATAAAGTTCCTGGGGCATTTATAGTGTTATCAGCGTTTCTAACTTCAACCCCAAGGCTTGAATTAGTAGTTTCAACGGTATTGTCTGGTTTTAATGAAAGAATGATTCTGGCATCAGCTTTGGTCCAATAAATTGAGTTTTGACTTGGTAAAAGGATATCTGCGGATGGTACTTCAATTGGGGTAACATTTGAATTTATCATGCCATTCCATGGTGCTAGCATAGCCTCAGTAACCAAAGTTCTTGTCGCGCACGGGTTAAGAAGTGTTTTATAGTTGTTTGGGTCTTTAATTCTAACGTTCTTGGAGTCGCAGACCGAGGTATTTTTTCGTCCACGAAAAATATCTTTAGCAGCTGTTACCTGGCCATCAATACTCAACTGATTTCCAGAATTTAAATAAAGTTGACCATTGGTGTGAACTGGTCCAGCAAGAGTCATTGAGGGGCCTGGAAGTATTTCAAGATCTTTGTTGTAAAATGCAGCAAACTGAAAAAGAGGGACAAGGCGGCTTTTAAATTTTAGTTCAAGTATTGCTTCAACCTGATTCTTTGGTCCTATGCCTTGGGATATAGCACTATACCTGTATTCCTGTGCATTTAATCCCTGATATAGCTCTCCCGGAGGAATAGATAGCATTAGGGGATTGCCAGGTTCTTCTTCGATGTAGCTAATTGAGGAGTGTTTGGAGTCTGGTAATGTAAAACTCTTGCAACTAAAATCACCGGATCCATTATTTCCTGATTTGCAAGCACCTGTAGAATCAGGACTTGTTCCACTTGGCCGATTATATCCAAGAAATTTTTCTCTAATTTCTGAAGCCCGCAAATTTAAACCTGCTTCAGCAGAAAAAAATCCAAGCTTGCTTGCAATTGAAGCATAGTTTGAGCTTAGCTCTATTCTTGTTATGGTATGATAGGTTGATATCAGAACAAGAATTACTGCAATTGCCGTAATTACACTAAATAGTGCCAAGCCATTTTGATTTTTAAACTGGTCACTATGAGTTTCAATTATCACAAGCGCCGGAGTCCTCAATATCTAAGCATTCATTAATTACTGGTGTTTTATCTGAAAGAGGAATTTGTCGAACAGTGCAAGTACATGCTCCATCAGAGAAGCAAACTTTTACTTCATTTGCACTGCAAGTTATATCAGAGTTGTCGCTTGCATTTGAAGTGCCAAGGGTGCAAAAAAATAATGCAGCAGATAGAGCAATGTGCATTCTCGAAGTCATAAAAATTTCCTTGTATGATTTCATATGTTTATATTTCCATCTCAAAATATGTTAATCGACCAATTACCTAAATATAATTATAATCTGCGTTAGAGTTTTTCTTAGTTTCGTATTTAAATATAACTAAGCAAATATTCTGGAATAAGTTGTGATTATTACATTTTATTGGAGAAAACTGTTTTGTGAGGGAAGATATTTTTAAAAAATCTAGGAAAATTTATTACCCTGCAACAAATGCGGTATGAGGAATTAGACTACCTAATTTCTTCTCCAACTCAAATTGGCAAAATAAAACTTCACTTCGTAAATTAGATATATAAAGTTAGTTAAATTAGCTTGTTTTGGATATTATTTAATCTAATCGTTTATTAGGCCTGATAATTGCACTTTAGGAAAAATTCTCATTTTTAACAAACTGAAGATTATTTCTGAAGCATGTTATCGCTTAAGGGGGACAAGTCTATGCTGGGATGAGGATGTTGTTGTGGCGTTTGTATTTCAAAGGCTTAATAATAATCCTGAGGTTTTATGAATTTGTCCCTTAAAGACTCTTATACTTTTGCCTTATTAAAAAGAGTATATTGTTGTAAGCCCTGTTTGTTCATTTTCAGTATTGCATTCTTAAATTTAAGCCTGGCCACAAGCATCTATGCAGAAAGTACTTTTTATCCTGCAACAGGACTTTATAACGGATTTCTAAATCAGATAAATATTGTTGAGTGTGATAATGCAGGTGAATATCCACTAAGCCCAACTCTTTCTGTTTACTCATCAAGCGGAAGTCTTATTAGTGCGTTACCTATGAATATATCTGCTGGTGGAACACAGCATATTATTCTAAATGATCTGTTTAATATCAAGGACACTTACGGTACATTCAGAATTGATGTTCCCGAATCTGAAAATCTTAAATCTGATCGTCTAATATGCAGAACTGCTTTCTACCGAAGTGCTGTAAATCATGATGAAAAGCCTTACGATTTTGCATATTCGCTGCCTGTAAAGAATCCTGATAGTGGTGATCGGGCAGGGTCATTTAATTCATTTAATCCTTCTGGTTCTCCAGAGCCAACTTTTAACTGGCTATCAATTGTTAATCTTGATTCAAGAGATTTTTCGGGAGAGTTAAGGCTTTTTAATTCATTAGGTGAAAATATTGGTTCAAGAGAGATAAGTTCATTATCTCCATCTTCCCGAATAGATATCGCCCTTGGTCATGATATAGGGCAGGTAGTGGGAAGTTACGTGGTTCTTCCAAGCGACAAGAGCCTGAAGTATCAGGCTTTTGTGATAAGGTATGGGGTAACAGACAGCCAGTTCAGATTTGCTTTTCCGCTTCAAGCAGTTGCTGGAAGTTGTTCTGGAAATCTTGTTCAGCTTTCGACCATGGGAAGTGATAAGACAGTGAACTGGCTTGAGGTTGTAAATCTCAACAAAATGGCAATACCAGTGAAAATTATCATTCGGGACAGGTTCGGATCTGAATTGCAGACTAATGAAGTGCTTCTCTCACCTTTAGCTCAGTATCATCTGTATGCTAATGAAATAATTGATCCAGCAGGTACTGGAAATGTTGGCTCTGCTCAGGTAGTATGTAATGATCCTACAGATCGACTGATTACGCAGTCCCTATACTATGGAAGAACATCGGCTCTTAAAACTGAATGGGCCTACGCCAGTCAGGATAACCAGTATTCAGTGAACGGGAAAGGGGCAAAACTTGTGGCTCCTGTTAATACCTTTCTTGGAATGTTTAACTGGCTAAAGCTTTCAAGTTCCAATCAAGTATCTCCTGTTGAGTATTCTCTTTTTAATAATTCTGGTCAGAATGTTTCATCTGGGGAATTTTATCTTGGATCCAACACAACAGCAGATATTGGTGTTCATGCCGAGTTTCCATCGGACAGTATTGGAACTGCTGTGGTATCTTCTCAGACACTTGACGGTCAGTTTTCTGGAGAGCTACTTAGAATAGTACAAAAGAGATCAGGTGGTATTGGTACTATAATGCAAATCCCCGGAATAGTTCAAAGTAGCGGAGTGTCTGGGTTGTCGAGCAGTGGCTCTGATGGCGTATCAAGTTTTATAGGTAATAGCCAGTCGCTTAGTAAATATCGCGACAGGCTAACTCGTGAAGAAGCTTTTCATTTGTTAACACGGGTTGGATTTGGAGCAAGCCCTGAAGAGGTTTCAAATGCACAAAAAGATGGTTTAGATGCTACTGTATCCAGGCTAATGAATTTTACGGAAGATTCTGAACTTGATGCACTATCTACTCGCTGGCTTGATGACAATTTCAATGAAGATATTGGTATGATGAAACTGGCTGGTATACAGAAATATTTACTTTATAACATGATTTATACCAAAAATCCTCTTCGTGAGCGTATGACACTAATTTGGCATGATTTATTTGCTACATCCTGTAATGTTGTTAATGACGACCGAATTGCAAACAGTTGTTATAACCACCTAAAACTACTTCAGGACAATTCTCTTGGGAATTTTAGAACTCTGGCAAAAGAACTTACAATTGATTTCGTAATGCTTCGCTGGCTTAATGGGAACGCGAATCGAAGGGGTACCCCAGATGAAAATTATTCAAGAGAGTTCTGGGAATTGTTTACTCTTGGTGAATGGTCAAAGCACCTTGGACGTTATAAGTTGTATAGTTCAAAGGATATTTCTGAAGCCGCTCGAGCATTTACGGGGTGGACGACTCCGGTGCCAGCAGAGCAAGATCCGAATCTAAAAGCAGTTTTTGTTTTATCGCGATTTGATACTGGACGAAAAACAATTTTCGAGAATACACCTTATGAGGTTTCTGGAGCATTTGGTTATTCTGATCTTATAGATCATACTCTTGCTCGTCCAGAAGCTGCAGAGTGGGTAGTCAAAAGACTGTACAGCGCATTTGTTCATGATCATCCAAGTCCTTCAGTGGTAAATGAACTCAGAGATCTTCTAATTTCAAGTAACTATGAAACTGCTCCAGTGATTAGAAAATTGCTGACATCCAGCGCCCTTTTTTCCGCCGATTCATATAAGGCAAGAGTAAAGGATGGTGCAACTTTTGGTATCGGATTCATTAGAACTGTTAAAATTCCTGTGGATGTGAGTAACGTATATGGCCGTTTTAATGGTAATGGCCTTGGTTACCAGCCATTATTTCCTCCATCTGTTAATGGCTGGTTGCTTAACAAATATCAGGGAGCAAACCTTACCGAATTTTTTCTTGGATGGTCTACGGAATATGTTAATTTTATAAGGGAGATATTATTCAGGGCTGAAACCGTAAAACCCGATTTTAACTATAGCCAATTAATTCCCTTCGAGGTAAGCACTATTGAGCAGGTGCAGCAGAGTGCTGAACGTCTGGTTGATTACTGGTCTGGGGCCTTAGGTGTCAGGCTCAGCGATTATGAGAGAAATACTTTAATAAATTATATGCATTCTCAAAGAAACGTTAATGGCACTGTCTCGTTGTCTCCTTTTGATCCAGGTAACCCTGAGCGTGTTAGACAGAAAATCCCGGGGCTACTATGGCTTCTTTCTCAGCATGAAGATTATAGAACTTTCTAGTTTGTAATTTATGTAATTGGTTGAAATGAGTTAATCATGCGATAATATTAATTAACTGAAATCAAGGGACTAACTATGAAGCGAATAACCAGACGTGAATTTATCAAAACCTCTGCTACTTTTGGTGCCTATGCGTGTTGTTCTGCTGCTCTTGGTATAGGAGCTCCTCGTCTGGTATATGGTCAGACATCCGGAGTGAACAGAAATATGGTTGTTTGCTTTAACCTTTTTGGCGGTTGTGATGATTTAAACAGTTTTTGTATCCCGTTTTCAAGGGGGACTTATTACGATATTCGGCCAAATATTGGTATTCCTGCGGGTCAGGTACTTGCCGTTAATAGCGAATTTGGATTTCATCCTGCTCTTCAGAATCTTTATTCCTTGTACAATGAAGGCTCGGTCGGGGTTGTTCTAAAAGCTGGAGAACCTGTAGGTACTAGGTCACACTTTACAAGTCAGGATATTATGAGTCTTGGAGTTGGTTCTGTCAGAAGCAGAGAGAACCGAGGCTGGATTGGAAGGCTTGGTGATGAGTATTTCAGGCAGGATCAGTTTAATACTTTCGCCTTGGGAGTTGGAAGAAAAGTTGATTTTACGGCAGAGCGGTTTACTAATCCCGCTATAGTTGTATCAAATCTCGCAAGCTATCGTCTTCAGGATGATTCTAAAGGAGGTATGGCTGGTGTCGCTCGTGACAGTTTGCTTCAGAAGGATGTTGCTATTCAATTATATGGAAGTGATAAGCAAGTATCTGGTGATATGCGAGATGCCGCAAGAAGGGCTATGGATAACATGCATAAAGAGGTTCCATATATACAGCAACTGGTTACAAATAATCCTCCAACGGTGACTTATCCTAATACACGTGCTGGTGCATATTTAAGAGATGTAGGAATGCTTGCACGCTCTGGTGTTGGGGCCAAGCTTGCTTATGGTGGAATGGGTGGTTGGGATAATCATGCAAGTCAGGGTGGAGTAACTGGAACTCAGAGTACTTTACTTTCCCAGTTTGATGCTGCTCTTGGTGCTTTTGTTACTGAAATGAAAAATTTTAATCTTTGGGATAAAGTTGCTCTGGTTGTTTTTACCGAGTTTGGAAGAACCAAGAGACAGAATACTTCTGGGGGCACAGATCATGGCTGGGCGAGTACAATACTTGTAATAGGTGGATCAGTGAGTGGTGGCGTGTATGGAGATGTGCCTTCAAATGCCGATCTTTCTGAAAGCCGAAACTGGATAGTTCCAAGTACTGATTACCGAAATCCATTTAGTGAGATGATTGACTGGCTTGGATATGACTCAGCGCCAATTTTTACCGATCAGTTTGTAAGAAATCAAATGGGTCTTTTTAGGGTTTGATTATTTGAAGGGCTAGGACCTCAAAGTAAAGTATGTCACTTAATAATATTTTTAGAACTTAAAATTCTTTTATATTAGGTGTTGTCCCATGTCAGTGTTTATATTTAGTGCCAATACGATACAATCAAGGATATGATTTTGTATTTATAGTAATCTATCATTCCAAAATCTAAATGAATTTTTTATAAAATTTACTGCTTCTATTCATGCGGGGTGTGCCCTGCTCTATATAAACACTCTCATCCGGGGCATTCTCCAAAATTAAGGAGCCTGCTCCAATTATAACTGAATGACCGATTTTAATACCAGGCTTAAATGTTGTGTTTATTGACACAAAACAATATGGTCCAAACGAAACATTGGCTGAGATGCAACATCCAGCAGAAAAAAAACAGAAATCACCAATATAGCAATCGTGTGCCATCCCTGAATCTGTATGTAAAATTACTCCGTTGCCAATTCTAGAGTTAGGCAGTGCTGATATTCTTTGTAGAAGATAGCAATTTTCTCCCATTAAAAAGTTCTGAGCGAGGAAAGCACTTGGATGAACGTAGTTTACTAATTTATAGCCCTTTTGTTTTGCTTCCAAAAAAAATTTTTCGCGGACCCTGTTGAGATTATTATAACCGACCGCTATAAACATATCATAATGGGTTGATGGAAAATCTATTTCTATAGATTCAAACGGCAAGACAGGCAAGCCATGAAACTTTTCCTCTTTGATATAAGTTGACTCAACGGTAAAAGCAACTACCTCATAGGGACTTTCTTTTTTAAAGTAATAAAAAACCTGATCAGCAAACTCACCTACTCCAAATATCACTATTGGTTTCAAGATAATTTCTCCTAAGGTAAGGGTTTTAGTCTTTCATCTGGTACACCTTTCTTATGAAATATTGAGGCCTATCTTTTACTTCATTATAAATTTTGGAAAGATAAATTCCAATAACTCCCATAAATAATATTACCAATCCTCCAATAAACCAAATTGAAACAATTATGGACCAATTATCGAATATTTTGCCATTATATAGAAACTTGTTGATAACGATATATAATCCTATAGAACCAAAAGTAAAAGAAAGGATGATTCCTACCAGTAATATCATTCTCAAAGGATATGCAGTAAAAGATGTTATTGCATTAAAAGCAAGATTTAGCTTTCTAAATAATGTATAATTAGTTTTACCTACTCTTAATTTTCTGTTAACTGAAACAAATGCTGTTCGAAATCCAAGCCAAGCTAAATTTGCCGGAATAAAAAGATTTTTATCACCAAGTCTATTAATGGCATTAACGAAGTCGCGTCTGCCAAGCATTCCAGATGTTATGTTATGTGGAATTTTAATTTCAGAGCAGGCATTGAATATGTAATAAAAGATTAATCCTGAAAACTTCTTGTATAGGTTACCTTGCCTATCGTTTTGAATTCCATAGACTATGTCAGCATCAGTTATTAGCATTTCATCGTAATACCTATCTAATAGTTCCGGCTCATCCTCCAGGTCGCAGTCAAGGAAGAACACGAAATCACCCATGCTAATTCTAACTCCAGCGATACCAGCATTATGGTGTCCAAAGTTACGTGAGAGTTCAACTAGAATAACGTTCTTATCGTTAGTTATGATATTTTTTACGATTTTACCAGAGTCATCAGGAGAGCCATCGTCTACAAAAATAATTTCATAATCTGTACCAGCAAACTTTTTAGCAATGATAGTCGATCTTTTGTAAAATTCATCAATAAACTCGGCAGAGTTGTATAAAGTTGTGACTATGCTTAATTTCATCCTAGATGAGATCCTGGTTTGGTTAACAAATATAAATTATTTCTGTTGGCTGACTTGAAATTAGCCATTGGTTATGTAACTTATACTCCATCGGTTTTAAAGCAGCAGGCTTCAGGGTGTTTTGCGACTAGTCCAATTTTATCACGTCGAAAGCCAAGGCTTTCATAGAAGCTTGTGACTTTGGGACGGCCGGTCTGAACAAGAACCTGATAGCAGTTTTTGCTCCAGGCATAGTCAAGCGCATGTTTGTTTAGAACTTTTCCAACTCCCATTCCTCTGTAATTTTTACTGGTAACTACATTTTGAAGAACTCCAAAGGGACGCGCATTTCTTGTTAAATTTGGCACAATATCTAAAATGCAGGTCGCAATAACTTTATTCTCAACTTCAGCAACAAAACATTCGAGCCTGTCATCACTAAGAATTTGAGACCAGACAGAGATTATATCAGTGTTGATTTCCATTACGGGTTCTGACTCATGAAGCTCATGGTACAGATTTAAAATTTCAGAAAGATCGTTTTGGGTGGCGGGGCGAATATTTATTTTCATTCTGATAGTAATCCAAAAATGGAATTTTCTGATTTTAGATGATTGGTGCAGTTCAAAAGCTCAGGAGCAACCAAGCCGTCTGTTTCTAGATCAAGAATAGTGATGCTGGCGTTGGATTGGCCTATTGTGCTTAATTCCGAAAAGTCTTTATTAAGAAGTAATTTGATCAAAATGCGGTTAGTCCCTGAGTGTGACACTATCAGAATAGTTTCTTCTTTGTGAGTTATTTTAAGAAATCTAATAAAATCTGAAACTCTTGCTTCCATTTCAATAAAGGTTTCTCCATTCTCTGGTCTAAATATATACCTAGGTATTCCGCTAAGTCTCAAGTCCTCTTCGTATTTATTAATGAGTTCGCCCTGATATATCCCGTAGTTTCTCTCTCTAAGCTCTTTTCGAAAAAATATAGGAATTTTCAGGATATGGGATATTGGCTCTGCAGTTTGACGTGCTCTTGCAAGGTCGCTTGAGTAGATATGGTTTATTTTTTCATTCTTTAGGCGAAACGAAAGGTCAAAAGCCTGAGACTTTCCTCTCTCATTCAATTCATTATTCAGATGACCTTGAAGTATTTGAGAGGTATTTGAATCTGTCTCTCCATGTCGAACAATTATCAGGCGCATATTTCTAATCTCGCTGGATGGGTTTTGCGGTAATATGTGTTTCCATTTCCTCTATTGTAGTATCGTGAATTCTTAGAAGATTATGAAAGGATGGACTTGAGCGAAGAGAATGAAGGTTCGGATCCTCAATTAGTCGAGTGAGGGAAGCCCTATTCGAAATGTTTTTACCAGAATTATCTGACACATTTAAGTAGTCATGAAAATACTCAGTTGCCTTTTCCATGTCGCCATATCTGCTATAAAGTTCGCCCATTCCATATATTGCGTCCATGTTTTCCGGGTCAGATTCCAAAATGTTTGATAGAATCTCCTTTGCCTTATCAAGGTTCGTGCTTTTCATGGCACTACTCGCAGACTCTAGCATATTTGTTAGCTCATTCTCGTCCAAAATCTTGTTTGCAGCATTGTTTTGAATGGAAGAAGTCTCTGATGTAGAGCTGATAATCTCTTCATTCATTAGGCTGTTTCGGTCCAGATTCATTTGCCCGAGATTTATCAGAATCAGGATAAAGACTATAAGCCCAAATACTATAAATTTATTAGTTATTTTCATAAAACAAGGCCTCTGATTATTTTAGTACCTTCTATCATAATTATTAGTTTTGCATAAGCCTGCAAAAAAATGTCCTGATCAGCGATAACTCAATGAGGGGCTACCCGTCATAGTAAAAAATCATAATTTGGGGAGTTAGGTAATATGAATATAAGTGTAAACATTAACGCTGGAAGCGTATACGGGGTGTCTCCCGAAAAAAATCTCGATTCTGGAAATCCATTGCCGATTACTGATACTACAATCAAGCCTGATACCGGACTTCCAGTTACTCTGGATGATGCAATTTCGCCAACTGTTTGCTGGTATCCAAAGCCAGAGACAGATAGAGCTGTCTGTGAAAGACCTCCCAAAAATCCTCCCAGTGACGTTGCAAATGAACCTGTTTCTTCTGATAAGCGTGATTGTGGAACAAAAAAGCCTGTTTGTGAGTCAAAATGCAAACCAGAAGAGGAGAAGAAAGTACCAGAGCATTGCAAGGCATCAGAAAAGAAACATGATTGCAGTGCAGTAGGAGGTAAGGATCCAAAAGATGGTATAACCCAGCCACCCGTCAAGAATCCCGATAAAGAGCCTGATAAGTCTAAAGATGGAAGTCTTGAAGCTCGTTTAACTGAGATTGTAAATTCATTTAAAACGATGATGGAGGGATTTCTAAAGCAGATTAGGGAGCTAATTGAAACAATTAAAAAACCTTCGCCACCAGTTGAAGGAGGACAAAATCCAGTTCCTGAAAAACCAGGAAAGCCAGGTGTTGGTGATGGAGCTAGTAGCCCGAAAGAAACTTTCGCAGTCAGGGTACCTAAGGTTATTGCCAAAGGTAGTTCCGGACAAATAAACGAGGCGGATATTCAGGCAGGTGTTGCATCTTATCAACTTTATCAAAAAAGTGAGGCCGCTGAGCAAGCATTTGTTTCAAAACGTGAGGAGCTTATTTCTCAGGGGGTAGATAGAGCTGAGTCTATAAAGAAAGCACTTATTTATACCCAGGAAAAAAACCTAATAAGCAAGAAAGAAGCAGACTTTGTTTACAGTATTTCATTTCAGGCTGCGCAAATTGATGATGATCCAAATACTGTCTCAATAGCTAGTCAGGCCGGTAATGGAACAATTGATTATGGGCATGGCCTTAAGGCTGCGGAAATATTTCTCGCAAATGTTGTAAATGCTAATGTCAAAGTTGAATCCAGATCACTTTACGAAAAAGTGTAATATTCAGTCAGGCCTGTATCATTTAATAAATGATACAGGCTTTTTTATCATTTAAATAAGTGAATTAGAAAAATGAATTCAATAAAGCCAACATCATCATCTTCCTCCTTTGATACATTTTCAGACCCTATTCTAAAGCCAATTAGTGCTGCAGATGGTTCGGGAGGCAAATTAAATGGAGTTACCTGGGATGGAGGTGCTTCCAGAACAATACCAGCACCACCAGTAAATGTTGTAGACAATAGTTGGCTTGGGGGATTTAATTTTAACGATTCGTTTGCGACTCTTGCTAATGGTTTTTCCGGTCTTGTTACAACTTTAATTGATAACCTTGTTAAGGGAGCAAAGGGTGGTTGGGAGAATGGAGTAGTTAACCCGCCTTCAATTATTCCTCCGGGGAATCCCCCACCAATAACCCCTCCTATTACTCCTCAGTCATTTAAGGAGCGTGTTAGTTTGTTGCTAGATAAACATAAAGCTGTAGGTGTTGTTTCTGAAGCAGATCTTCAAACAGCTATGATAGCATATCAACTTTATCAAAAAGATCCTGCACTTGAATCGTTATTCTTAAGGGGAGTGGATGAAGCAAAAAGCAGGGGAGTGTCCGCAGTCGATGCAAACAAGATTTCTCTTAAAGCTACAGAAAGCAGTTCAAATGGGAAACTTACAAAACCTGATGCTGAATGGGTTTACAGACTTACCTTTAGAGGTGCTCAGCTTGATTCAGATCATGGAGCACTTAAAGAAGGTAGCAGTGGTGCTGGTACATTGGCTGTAGATCAGGCTATTCAAATTGCCGAAGTTACCCTTGCGCAGATTGCAAGTGGAGCATTAGTGCCCCAGTTCGTTCCTCTATATTGATTAATAATAGTGATCTATAGTTAGTTGAAAATAAAAAAGCTAATGATAAGTAATCTGAGTGAATATACTGAACGCAGTTTGGTTTTCCGTGTTTGCATAGACCCACATAGGCGTTCAGTATATTGTGAGCCGGAGGCGAACCAGATACAAGGAGTAAAACAAAAAAGTCTACCTAAGGCCTCTTTCTTCGATCTTGAAGGCCCGATTTTTAAAAAAGCCATTTCGCAACACTTCCATTTAGACTAGAAGTTTGAAAGTAAATATAAGAATATTTTGCCACCTCCCTGATTAAGAAGCAGTTTTATTCTCCTTGCTCATTCTCGCAAGCACTAAACGTGCTTGCTCCGAGGGTTCCGTAAAATTCTGAAGTGAATTATGGCTGAGGAAGAATTTTATTCCAAAATCCGCAAGGAGAACAAAACTGCTTCTTAATCAGCTACCACCTGTTAGTTTTACTTTGTTAGTGGTTTTGAATTTCACGCTACCATTTTTGAAAACCTCTAACGCCAATGTCATTAATTAATACTGGATTTTTCTTCCAGAAAATCAAAAAAAACAAAACAGGGGGGTGAGGTGATCTCAGTACCTTAATGCTCTATCGTCGGATTTTGGAATAAAATTCTTCCTCAGCTAATATTTACTATAGAATTTTATGGAACCCTCGGACCGGGCACGTTTAGTGCCTGGGAGAATGAGACGAAAGAGCATTAAGGTACTGAGATCACATTATTCATTTGCAAGGTTTTTCAGAACAGTTCTCAAGATGCCACCGTCTTTGAAATAAGTAAGTTCTACCAGAGTATCAATTCTGCTTTTTACGCTGAATATTTTTTCGGTTCCGTCTTCAAGGTTTTTTGCAGTAACGCTGATTTCATCACCGGGAGACATGTTGTTATCAAGTAATATAGAGAAGGACTCCGTTCCTTTAAGTCCAAGGCTGGAAACGCAGTCGCCATTTTTAAATTGAAGCGGTATGATGCCCATTCCAAGAAGATTGCTTCGATGAATTCTTTCAAAACTTTCTGCAATTACTGCCTTTACTCCTTGAAGGTAGGGCCCTTTTGCGGCCCAGTCTCTGGAAGAACCACTGCCGTATTCTTTTCCGGCGAGAATTATTAATTGTGTTTTTTCACTCTTATATTTTTCGGCTGCATCAAAAAAACTTAATTGCTCACCGGATGGATGATGAAGAGTAATATTTCCTTCACTTCCTGGTAACAACTGATTCTTGATGCGAATATTTGCAAAAGTCCCCCTGACCATAACACGGTCATTGCCGCGTCTTGATCCATAACTATTATAATCCTCAATGGCTACTCCGCAAGAATCCAGGTAGCGAGCAGCGGGAGAATTCTTTGCAATGTTACCGGCAGGAGAAATATGATCTGTTGTAACTGAGTCCATAAATACAGCAAGGGCTCTTGCATTTTCTATCGTGCTTACAGAAGTTTCATCTAAGGTCATGCCCTCAAAGAAAGGCGGGTGTTGAATATATGTAGACTCTTCATCCCATGAATAAAGCTCTGATTGGTCAGTGGTAATCTCTTCCCATGCTTTTGAGCCTCTGAAAACATCAGCATATTTTTCCCTAAACATCTCAGGGGTTACGAAGGTTTTAACAGTTTCTTGTATCTCATTCTGACTTGGCCAGATGTCTTTAAGGTAAACAGGTTTTCCGTCGTTGCCGCTTCCGATAGGCTCTTTGTAAAGATCCTTTCCAATATTGCCCGCAAGTGCATAAGCGACTACGAGTGGTGGGCTTGCCAAATAGTTAGCACGTGTAGCCGGGTTTATTCTTCCTTCGAAATTTCTGTTGCCTGATAAAACTGCTGCTGCAACAAGGTTGGAATCTTTAATTGCCTTTTCGACTTCAGTTGCTAGTGGTCCAGAGTTCCCAATGCAGGTAGTGCATCCGTACCCTACAACGTGAAATCCAAGTTTTTCCATATAAGGCAAAAGTCCGGATTTGCTAAGATACTCGGTTACTACGGTTGATCCTGGCGCAAGAGATGTTTTAACGAACTTTTTAACTGTAAGCCCTTTTTCAACAGCTTTTTTTGCTACAAGGCCAGCTGCGAGCATTACAGAGGGGTTACTTGTGTTTGTGCAGGATGTAATTGCGGCAATAACAACTGATCCGTTACTGATTTCCTCTTCCCGATCTTCCCATATTACTTTTGCTGTTTTATTTAGCTCCTCATCTTTAAGTCCAAATCCACGTGGTCCAACTGGTGCGGATAAGACAGATGGAAATGTCTCTGCGATATCTTTAAGAAGTACCCTGTCGTGTGGGCGTTTTGGTCCAGCAAGTGCTGGCTCTATGCTTGAAAGATCAAGAGTGACTACCTGAGTGAATTCCGGATCTGGAGAATCTGAATGCCGAAATAGTCCCTGCTCCTTTGAGTATCGTTCCGTCAAATCTACCATCTCGTCAGGGCGACCTGTGAATCGTAAATAATCAAGGGTCATTTCGTCTATTGGAAAAAAACTAACGGTCGATCCCTGTTCGGGGGCCATATTTCCAATTGTGGAGCGATCGGAAACGCTAAGTTCGTTAAGGCCGGGCCCAAAAAATTCTACAAACTTGTCAACAACGCCAATTTTTCTGCACATCTCTGTAATAGCCAGTACAAGATCAGTGGCAGTTACTCCTTCTTGAAGCGCGCCATCCAGCTTTATGCCAATTACATCTGGTAGAAGAAGATATAAGGGCTGATCAAGCATCACGGCTTCTGCCTCAATTCCTCCGACTCCCCAGGCAAGAACGCCAAGACCATTAACCATTGGGGTATGGGAGTCTGTTCCGACACAACTATCAGGATAAACCTCACCTGTTTCGCGGTTCAGGTAAACTCCTTCTGATAGGTATTCAAGATTGACCTGATGAACAATTCCTGTCGATGGGGGAACTACTCGAAGGTTCCTAAAGGCACTTTGGCCCCATTTGAGAAATTCATATCGCTCCTTGTTTCTTTTGAATTCAAGTGCCTCATTCAATTTAAGGGCATCAGCTCTACCTGCGTGATCTACCTGAACTGAATGGTCTATGACAAGATCACATCTTACAAGAGGATTTATTTTGTCAGCAGGTTTTCCGAGTTTCTTCATGCAGTCACGCATTGCTGCAAGGTCTACTATGGCGGGCACTCCGGTAAAATCCTGAAGAACAACCCGGGCGGGTTTGTATGGTATTTCGTTTCTTCCTGAAGCTTTTGGGTTCCAGGAAATAATTTCTTTTAAATGAGATTCAGAAAAAGCAAAGCCATCAAAGTTACGTAAGGCGGATTCTAGTAAAATTCTTATAGAGTAGGGGAGTCTGGTGAGAGAACCTATTTTCTCCAGCGACTTAAGAGAATAATAATTGAATGTTCCTGCTTTAGAAGTAATTTTAGATTTTGCACCAAAATCATCTCGTTTTTTGTGCATGCGTTCTCCTTGCTGGTTAAGTAGTGATTTTTGATACTGGATATATATTTGTTTTGAAACTATAACACGATAGCAGTTTCCTTGGTAATAAACTTTTTTGATCCAGGAAACTCCGTAACAACTAATCGGCACTATGGGATAATCACATGAGTACGGATGCTTACAGCTCAAAAATTTCAGGCGTTATTATTAAACACCTAAGGACTCATGCCGATGATCGGGGTTTTTTTAGGGAAATCATAAGAGATACTGATTCATTTTTTTCTTCTGCTACGGCTGCTGGTGGGAAAAGTGAGCCACCTTTATTTCAGCAGTGGAGTCACAGTAAAATGGCTCAGCATACAATAAAGGCCTGGCACTACCATCATCGACAAATTGACTGGTGGTATGTAGGAATGGGTCTTTTAAGGGTTGGACTTGTAGATAATCGACCTGAAAGTCCAACTTTTAACGTGAGTGAGGATTTTTTACTTGGTGAAGGGGGTAGTAATGATGTGCTTTCAGCTGTTGTGAAAATACCAATGGGTGTACTTCATGGCTGTCGAGTAATGTCTGAAGAAGCGCACTTGTTTTATGTGACGAGCCAAGTCTATGATCCTAAAGACGAGGGGCGTATTCCCTATAATGCTCCTGAAGTCAATTTTAACTGGGGTAATCTTGAAGGTGTCATTGTAGCACCAAATGACACTAAATATTTTGAGCCTGAATATGAGCGGATGGTGTAGCAAGATGGTGCTATTTTAGAGATAGACTTACTGGATCAGTAAAAGAAATCTCTAATTAGTAAATACCGCCTTCTCGCAAATTATTCTTTCAATAATGAATTTCTGAGCGAGTTAATTCGCCGTTCAAGCTGATCTGGGCTCTTTATATCTTTGCTGATTGTTTGAAGAGCGCTTATAAGCGCATTTCTTATCTCCTCGGAATAGGGATTTTCATTCTGGAGGTCAAAGGTAAGAGTAGAAGATTGAGAGATGACCCTGTTTATTGAGGTAAGAATTCGTTCTGAATTTGGAGTAAGAAAGGCAGAAAGTGTTTCGCCAGAGATATTGTGCTCAGAAAAAACCTGTCCAAGGCCAAGTGAAGCAAATTGACAAAGAGCTTGAAGGAGCGAGGCTATCCGGTCATGCTCTTCTATGTGAGAGTAGTGTATGTTCGCTCCGAATTTATAGAATAGATTTTCAAGCTCTATTGCTCTTTCTCCTGAATTTCCTGTTTTGCAGATTATAACATTCCTGCCCTTAAGATCGCTTGTGCTAGTGTCCGGACCAAACATTGTATGGATTCCAAGTGTTTCAAATGAACCAGTAAATGCGCTCTCAAGAATTGAGAGTGCATTTGATTTTACAGAGCAGTTTTCAACAATAAGTGCATTTTCGGAAATATAGGGCGAAAATTCTTTAATTACTTCCTTGATTGAACTCATTGGTACAGAGAAGATAACAAGATCGCATGATTTAATTTCTTGTTTTATGTTGTTCTCTGAATTTATTTCATCTGAAAATTTGTCAATTGTAAGTACGTCAAGTCCGGATGAAAGAAGAAAATCAGAAAGCCACTTGCCCATTGCGCCATTAGCCCCAACGATACAAGCTTTTAAAAGTTTTCCAGTGTTAAAATAGGCTCTCTCAAATGATCCAAAATACAGAAGTTTTGCTGATGATCCAGTGTTGTTGCGGCAGTAGCGGGTTAGGTCTTCAAGGCAATCTGAAATCTTGTTATCTTCTCTGCTGCCTTCTATTTCAAAATAAAATATAAATCCGCCCGTAGTGTCTGGTCTTGAATGAATTGATACCAGATTACATCCATATTTTTCAGAAATTACTGAAAGAATTTCAAGTAGAATGCCCTTGCGGTCTTTCCCTGGATGAATTGCAATAGCAGTTACTCTGGATTTTGCTGGTTTAAGCTGCGGGAAGAGAGAGTATGCAGTACTTTTATTTATAGATTTTGAAATCACTGCAAATCTTGTTTGGTTCTTTGAGGAGCCTTCTGTAGTTCGAGTTATTGGATGAAAATCATTTTTGATAAGTGCTGTTTTGCTTGCAATTGCTGCGGCAATTTCATTTGATTTTTTGCTGTGCGCGCGTGCAGCTATTGGACTTTCGCTGGTACTTGATGTTTTAACAAGCCTAGCTTCGGAAAATTTACTTGACAGAAATGGTCCGGATTGCTGTAAGGCTTGCTCATGTGAGAATATAACATCAATTTTATTTATAAGCTGATTATTTTCGTTGATTTGCTCAGCAGGCAGCCCCAGCCAGTGATCAATTGGAAGAAGAAAGCTTGAAATAATTTCAAGTGAATCATCACATGGATCTGATTTTTTATTTTCATTGTTACTGATATTGATGGAAGTAAGTTCATCCCATGTTTCTGTAACAGGGCCGTTAAGGGCATTTTCAATTGGGACTACTGCAATTTCAATTAAGTTATCCTTTAATGCTCTAAGTGTTTCAGAGATTGTTGATTTAAGAATGATATTTTCATGAGGAAACACCCTAAGTGCGCCCTCTTCGGAATATGAATGCGTAGGACCAAGAGTGCCAATAAGAAGTTTTGATGGATTGTTATCTGTATTAATGGGTCTCGGAGTCATTTATGGATGTATTGTGCTGTTATGGGGATAGAAAACAAAACTCCTATGATAATATGCTGGCTATTAAAAGTTCGCAAATTAAAGAAGATATATTGCTTTAAGTCAGATAAAGTTTTTCACATTTTGCAAATTCCTTCATAATTCCATATCTCAAAAAAGTGTGGAATATTTCGATATGACCTGTTTTAGTAAGTGTAGATTTTCTCTTGTAGTTGCAGCAGTTTATTTGCTCATTATGTCTATCGGATGCTCCAGGGCCCCCATTCTTCCTGAGTCTGAACTTTCTGATTCTGGGTATCGGGCCAAGGATCTCTTAACTCTAAAGGGGTTTAATCAAAACGTAGATTTTGACGGTGCTTCTGTTGTGTATTTAAAAGGTAGTAGCTCCTCTCAAGCTTTAGATGAATCAGGATCATTAAAACCATGGACCCTGGATCGTCCCCCCAGCATGAATGAAGTACGAGAGGTAGTTAAGAATGGAGAGGCTGACAAGCATCTGTCAGCGATGGGTGATTGGTGGTTATATGGACCGGGCATGGGATATGCCATGTTAAACTTGGGGACAGTACTTCTCTTTCCTCCATATGCACTATATCTTTTGGGAAATGCAGCTCTTTCGATATCCGGTAATGAGCCGGTTCGACTTATAGATGTTATCCCTGAGAATGGAGGCAGGGAAGTTGTAGAAGGAGTACTGGATGAAGTTTGTTCGGTCCCTGGGAAATTAAACGCAGCAATAGCAGGAAGAGACTTCATAGGTGTTCCAGAAACAGAGTCTAAATAACAGAGTCTAAATAAGCTGGGCCATTTTATCAGTTGCTGGCGGTAAGTGCTTGTAAATACTTCATTTCATCATATTGTTGACGAGTTCCAAAAAGCTCTACATTATGAGCTTATCAACTTAATAAAATGCTTGAAGACTAAATATAATGTGGAGTCTAACCTTTCATGCTTGAGTCACTTTTTCAGGGAGAATATGCCAGTATTCTAAAGATTCTTAAAGAAAACACTGGAGTAACTTCTGAGCAGTTATCAGAAATTGCTGTAAGTTTTATTCCAAAGATTACAGATATGCTTTCCGGATCTCTTGCCGGTTTTCAGGGTTCTGAATCTGGGCAAAATGGAGCATTGGAATTAACTCAGCTACTTTCGCTTGCCACGCAAATTGATATCGAAGAGTTGGCGCAAAATCCCTCAAACGTGCTTGGTCCTGAGGTGCAGGATGTTGGCAGGCAAGTGCTGTATTCAATTTTCGGTGGCGAGGCGCAGGTTGATGAATTTATAAAAACTTTATCCGGAGAATTATCACTTGGCGTTAATGTTTTAGAGCAAGTTTTGCCTTCCCTTGCCGCTCCACTTCTGGCACTTGTTGGTAATCCTTCGTCAAATAGTGGTCTTATGGGGATGGTTGCCGGAATGCTTTCCCAGTCGGGAGGAATTGAGTCCTTGTTATCTGGACTTGGTATCAGTCAGGATCAGGCTGATAACAATGATAGCCTCATGAAGATTACTGAAGGGGTTTTGGGTAAGGGATTTTCGGGACTTAAATTTTGATTTTTTAAGAATTAAGAAAGCGAGCATTAATCTATTAAGGCTATAAAGGGTTTCTGGACTTGCTAATGAGATTTTCATGAAAACATTTGCTATAGTTGCAAAGCCAAATCATCCACTTGCCGAATCACTTATTTTGGATCTTGTAAAATTTTTTAAACGAGGAGGTTACACTTACCTTGTCGACGAGGAAACCTATGCAGGCTATGAGCGGGTATTTGGTGGAGAGAAATTTCAAACCATACCACGAGATGATCTCACTACAAGTGGTAATGTAATTATCGTACTTGGAGGCGACGGGACCCTTATCAGTGTTTGCAGGCATCCGGGAAGCAGTAGCCCTGATATTATTGGTGTTAACCTTGGTACTCTTGGGTTTCTTACTGAAATAACGGCAGATGAGTTGATGCCAACTCTTGAAGCATATCAAAATGGAGCTACATTAACAGAGCCTCGTCCACTTCTTGAAGTTTGCGTGAAGGAGTCGGGGAAGGAATCTAAATTTTTTGCTCTTAATGATGTCGTTATAGGCAAGCAGGCCCTTGCCCGGATATTTGCATTAAGACTAAAAGCAGGATCTGAGGATGCAGCAATTATAAGAGGTGACGGAGTTATAATTTCGACTCCGGCAGGGTCTACCGCATATTCCCTTGCTGCTGGTGGATCGATTGTTCACCCTGGTGTTGATGCTCTGCTTGTAACACCTATTTGTCCTCACTCACTATCTTCACGTCCTCTGGTTGTACCCGATTCGATGACGTTGGAAATGACCATTGGCCCTGATTGCAGAGCAGACTCTGTATTTCTTACCGTAGATGGTCAGGAAGGATTTCCGCTTCATGAAGGTGCTTCCGTTCTGGTCAGGAAAAGTAAATTTTCTGTAAACTTCGTAAAGTCTCTCAGTAGAAGTTATTTTGGTATTCTTACCGGTAAATTGAAATGGGGTCAGGGGTAGTAAGTTGATTCAATAGGAAGTGAAGGACGTATGCTGGCAACTCTAAGAATTGAAAATATTGCGGTAATAGAAAAGCTTGAACTTGAGCTAGATCCGGGACTTAATATTTTAACCGGGGAAACTGGCGCAGGTAAGTCAATTATCCTGAAATCACTGGAGCTACTATGCGGAAAGAGATTAGCTCAGGGTAGTATAAGAACGGGAGCAAGTCGTGCCATAGTAGAAGCTCTGTTTATTCTTCCAGCCGAACTTCGAAGAAAATTATTGGAATCATTTGAAGTATTAGAAGATGTGCTTGATACAGATGAGCTTATTATTCGACGAGTTCTGGATCAATCTGGAAGGAGCAAGTATTATCTTGGGTCTATGATTCAGCCTGGGGGTATTGTTAATCAGATTTCGCAGATTTTAATCGATATTACAGGGCAGAACGAGCAGCAGACTTTAAGACAAGCGTCAACTCAAAGATCCATGCTTGATTCATTTGGCGTGTCAAGTGAATTGCTGGAAGAGGTAGAACTTCGATATAGAGACTGGAAAAAGGAGAATGAACGTCTTGAGAGTTTTTCCAGCTCAAGAAAGGAGCTCGAGTTAAGGTTTGATCGATTAAAGTTTGAAAAGCAGGAACTTGATCAGGCGGGGATTGAGAAGGGAGAGAGGGCTCGTATTGAAGCGGAAATTTCCCGTCTTAAAAATACCGATAAAATTCAAAATGAACTAGAGAGAGTTCTTTCAATTTTTGGTGAATCGCAAAGATCTACTTCATCTTTAGATGAGACCGGTAAAGAGACTGCCCGAATAGATCATGCGCTTACTGATCTTGGATCCTCACTTCGTGAAATAGCCAGATTTGATGATAGGGCAGGATCCCTGATAAGTATATTTGAGTCGGTTGAAGCTGAGCTTGATGAGATCAGACTTCAGTGCCGCTCTCTTGCGTCAATAATTGATCATGATCCTTTGCATTTCGAATCTTTGCAGCAGAGATTGTCAGAAATTGGTAGGCTTGAAAGGAAGTATAGAAAGACTGGAGATGAACTTGTTATTTATTTAAATGAAATAACTGAAGAGCTTTCTGCTTATGATGATGGTATATTTGATGAGCAGGTAATTATCGCAAGAGAAAAAGAAGCAAGAAAAATGCTTTCAGAATCAGAGGAAAACCTCAGTGCGGCAAGGAAGTTGGCTGCCAAAAAACTTGCAAAACTTGTTTCAGCCGGTCTTAAGGAAATTGAAATGGATAAGGCCCGATTTGAGGTCAGTGTTGAGAAGTCTGATTCCACGCAACATGGAGCAGATGCGGTCCGGTTTTTGTTTACTGCAAATCCTGGCGAGCCATTGCAAGCACTGGATAAAGTCGCTTCAGGAGGTGAAATGTCAAGAGTACTTCTGATACTTAAATCCTTAGCGCGTGAAGCACTGCCTGGTTCTGTGCAGGTATTTGATGAAATTGATGCCGGTGTAAGTGGCGCTGTTGCTCAAACTCTTGGTGAAAAGTTATTAAGTATAGCTGTAAATTCTCAGGTTTTGGTAATTACTCATTCGGCGCAAGTTGCCGCACTTGCAGATCGTCATATTCTGGTTAGTAAGGAAACTCGTAATGACAGAACCTTTACCAAGGTAAATAATCTAAGCGAGGATGATAGACTGCACTCAATTGCCCGAATGCTTGCTGGGAAAGATGTAAGTGTGCAATTTGAGTTATCAGCTAGGGAATTATTGGGAAGTCGCCGTAAATAAAGCAATAAATCTCCCCTATTTGGCCATAATTGCTTCATATTTGCTATCTTGGTATCTTTTTCTAGGTTTGTTTGCATAACACTCTGGATTGCGTATTTTTATTGCTCCGAGTTTTTCTTGCTCCGAGTTTTTCTTGCTCTGGGTTTTTCATGCTCTGGGTTTTTCATGCTCTGGGTTTTTCATGCTCTGGATCACTGTTTTAGAGATTCGCATGATGCAAGTAAAATGCGACACCGGTTTTTATTTTCAAGTTTTTACTTTATCAATATTAATTTTTTATTCTGGTTAGTTGAATCACTCAGAAGCCTTAATGCTTTCCGGGTAGAGATTCAGTTTGGGGCTTTTTAAGAGTTCCTGTTTTTTCATTTAAAGTTCAATTGTAAAGAGAGATGAGTTTGCTCATCAATTTAGGTATGGCGTTATATGAATAGCAGTAAAATTAAGAATCGATATCAAAAATCGGCTATTGGTAGTGATCAGGGATCCTCTATTGATTCTTCTTTTATTCGAGTTTTATTTGTTCCGTTTTTGTCCGGCCTTTTGTTTTTTCTAACTGGTCTTGGGGCTGGCTTTGGTGCATTTTTTATGGTGTCCGGTTTAATTGGAGATTTTAGCTTCAAGGATCGAGCTAGTTTGGCTAATAGCATGTTTTCTAGCAGCGAGTTGACTTCAAAGACTAATCATCATCCCTGGATATCTGATAAGGAGGTTCTGGCATTAAATGCAGATGCAATAGGTGATCGTGCAATTGAATCCGGTCTTTCTGATGTATTCGCCCTTGAAAGAGTTTCTCTCAGGGATGATGGTCGTGGGGGGGTGAATTATCCTGAATATTCAATTTTGCAATCAGGGGTTCATGATACGAGCCGAAAGGATTTATTGATTCAGCAAATCAAGAGAGAGAGTGAAGATATTGCTGTTAAGGGTGTTCACATAGCAGCCATGGACAGATTAGAGCGCCTTATTTCAAGGACTCCTATCGGAGCACCTGTTCTTGGACGTTTGACGTCCCGGTATGGAAAGAGAAGCTCACCTTTTCTAAGCCATGGTCGTGATTTTCATACCGGGCTTGATATTGCTGTGGATGAGGCAACACCAATTTTTGCCAGTGCTGATGGTAAAATTACACTTGCTGAATCAAAAGGTGCTTACGGAAAGACTGTTATTATTGAACACCCCTCAGGTCTTGAGACTTTGTATGCGCATCTTTCCAGGATAAATGTAAAATCTGGTGATCATGTCTGTCGTGGTCAACAGATAGGAATGGTAGGAACGACAGGAAGATCCACCGGCCCTCATTTGCATTATGAAGTCAGGGAAAATGGTATTCCTATAGATCCATATCCATTTGTTGAGCTTGCTAGTGTACTTCGATTTGCGAAGTAGATAAATTCGCAAAGGTTCATTCGCAGTTTTTTCATGTTGTCTGTATCAACTAATTACACGAAGAAAAAATATTGCCTTGTGAATCAGGGGTAATAAATTGGCTGTTCGAACCGCCACTAATATTTCCACAGGAAAAGATGTTATTGCTGGAGCCTCCAATGTGCACTCCATAGATTGCGCCGGTGGCTATTTGATTTGTAAACCTGTTGTTGTTTGAACTGCCAGATAGTCTTATACCATTATGAGTCGTTGATATTGAAGAGTTTGTATTAAAGATATTATCAGACGATTGATATAGCCAGGTTGCATTTGCGCCGTTACTGATAACCGAATTATTAGAGTACGTATTGCTATTGCTCTGATTTATATACATTCCAAAACTTGAATTGCTACTTACCGTATTGTTGGTCAATGTGCTGTCATATACTCGAAAAGCATATAGTCCGTAACTTGAGTTACTGAAGGTGGAGTTATTGAGTATGTTGCTATTGTTCATTCCATGAAAATATAGTCCTATGCCATCAGAGATTTTACTATTCGGGTTCGGATAGGCAAGTAATAGAAATAGAAACAGAGTTAAAATAAATACAAAGAAATGCGAACAACCAACGCGCATCATAAGCAGATAAACCCACTAAAAATCACAACCAGATCAGAATAGAGTGCCCAAGATAAATACAGATCCCCTGCCTCTAATTCGACAGCGATATGCAAAAGCATAATATTTGGTGGCTAAAAAATAAAAAAATCCTTAGATACTTGAGTTTTATGTTTTATGAAGATATGATTTCCCCGTATTCTATATAAAAATGTGCAATTAGAATTTTTGCAATTAAAATAAGTTAATTGCTGCACCAGAGACTTCGGGGCCCATAGCTCAGCTGGGAGAGCGCATGACTGGCAGTCATGAGGTCGTCGGTTCGATCCCGATTGGGTCCACAAGATAATTGTAGCCGAATGGCCATCCTAGTTTCTTTCCGCGTTTCTTTCCTTCTTTCAGGGAACACCTCCATTATTCTCTGGAAATTAATCAAACATAACAGTTGGTTGTTTTAATTGTTGTAAATAAACTTGCTGATTAATGCAGGGGTCATTTAAAATGATAACTCAGCTTTTGGGGGCTTTCTCAATTTTAATCACTTGGCAGGTTATAGTTATGAAAAACGTTATCGTCTGGTTAATAATTCAAGTCGTAATTATTTCACTCTGTGTCGCTGATGAAGCGTACCCTGAAACTGATAAAGGTGCTGAGGGTGCTAATTCTTTTGAAGTTGGATCTGATAATAATCAATCTTCAATTGACTCACCCTCTTATCCTGGCGAGGAGATTAAGCTTAACAGTGGCAAGACTGTAAGGCGATGGTCTACCAGGGGGCCGGTTCCTGTGTCCGGACCACCACAGCCCTTCGATCAGGTTGAAAATAGAAGAGTGCCAGTTGTGGGACCTGTAATACTGGATGTTGATAGCCAGAATAGAGTTAATAGAGAATAGCAGGTAAGGTTCTTTTTTAACTTAAGTTTATAAATTTTTAGCCTAAATACTTACTACAATTTTATCTCGGGTTTGATACTCGCCTCCTAATCACATATTATATTAAAGCAGGGTGAAGTTTAAATTGGGGTGCGTCTCCTGGTTGTAAGGATAAGCAGGAGGCGCACCAGTTTTTTGGTTCTTCTGTTGGTTGAAGAATTCTGGTGGGCACTTTATTAAAAATGGAGGGATCTAAAATGATCCGATCTGTTTGCATCCTCTGTGTGTTTTTTCTTGCGGTCATCCATTCCAATCAGGCTATTGCCCAGTTTGGAGGATTTAGCACCTTTGGTAGAGGTGGAGGAATTTCCGTAAGTGTCGGCGGAGGGCAGGTGTTTGTAGGTGGGACTAGCTTCAGTCGAAGCGGAGTTGTCACCTCATTTGGCGGTGCAATTCCCTTGAGCCATGCTGGTGCTGGCTATTATGGCCAGAGAGCATTTTTTCCGGGCTCGTATTACCCTGGATATGGACATGTTGGTTTTGTTCAGGGGGTTGTGCCTGTTTATGGGGTTCCCGTTTATAGTGTCCCAGTCTACAGGTCTGTCCCTGTTTATAGTGGGCCAGTGTACAGAGTGCAGCCATACAGCCGTCGATGGTAGTTTTTTTTGAACTTTTATAATTTAAACCCCGAAGTAATTGATTGTAGTCATTGCTTCGGGGTTGTTGGCCTTTTCAAAATGCCAGGTTTTTACAAACTTCATCCCTGCATTTTTAAAATTTTTCTTCAATAGATAAAAAGCAGGTGGCTCTTATTGTTTAAGAGCCACCACGTATCAATCCGTTTAAAAAACAATTTCCATTTTCTGAATTACCAGACCGTAGTGGCCACTAATCTTTATCTGCATATGGGGTGGCATTGAGTCTTGTCTGCACATGTAGATCATGTTCAACTCGCCCATTTTACCAGAAAGTGCCTGAGCAATTTTATTTAGTCCCGAAAGCTTCTCCATGCCATGAATAAGAAAGGCAGGATTTATATAGCCTGGGTCTTCGCCTGAACTAGTTTCGCTCTCCTCATTGGTTACGATAAACGTCGTTATGCAACAATCAGGAAGTGACCTGAATCTTTCTTCCCATTCTGTAAGTTTTTGAGAAGCAATGTATTCACTGCTGATTTGAAACGCGGGATCATCCAGGATTCCACTATTTTGTCCTCGAAGCATTACGGTACCAACGAGCCACAGATCTTTTGATTTGTAACCTTGTGGTCTTTGATGCTCGGGAAGCAGGGTGTAAAATGCACCAGCACATATCCCTTCTTGTTCGGGGAAGTTAATGCCTTTTATCTGTCCCAGTGCGCCCGTAAACAACCTCATTAACTCACGCATTTTTCTTGCGCCATCAACGAGCAGGTATGCAGCGGATGTAGATTGATTAAGCTCGCCAGATCCCTTATGGATCACCGAATCAGAAAACTTCAGTGGGTATTCATTAATGATAGTCTCAAGAGAGCGCTCAGCAAAAGTTGCAAGTGCGTAATTCACTTACTATCTCCTTTAAAAAAAACCATCTGATACTTCTACGCTTATCAAGCAGATATATCAAAAAGAAGGAAAAAATTAAAGGTTTGACAAGTGCTGAAAATTTTCAGCATGATTGAATCGAGGTTCGGCAAGATCGCCCGTATGTTTCCATGCGTGATAAGAACTTCTTACAAGGGGGCCAGATTCAACATGAGAAAATCCCAAAGAGAGCCCTAACTCTTCATATTCTTTAAACTCTTCTGGTGTCACATAGCGATAAACGGGAAGTTGTTTTGGGGTGGGTTGCAAATATTGACCAATGGTAATTATGTCGACTTTCGATTCTCTAAGAAGTAGCAACACTTGAATGACTTCCTCTTTGGTTTCTCCAAGTCCAGCCATCAGACCTGATTTTGTTTTGATCCCAGGGCTAATTTCTTTTGCCCATTCAAGTATTTTCAGGGATCTCTTAAATTGGGCTCCTGGCCTGACAGTTTTATAAAGCCTGGGAACTGTTTCTGTGTTGTGGTTTAAAACTTTAACAAGACCACTTTGAAGTATGGTCTCAACTAATTCCCTTCTGCCTCGCATGTCCGGGATCAGTAGCTCAACATCACAATCTGGAGAGAGATGTTTGATTGCTTTCACTGTCTGATGAAAGTGAAGGGCCCCCATATCCGGAGCGTCGTCACGATTTACAGAAGTTATTACAACATGCCTAAGAGCAAGTTTTTGCACTGCTGTGGCCACTCTGATGGGTTCAAGGGGATCAAGGGGAGAAAGATTTTCAAGGTCACCATCCTTTACCGAGCAAAAAGAACATCGTCTTGTACACTGATCGCCCATGATCATGAATGTTGCTGTGCCATGACTCCAGCACTCGCCCATGTTCGGGCAGCGGGCTTCTTCGCAAACAGTTACCAGTTTGTTGTTGCGAACAATCTCAACAGTTTCCTGAAACTGGGGTGATCCCGGTGCTTTTACTTTAAGCCAGGAAGGTCGAGCCCTCCTTTTGAGGGTAAGATTTGATTCGAGATTGTTTTCATCAATCTCGAGACTAAAAATTGCAGAGAATGAATTTAGGAGGGCTATTTTAACATCGTCCATTTTGGGAGTTTTATTTTTTAGTATTTCTGAAAGCGAAGTTATAACTTTCCCGTCTTGACCACATGGAGAAATCATGGAGAAGAAAGATAGATCCGGATTAACATTAAGAGCGAAACCATGATAGCTGTGCCACTTTCTAACTCCAATTCCAATAGAAGCAATTTTTTTCCAAAGGAAATTATCGCTTTGAGAGGTAGAATTATCCGGGTTAGTTAAGTTTACCCAAACTCCTGTCAGGCCTTCTCTTCTTTCGCCTCGAATTCCAAAGCAGGAAAGGGTAGATATAATTACATCCTCAAGCATTCTTAAGAAAACATGCACATCTTTACCGAAATTCTCAAGGTTGAATATGGGATAGGCTATTAACTGCCCTGGCCCGTGATATGTTACCTTGCCTCCCCGGCTGATTTCTACAGATGGGATTTTATCCTTGATTATCTCAGGAAGAGCAGGTTCCGGGGTTCCTCTTCCCCGGGTGATTACATGAGCATGTTCAACGAGGATAATTGTATCTGGAATGCTTTTGTCGTTGATTCTGGCCTCAAGCAGGTTTGTCTGCATGCTTAAGGTGGCAGAATAATCCTCCGGCCCTTTTCTATCAATTACAACAAGGGGACGTGTAAGTTTTTTTTTCATAAAAAGTTCACGTTCGCTACTTCATGAATTTCGGTGCTTCTTAAATGAAAAATTCAAAAAAGCATTTTATGCTAAAATCAAAACAGGCTCTTCAAGTAGTCCCTTCAGGTGCGTAAGGAACTCGCCAGCTACGACACCATCAATTATGCGATGATCAACAGAAAGAGTTACGCGCATTGTTTTTCCGGGGATTATAGTGCCATCTTTTACAACTGCTTCGTCTTGAATGCTGCTAACGGCAAGAATTGCTCCTTGTCCGGGGTTAATTATTGCCGTAAAATGTTCTACTTCGTTTTTCCCAATGTTTGATATGGAAAATGTTCCGCCCTGCAGATCGTCTGCTTTGGGTTTTCCTGATCTTGCTCGTTGAACCATGGCTCGTGAATCAGATACAATATCACTTAGTGGGATAAGGTCAGCATTCTTGATAACCGGAATAAGCAATCCATCAGGAAGTGCAGTAATTATTCCAATGTTAACCTGTTGTGGCTCCACCATTTGTCCGTTTTCGTATCTTGAATTTATTCTAGGAAATGCTCTGAGACTTAGTCCGACTGCCTTGGTTATTAGATGTGTAACAGTTATGCCCTCATACTCTGGCTTGTTTTTTAATACTTCTCGGCATTTTAAAAGTGAGCTTACTTCAATACGTGAAGTTGCAAAGAAGTGAGGTGCGGTATTAACACTTTCGACCATTCGTGCAGCAATTGTTTCCCTCATTTTTGAGAGAGGCTCAATTCTTACTGACGCGGAATTTGATGATGTGATAGAAGACCTGTCGGTCATGGCTGTTTGAGGTGGAGTATTATTGAGTGGTGTTTTGGATTCTGATTGCTTTATTTGATGAGGTTCATTGATGCCAGTAGAGAGAGCTTTTTCAACATCTCGTCTGACAATTCGCCCACCATCACCAGTTCCGGAAAGGGAAGCGTAGTCAACCCCGTGAGATTTTGCAATGTTCTTTGCAAGAGGGGAAATTTTTATTCGTTCACCTGCGTTTTTGCTTTCCAGATTTTCGCCAGAGTAAAATGGTTTGCTATCAGTTACTTTACCATTCGAAGAAAAGTTGATAGATTCAGATGGAGAAGTGCTTAAATTGGTAGTTGATGGTGGGGTTGGCTCTTCTGCCTTTTCTGTTAGTCGTATTGGAGCACTTTCAACTTTTTCACCTGCGCTACCGATGACAGCTATCAGTGATCCTACGGACACTGTCTCACCTTCCGGGGCATTTATTTTGAGAAGCACTCCTTCATGAAATGATTCTATTTCAAGATCGGCCTTGTCTGTCGCGACTTCAGCGAGCGCGTCCCCTCTTGATACGTTGTCGCCTTCTCTTTTAAACCATTTAAGGATTGTGCCCTTATCCATTGTGTCGCTCAACTGGGGCATTGTAATCTCTGTAGCCATAGAAAGTTGCCTAATTAACTATTAATCAAGATGTTGTTATTGATATTTTGCCGATTCAGGAGTCTGTTCCATGCCATAATTCCCATGAGCCCTGAATTTGATATAAAACAAGGGCTCGGGCGATTAAGCAGACTTCATGAGCGGGTGAGATTCTCATACATGGCTTTACTCTACAAGTTTGTCATTTCAGTTTAGCAAGGCCATGAAGTTAACCCCATATATTTACTAGATTTATTCTTGCCAGATATGTTGGTTTAGGCCATTTTGGTTTTCGTATTCAATCAGTAGGTAACTAATGGAAGCATTTTGTTAATAACTACTTAGAATAAAGGATGGGTGGTGTTTGAGCATGGCGTTCTGATCTTTATATTGCCTTAAGTTTCGGGGAGATTAGATAAGTAGCTCAGTGCCAAAATGAACAAGTTGCTTTTAAGCCCTTGGAAGGGTATAAGAGATCAGTTTTGTACGTAATAGAGCAGGTTTAGCAAGTGGGTTACAATTTAGGAAAAAGGCTTTCAGATTTAAGGAAGCAAACTGATGAGACCCTTGAAGGACGATGGGGTGTCAAGCGCTTTTCCTTCCTTGTCTTTATTGCCCTAATCTTCGCCAGATATACAATTCTCCCTCTTACAGATTTATCAAGTCTGAATAATGACGGTACCGATCCTCAAGCTCAGGAGGTGCTGTTTGACCCATGGGTTCTTGAGATTCAGCAAACAATCCAAAGCAGAATAGTCTGGCTTGAAAGTTCGCCACTTGTTCTGTTTCCCGGTACTTCCATAATGTACCAGAATCTTGCTCAGTCGATGGATTCTGCTTTCACTCTTGTGGAAGAAGAGAAGGAACTTTCTTCTTCGGGAACAGCTCCGGATTTTAACGTTTTTATCCAGTTTTCTGATATTCCTCTATGGTTTAACAGAATGGTTGTAGGTTTTATTCTCCGACTTGCATTTGTCCTTGCTTTCTGGCCCCTTTGGATATTGGGTATTCTTGCTGGTGTTTTTCTTATCAGAATGCAAAATAACAAAGCAAAAAGTAAAACGTTACTTGGTGTTTGTGATCGGGGTAACGGCCCATTCTATTCCGGTATATATGGTCCATATAGACCTAATAACAGTTTTAGTGGGACTGATCTTTCTTGTCCCGGTTTAGCGTGCCCACCTATGGCTTCTCGTGAAGAAACTGAAAAGATGGCACTCGTTGGACTTCTGGAGAGATATGGAGCCAAAAATGATACCAACATTGAGTTGCTACAAGTTGTTTACGCTCATGCCAACTTTCCTCATTATGTAGGTGCAGAGTCTTCTATTCAGGCAGAGGAAGTATTGGGGCCTACTGATGATGATCAGCGTGTTTCTCAAACAGGTTTGGTCGGAACTGAAAAGGGGATCTTGCTTGCTGGAGTAATGGAAGCCCTTCCTTCTGTGCTTGAAGCTCATGCAGTTGCAAGACGATATGTTTCCTCACTAAAGAATCAAAATCTTGATACCAGAGCTTTAAATGAAAATTTTCCAGGTCATGTAAAGGCGATGGAGAAGCTGATAGAGCCTCTGGGAGAAGTAAGTAAAATTCTACTTTCTTCTTTGACACCAGATCGTTTGTGGGCTCTTGCTGATATTCCACCAAGTATTGTGGCTTCAGCATATCTCGCCATTGAAGCGGGAAAATCTCTCGTATATAAACCTCATGTTTCTGGTTACTCTAGAATATCCTTGTATCCTCATCTACAGGCCAGAGCGGTTATTCATTCTCTTGTGCCCTATCATCAAGAGTATGATGGAGACTCCAGATTGCTTATAAGGCAGGCAATTATATCTTCAAGAAGGCATGGTGATTTTGGCCGTGCATTTTTACCTATAAGGATGCCTGCAAAGAGTCGTGCTCTAAGAGACTGGCTTGAAATTCTTTATGCTGAGAATGAAAAGAAACAGGAAGTTGCTTCTCTTGTCGAACTGGATGCTCACATTGAAGAAGTGCATATAAATTTCCGTTCTCGTCTTACCCAAAAAATTCGTGGAGGGGCAAAAGATAAATCCCAATCCGAAAAGAATCATCAACTTTCAAAAGGGCTTGCTTATAAGTCGGTAGTGATGCTTCCTCTGGAAGGTCTCGTAAAGCTCGCAATATCAGGATTTCACAAACAAAGACTTAGAAAAATTGCTGTTCTGCTTGATGTAACACGAAAAAATCAAACTCAGATAACAACTTCTGCTCGTTTGCCCGGTTTCAAGAGACAGGCCATGGAGGCTGATACCAGTGCTGAGGATAAAGATTTGATAGTTAAGAAAATAAAGGAGCTTCCAGGTGGAGGTGAAATTTATGATGTGTGGCGGATTGTTCGACGAATGCTTACCAAATACAACTGGCTTTCAACCCGGGTTGGTGATGATTCTGTGCCTTTAGTCGGAGTGGTGCATGGAATTTTAAGAAAAGTCGACAAGGATCACAGGACAAAGCACTTGTTTATGGATGCTCTTGTTCCGCTTCGTCAAAGAAGATTTACCGAAATACTTGGAAAACACTGGGAAAATACATATTACCGATATGCACCTTATCAGGATGATATTGATGTTTTTACCAGTACTGAGGAATACGATAATCAGTTGAGGATGTTCAAGGCTGAGCCCGCACCTGAGGAAATTGAAAACCCGGATAAGGAAAGAGCGGCAGGGTAGTAATGGCAAGAGATTATATAATTGATAATTTCAGGTTAAATCTTGAAACGAGACGACACAATATCGGTGTGCTCGTTACTGCTTATCTTATAGGAGTTACCTTATTCACTCTGTCTTCTTTTTCCTCCAGGATTTCGCCATTTGGATTCGCAGTTATCGCTGGTATCTTTCCGTTTATCGGTATAACCGTTCTCTCATTTCTTAATCTTCATCACAGGTGGCTTGAAAAGGAGCGAATGGCAGAGTCTGCAAGAAGAGGAGGAAAGCCTGTTCTTGGAATGCCTCCCCAGAGAAGAGCTTTTGATATTGCTCTAAAGGAGATGCGAGAAAAAGGAAAGCCAATGATTGATCGCTACCTTGTAGGTTTTGAGATAGAATCGGGTGAACCAATATGGGTTACAGATGATGAATTATGTAGCCATGCTGCAGTTTTTGCGAAAACAGGTGTAGGAAAGACCTTATGGCTTGAAGGTCTTATGTTTCAACAGATGAACCGTGGCAGAGCAAGCGGCCTTACCTTTATCGACGCTAAAAGAGATCCTGGAACATTGGCGGATATAATAATGATGGCTCTCATAACAGGGCGTATTGAGGATGTAATTGTAGTTGATCCATTTGATCCTGTTTGCGCGTATAATTTTGTTTTTACTACACAGCGTGCTGATGTAAAGGCAAGAAAAGTTCTTCGCTGCGGTCTTCCTCCAACATCTGATCAAAGTACCACGAAGCACTATGATCGACTGGCCGCTGACGCAGTATATAGAGTGGTTCGTGCGATGGAGAGTCTGGGTCTTGCCTGGTCTGTTCGTGATATTGCGGTTGCTCTTTCTGCTTTTAATTATGCTTATCCAAGAATGCGTGACTTGCTTAATGAGCAGGGTTCCAAGCAGGCCATGATAGAGCTTGGGCATCTTGCAAGTTCCTATCGTAATCCAAAAGGCCAGCTTGATTCACAGCGTCTGACCGATAACCTTCGAGGTATTGCCTCGGAGCTTCATTCGATTGCAAATAGTGATGCAGGGGAAATGTTTTGTGTTCCAAGGGCGGATCTTTCACTTACCGATGCCATTCTTAGAGGAAAAATTATATATTACATGTTACCACGGCTTGAGGAAGCAGAGAGTGCTGCTCGTATGGTAAAAGTATTCAGAGAGGATCTTGAAGTATCTATTGGTGAGATAACTTCTAGCAGGACTCATCATCTGGAAGATCCGCATCTGGTAGTAATTGATGAGGGAGCATCTACTTTTGGTCCTACCTGGGCAAACCTTTTTGAGCTTGCACGAAAAGGTAGATTTGCGCTTTTGTTTGGTGCGCAGTCCGTTGGTGGTCTTATGGATCAGTCAATGGGACTTAGTGAGCAGTTTTATGAGCGAGTTATTGCTAACGTAAATCTGAAAGTTATCATGCGAATTGGAGATAACAAGACTGCTGAGGATATGTGTGAGTGGATAGGTAAAATTAATACAACCAAAAAGACTCTTGCCACTGGAATGTCCTCAAGTCTTTCCGCAAGAGAACTTACAAAGCATATTGAATTGAACAGAAGGTCTGCTGACGGATTTCGTGATGGAGTGACTTTTGCAGAAGATGAAACTGATCTAGTCAGCGCTGAGGAACTTAAGCACGAGATGTCTGCGGAGAAAGGATTGGCGTGGTTTGATAAGGGTGATGGGCGACTTAGAAAGGGGCGTTCTATCTGGTTTGATGCTGATCTCCCTGCTACATGGGAAGGTCGTGAGTATTTGACCCGTTATGAGTCTGTAGAAGCAGATGAAATAGGTCTGGCAGAGTGGGTTGATGAACATATTCTTTCTGTCGAAAGATCTCAGATCAGAAGAGGTGGTAATGATGAGGATCATGACAATGGATATTCTGGAAAGGGAGACTCTCGTTCACATGCTCCTTCTGGTGGATCGAGTAGTTCCGGTGTGGGCACAGATTCTCCTTCTGAAAGCCATTCTGGCGCGTCAGATGAAGGTGGAGGATTTAGATTAAATCTTCTAAAGGGATTCAGGGGCTCTGGGGGAGGGCGTGCAAGAATTACTACCGTAACGGCACCTTCTCCTGTTACAATTCCTGCCCAGGCTGATACACCTGCAGAAAGATATCCCGAAATCAAGGCTCAGGAATCTGCTATTGAAAAAGAAAGCATTAAAGAGCATAATTCCATGCCGCATAATTTAAAAGCAAGCCATAACGATAGCGTAAGTTTGAAAAACGCTTCTGTTGTTGATACAAAGAGTGTAGAAGTAGCAGAATCTGAAGGCTTAAAAGGCAGAGATGTTAACCAGAAAAAAAGCGGATCTGGTCTTCGTTTTGACTCGGATCGAGGTCGAAGGCAAACGCAGGTTCTTCGGGTTGAAAAGCCTAATGCTCCAAAGGTAAATGTGAATGAAAAATTTTCAACTGGATCATCAGAAGTGCGGAAGAAAAAAGGAGATGGGGCTACGCAGGGCAGTAAAAGAACTGAAAGGAAGTGATTTATCTTCATGATGCATTATTTATTGGTATTGACAGGTTTATTCGTATTTACAGTTTTATAAGTATTTACAGTGAGAAAAGTGGACGATAGAGGAAACAGAACATGAATGGCATGCACTTTACGATTGATAAATCATTTGGACGGCTTCAACTTATACCTGAGCCTGTCGGAATTAAGATGTTTTATATCCCAAAAATTAATAATGAACTTGCCACTAATGCCCCTGGAGCATGTGAGGTTGATATACCTTTACAGGCAGTGGGTGGTATATGGGCTACTGCCAGAGCTTTTCTTTATGGTGTCGAATCATTGGACGAGAATGTAATTATCAGAGATGATAATGGCGATGTGCTTATAAAACTTTATCGGGATAAGCCTAAAGGGGCTCAGGGAGCTTTAACCGGAGAAGAGGTCAGCTGGCTTAGAATTGTTTCCGGAAGGACCGAAGAGGAAAGGCGAAGAATAAAGCTTGGTCCAAGGGACTTGTTATGTATAGAGCTTGCCTGTAATGCCGTTCTAAGTATGTCCTGTTCACCTTTGTATTCTGACGTTATTATGAATGCTAAAAATGGTGTTGGTGTTTCAAGGGTGGTGGATGATCCTGGGGCTGCTTCTCGTTTTGAGTAGTTCCTGATGTTTTCGGGAATCAGGATATTTTTTCTTGCAGCTCGGCCAAAAACTCTTACAGCTTCAATTGGCCCGGTTCTTATTGGTTCTGCCCTTTCCTGTGGGGCAGAAAAATTTTCCTTTGTCATATTTTTTGTAATACTTTTTTCAGCACTTTCAATTCAGGTGTTAACTAATTACGTTAACGATCTCTGGGATTATAAAAAGGGTAATGACACCAGTGATCGTCGTGGTCCAACACGCTTTGTTCAGTCGGGTCAGATTTCTGAGCATAATATGCTTATGGCCTGTTATGTGGCTTCGCTAGTGGCATTCGTATCTGGACTTTTTCTCGTATACGAGGGCGGGCTTCCAATATTGATTATTGGTGTTCTTTCTATCGTTGGAGCTTACGCTTATACAGCAGGACCTTATCCTCTTGCTCATAATGGTTTGGGAGAGGTCTTTGTCCTTGTTTTTTTTGGTCCTGTGGCAGTACTTGGGACTCAGTATTTATTAAGTGGGTCTATAAGTATGCCGGGTTTTTTGTATGGGCTTTCTTTTGGATGTTTGGCTAGTGGCCTTCTTGTCGTTAATAATGCGAGAGATATAGAAGAAGACAGAAAAACCGGAAAAAGAACTCTTGCAGCAAGATACGGCATTATTTTTTCAAGAATTGAGTTCTTCGCAACTATATTCTTGCCGTATTTATTTTTATTAATTGCCGAGCAATTTTGGAATCACGACGGATTAAAGCTTGTCTATATATTTTTTTTACTTCCATTTAGCATTTATCTTGCCCGTTCATTTGGCCCGATTGAAAGGCCTGAGCTAATTCCATTTAATCGTCTTTTGCCTCAGGTTGGGATTTTCATGTTTGTTTTTTCAATTATTTTGTCGGTTGAGATTTTTATTGGGTAGAATTGTTTTCACAGGAAGTTTAACTTATGTTTTTTCTTATAAGAGAATTTCCCATAATATGTGCAGAGGGATTAACCTGCATCAAGCACTCATCTCTCTCGTAACGGCGGAGTCCCATGAATAATACGATTTAATCTTCCTTTTTCCATCGACCTTCTTTAAGGCAGTTGGCGACCTACTGTATCCCTGTGCCACTGGCATGTATTTGAACTAATGTTAGCATTGCTCCTGACCTGAATTCTTGTTTTCGAAGATAAGCAATCATATTACCCATTATCTCCCCTTATATAATACCCTTATATAATACCCTCAAGGCCGATACCCCTTCTTTTAAACCAGAAGTGTACTTTTTATAATT
>DAOLCO010000010.1:42184-92072 GCA_035327825.1 Oligoflexia bacterium | reverse complement strand
ATAACCGGTGCACGGCGAAGCAATCAAGACGGACGGCACTCGCTCCGTACGGGGGGCTAAGTTATTTTTGAGGAACTACTAAATTAATCCCATCTCATGATTTATTGCATCCTGCACGCCTGATTTTTGTCGACTGATAAGTTCAAAGTAATAGTCAATATCATCAACCGCCATATTTGCCATATACATGGTTACACTAAGAACAAGGTCGTAGTTAACCAGGCTAAGCTTTGCGCCGATAAGAGTATCAGCAACAGCAAGCGCGGTGTAAAAAAACGCGGCCGTATCGTTAAGGGGAACCGGGGAAACATTCACACCCATATAAAGGGTTGTTTCAGGTGGTCGATGAAGTCCTTCAAGGGTTATTTCCAGATCTTCTTCTTCATTAAGAGGTACAAGCCACTGGGCAAGATCAGCCGAACGTTGCTGAATACAATCATCAGGGTCAAACCCCCTTCTCAACATAAACTCTTCAACAATCCTTGTAGGATCTTTGCCACCTGTAATCTTCCTGATTTTTGTGGGGATTATTTTTTTTATTTTGCTCATTATTCCTGCAGATTATTTTATATTGAGATGACGAAAGTTAAACATAGCATAAAAATTTCAGCTATCCGTAAAACAAAAAACACTAATTACGATTGTTTTAATAGGAAAACTGGGCAGGTTCGCAAAATTTTCACTACTATGAAAATTATTTACAGCTTATTTAGTAAAACTGGAATCAAAAAATAGGGGTCTGTCTCAAATATCAAAAATAATGGATCAAAATATCATGCTCCCACTATACATTACCGCACTACTACTTGGATTAATAATTGGAAGTTTTTTAAACGTTCTGATTTACAGGCTGCCTAGAAAAATATCTGTTCTTGATCCGGTTAGATCTTTCTGCCCGGAGTGTAATACCCAAATAGCATGGTATGACAATATACCCGTAATTGGCTGGCTCATTCTTGGTGGCAAGTGTCGCTCCTGCAAAGCAAAAATTTCTCCTCTGTATCCATTTATTGAAATTTGCTCTGGTATTCTTGCGATTTCAAGTCTCTGGTTCTTTGGCGTGAACGAAACAGCGCTACTTTGTTATTTATTTTTCGCAATCCTTCTTGTAATAACTGTAATTGACCTTCAGTTTATGATTATTCCAGATCGCATAAACAAACCCGGGATGGTTTTCGGGCTTTTGATTGGTACCCTGAACCAGTTCACTAATATATTCTCAACTCCTATTACCAATGGAATTCTTGACTCCATGATTGGAGGTACTCTTGGCTTTGGCCTTCTCTACATAATAGCATGGATATACTTCAAAACCAGCGGCACAAGTGGCCTTGGGGGTGGTGATATAAAACTAATGGGATTTACAGGGACTCTGCTTGGCTTTGAATCTATCTTTCCTTCACTTTTAATTGCTTCTCTTACAGGAGTTGTCGCAGGAGTATTAGCTCTAACAATAAGCAAAAAAGGGCTTCGCACTGAAATACCATTTGGTCCCTGGCTTGCACTTGGAATTGCCTGCCATATGTTTGGTCTAGATCCTGTTTCATTTATCAACAAAATACTCATTGGATAGATGTCTTGAATAAAGAAGCAGAAATACCCCCAAAAAAGAAAAGCATAAGCTTTCCTGGCTATATTGGTCAAAGCGAGGGAATGAAATGCCTTTTTGACACTCTGGAAAAAATTATAAAATTTAAAACTACTGTTTTGATTGTAGGAGAATCAGGAACCGGTAAGGAATTATTTGCAAAAAGTATTCACAAGAATTCGGACAGAAAATCAAAACCATTCATAGCAATTAATTGTGGGGCAATACCAGAACACCTGATTGAGTCAGAACTTTTTGGACATAAAAAAGGCTCATTTACAGATGCAACACGGGACAAAAAAGGACTCTTCGAAGAAGCCAGCGGAGGAACCATATTTCTCGATGAAATTGGAGAACTTCCGGTTCATCTTCAGGCAAAATTACTAAGAGTACTTCAGGAAAATCAGGTTCGTCCAGTTGGAAGCGAAGAGAACATACCAATAGACGTAAGGGTTATTGCTGCTACACTCAGGGATCTTGAGCAGGATACAATTGATGGAAGATTCAGGGATGATCTTTTTTTCAGGCTTAATGTCGTGCAGCTCACCATACCACCCCTTCGAGAGAGAAAAGACGAAATTCCCTCCCTTGTTGATTATTTGCTAAAAAAAATATCAGACAAACTTTCATTTCCATGCCCCCAAATTACCCAGGAAACCCTTAACCTCTTCAGTGAATATCATTGGCCTGGCAATATCCGCGAACTCGAAAATTATCTTGAACGGGCAATTATATTATCCGATGGTTCACAAATTGAAGTTGAGCACTTACCGGAAAAAATCACAAAAAATACTGCAAATAAAAATGCTGCAAATTATTTCCCAAACTCGAAGAATCTTTCCATTGAATCACTTTCTATAAAGGAGCATACCCGACATATTGAAAGGTATTTAATCGAAAAAGCACTGGAAAAAACTGGTGGAAACAGAACCCATGCGGCTAAACTTCTGGAAATAAGCCATAGGGCACTACTATATAAGTTGAAAGAATATGAATTGGAAAGTAAAAGCAGTTTATTAAAAGAAAAAGAATAAGGTATCAGGGGCAAATGCCTGACAGATGAAAATTTTGAAATCTGCTCAAACAATTTTAAGTATTCAGATAATAATAGTTTTTATTATCTGTTTTTCTCTTTTTCTTTCACTATTAACCCCGACCAAGCTTCTGGCAGATAAGCGAAAAGCGGGTTCAATATCAAGCTGGGTTGATAAAGATGGAGTTAGACACTTTTCCAGCTCTGAACCTGCTCCTTCTGTTGAGTCATACCCAAAAGAAAAAATTAATCTCCCTGAAATTGAGAAATACGACATAGACACACGCATTAAAGAGCTAAAGGCTCAAACTCCTGAAACCTGTCTTCATCGCGGAGGTATAAACTGTGAAGCTGGTGTTGACACAGACGGCAGCGTAATATGCCACGATGGATTCAGAAACTCCCTCGAACAGTTTGATATAAGCTGCTCTGAAGTTCGTTTGATAAGTTCAATAAAAGCCCCTCCATCAAAGTCCAAAAGACTCATGAAGGTTCCTATTATAATTGAGGTGCGAAATGAAAGCGGTATTGAGGCAAAAGAAGTCAGGGTTAAGGTTAGCTATCCCGTAGCTCCCTACGAAGAAGAAAGAATAGAGCTCTCTCTCGAAGGGCCGACCAGTATTCCAAGCTACGGCATTGCAGAGTACAGCTACTCCGGCAAATTGATTGATGACCGAATTGCTCCACGCGGACATGTAAAGATTACCTGCGAGAACTGCTGGAAGCCAAACCTGGAGAGCAAGCAAACAGAACAGAATGAAGCAGGGCAAAAGTCAACAAATCAAGATAATTCTGATAAACAGAAAAACAACCCGACCCCTGCTAAAGTATCGCCAATAGGTCGATTTTAAAATTGGCTAATTTAGTCATTATCGTATACCTTACGAACAATAAAATCATTTTTGCGTGCCGTATATGAACAGATCTGATCGTGCTTCAGAAATTCTTGAGATGGAAATAAGTGCTCTTAACAAATTAAGGGGCATGTTATTAAATGACGAAACTGCTATAAGCAGTTTCAATTCCGTTATTGATGCCCTGCTTGGGCTAAATGGAAAGATTGTAACTATTGGAATTGGAAAGGCCGGCTATATCGCAAGAAAGGCAGCATCAACATTCTGCACAACGGGCTCACCCTCTGTATTTCTTCATCCCGGAGATGCCTCCCATGGAGATGTAGGAATACTGGGCAAGGATGATGCAGTGCTTGCTTTCTCAAATAGCGGCAAGAACAGGGAAGTTCTTGAAACAGTGTCCTTTGGAAGAAAACTTGGTGCTTCCCTTATCATATCCATAACAAGCTCAATCACAAGCCCTCTTGCTGAAATGTCTGATCATATTCTCTGTCTTGGCAAACTCGAAGAGGCCTGTCCACTTGGCTTTACTCCCACATCAAGCACAACTGGAATGCTGGCACTTGCCGACGCTATAGCACTTGTACTTATGGAAGAACGAGGGTTTGATCATGAAGCATTTTCACTAAGACACCACGGAGGATATCTGGGAGAAAAATCAAGAAGGGAGCAGGCAAGAATAAAATAAATTAGCTGATCTTTAAAAGAAATCTAATCCGCCATAGGAATTTCTATTTTCTTTTTCTTTGATGCAACTTCTGGAAATCCCAACTTGTTTTCAAAATAATCAAAAACAGTAAGAGTAAAAACTGCCACTATTGTTACTGTAATTCCAGCACTTACATAACCAAGCCCGATTGTTGCGCCTACTGCAGCCATTATCCATATAAGACTCGCAGAGGTAACTCCAATCACCATACTGCCTCTGGCAAGCATAACCCCAGCTCCAAGAAATCCGACCCCAGTTACAATCTGGCCAAGAACTCTTGTAGCATCAGCACCAGGAACATCAATTGTAGTTCCAAGATGAACAAATATCTCACTTCCAAGGCAGATCATTATCGCAGTTCGAATTCCGGCTGGCCTTCCACGGACCTGCCTTTCAATACCGAGAAGAAAGCCGCATAATATGGCTGCTCCAAGCTGGGTCCATGTTAAAGGGAGAATCGCTTCCTGAATATATTCAAGCATGAAGTTTGTTCATTAGTAATTGCAAACACATATTTACTTTATAGTCTCTCATTCATGATGAGAAAATAATGGATTTAGATTCATATGAACAGAATTTGACAAAGGCAAATTTAATGCTAAAATCTCTACTAAATTAATCAGCTTAAAGGATTTTTTGTGCTATCCCCTTTCCCCGTCAAAGAAAATACAATTAACGTTTCTGGAATCAAAAACGACTTTCCGCTTCTTACAAGGAATAAATCCCTTTCATATCTTGACTCAGCATCTACCACACAAAAACCTAAATGCGTAATTGACTCACTTGTCAGTTTCTATGAAACATCAAATGCAAATGCTCACCGTGGCGTTTATGATCTAAGCAACAAGGCAACAGTGATCCTTGAATCAGCAAGAGAAACTGTAAGAGGACACATAGGAGCAAGATCAACTGAGGAAATAATTTTCACAAAAAGCACAACAGAGAGCCTTAACATTGTTGCTCATTCTTTTACTGGATTAAAAGCCGAAAAGAAGTCCGGGAGTTCTGATTTTATTCTTCTTGGTGGAGCAGAACATCATGCCAATATTGTTCCATGGCAAGTAGCTGCAAAGTCACTTGGCCTTAGAATTGACTATATTCCCATTCTTGATGATGGCTCCCTGGATCTTGAAAAAACTAAAGAGTTACTTGAAAAGAAACCTGTTCTCATTTCATTTTCTCATATTTCAAATGTACTTGGGACAATAAACCCCGTAAAAGAAATCACAAAGATGGCCCATGCCCAAGGCGTTCCAGTGGTTATTGATGGGGCTCAGGCAGTAAGTCACACAAAGGTTGATGTATCCGATATTGGTTGCGATTTTTACGCTTTTTCAGGTCATAAGGCTTATGGCCCAATGGGAATTGGGGTTCTCTATGCAAAAACTGATCACATAAAAAGCATGACACCATTTTTAACTGGTGGCGGGATGATTGATGAGGTCTTTTCAGACTATTCAACTTACACTGATGGTCCACAGAAATTTGAAGCAGGAACACAGAGCATTGCCGATGCCTATGGACTTGATACTGCAATTAAATATATAAGAAGTATTGGTATTGAAAACATTGAATCACTTGAGCGCGAATTAATCCAGTATACCGAGAGCTCTCTACGTAAAATTGAAGGGCTTAATGTACTAGGCCCATTAACAAATCGTTCCGCCCCTATTTTCTCTTTTACGCTGGATAATATTCACCCACACGACCTCGCAACCGTACTTAGCGAAAAAAATATTGCAGTACGCGCAGGACATCACTGCTCTCAGCATACAATGAAGAGATTTGGTCTTAATGCTACCACTAGAGCCTCTTTTGGAGTATATAACACGACAGAAGATATAGACGCTCTTCTTGATGGAATAAAATTTGCCAATTCACTTTTCTTAAGGAATTAATTCATGTCTTCCCTTCTAGAACTATATCAAGAAACCATAATTGATCACTCCAGATCACCAAGAAAATACGGAAGGCTTCCAAGTCCTACCATATCAACCTCAGCCAAAAACCCCCTATGTGGCGACAAAATTATTATCGATGTTGACCTTCAGGACAACACTATAAAAGACATTGCCTGTGAATCAAGTGGTTGTGCCATATCAACCGCAGCAGCATCAATCATGACAGAAGAGCTTTCAGGAAAATCACTTAAAGACGCAATTGAAATATGTGAGAAATTCATAGACTCGCTTAAAACCGGTGACGATAATTTTTCCGACTCAGAACAACTAAAGGTTTTTTGCAAAGTTTCTGAGTATCCAACGCGTGTAAAATGTGCCGCACTTCCATGGCAGTCCATTTTGCAGAGTCTTAAAAATATGCTTCCTTAAATAAAACCAGACAACATGCCTTACGTTCTTGCCATAGATCAGGGAACAAGCAGCTCAAGAACAATAATTTTTAACGAACTTGGAGAAATTGTCTCAATTACACAGAGAGAAATCAGCCAGATACATCCCGAATCCGGATGGGTAGAACAGGATCCGGTTCAAATATGGGAAACCCAACTGGAGACTATAAATGAATGCATGCATAAGGCCAGATTAAAAAAATCTGAAATTACCTGCATAGGAATCACCAATCAGCGAGAGACTACAATCCTGTGGAATAAAAAAACAGGAAAAGCAGTTTCAAATGCAATTAACTGGCAAGATCGACGAACCAGTTCTATCTGCAATGAGCTGAAATCCAAAGGTCTTGAAAATTTAATATCAGAAAAAACAGGCTTGCTTATTGATCCCTATTTTTCAGCCACCAAAATAGCCTATATTCTTGAAACAGTGCCAGAAGCAAGAAAACTGGCAGAATCTGGAGATCTTGCCTTTGGCACCGTAGATTCCTGGATTATATGGAATCTTACTGGTGGAAAAACTTACGCTACCGACACTACCAATGCTTCACGAACCATGCTCTACAATATTAATAGTCTATCATGGGATGAAGAACTGTTAAATATTTTCAACATACCGCGCATGATTCTTCCAGATGTATATCCATCTCGATATTTATTTGGAGAAGCAATAATTGAAAACCTGAAAGGAGTTCCGATTTCCGCAGTAGCAGGAGACCAACAAGCTGCCCTCTTTGGACAAGGTTGCAAAAATGCCGGAATGGCAAAGAACACCTATGGAACAGGCTGCTTTCTCTTAATGCATATTGGCAATAAATTTAAAAAATCAAAAAACAGGCTTATCACTACTCTTTCTGCGAATTTCAGAAATCAGACAGAATATGCTCTTGAGGGAAGCGTATTTTCTGCAGGAAGCTCTGTCAGATGGCTTAGAGACAACCTGAATATAATTTCAAATGCACAAAATATTGAGGATCTATCCAGGTCAGTACCAGATACTGGTGGCGTATATTTTGTACCTGCTTTTTCAGGTCTTGGGGCTCCATATTGGGACTCTGAAGCCCGTGGTATTATTACTGGCTTGTCCGGCTCAAGTACAAAAGCACATATAGCGCGGGCATGTCTTGAGGCAATAGCGTATCAGACACTTGATCTGACTAGAGCCATGGAAGCTGACTCCGGAGAAAAACTAAATGAACTAAGAGTTGACGGTGGCGCCTCAATTAACAATTTTTTGCTTCAATTTCAGGCTGATATAATGGATACAAAAGTAATTAGACCTAAGGTATCCGAAACAACTGCACTTGGTGCAGCCCTTCTTGCGGGTCTTGAAGCCCGGGTATGGAAAAATGATAAAGAGATTGATAATATCTGGAAAGTGGATAAAATTTTTGAACCGCGCATTAAAAACTCTGAAAGAGAAAATCTCATTGACGGCTGGAAATCTGCCGTATCGCGCAGCAGGAGCAAACATAATCAGTGAATCGAGCTGAAAAACTGATGATTCTGGAAAAGGGAGCACAGACCTGGGACCTGATTATTGCAGGAGGCGGAGCAACTGGTCTTGGCATTATGCTTGATGCGGCATCACGTGGTTTAAAAACAGTCCTTCTTGAAAGGAATGATTTTGGATCAGGAACATCAAGTAAAAGCACAAAACTTATTCATGGTGGAATAAGATATCTTAAAACATTTGATCTCCCCCATCTTCTTGAATCCTCAAAAGAACAAAGAATCCTCTCAAATATCGCACCACATCTTTTAAAACCTGTTAATTTTGTCATACCAGTAAAAAATTTTCGAGAGCGTTTATGGTACGGCATGGGTCTTACTTTTTTTGATGTTCTCACCTGGAAAAATCGAAATCCTCCCTCCAGATTCCTTTCCAAAAAGGAACTTGAAAAAATTATTCCCAATCTTGATTGCAGTAAACTTTATGGGGGGATTTCTTATACAGATATTCAGTTTAACGATTCAAGGTTTGCCGTATCACTTGCCAAAACAGGAGAAAATTTTGGTGCCATTTCTTTAAACTATTGCAGCATAACTTCCCTGATAAAGGAAAACGACAAAATAGTCGGAGTAATGGCTGTTGATAACATAAATGGAAAAGAGCTCTCGCTAAAAGCGAAAACAGTCATAAATTCTTGCGGTCCTGAAATTGATAAAATAGCAAAAATGGACGACCCCCAGCACAAAGACCTGATACACCCACTTCAGGGAACGCATCTTGTATTACCAGAAAAATTTATTGGCAAAAATTCTGCAATTATAATTCCGGAAACTGAAAAAAAACGAGTGCTATATCTTATCCCCTGGAACAACTGCACCCTTGTTGGAACTACAGAAGAGCTTCTTTCTGATCCAACTTCGGAATCAATACCGCAAAAAAGTGAAATTGAATATCTTTTATCAGAATCCTCAAAATACCTAAGAGAAAAGCCAACACAAAATGACATAATAAGTGTATTTTCTGGCATTCGTCCGCTATTAAAGGAAGGCGATTTTTTATCCGGCAAGCATCTTTCAAGAGAATTCAGGGTAATTGAATCAAAATCCGGATTAATAACAGTTGGTGGCGGAAAATGGACTACTTACAGAAAAATGGCTGAAGTTGTAATTTCAAGCATTATTCACAAGTATCCGGGTTTCAAAACTGAATCGATCACTGAGAGTATAAAACTTGATAACACCAAGGAGGATTCAAACACTGGGCTCGATAAATTAGTACATTCAGATTTGCCACTTACATGGTCTCAAGTCCACAATTCAATTTACAGAGAGAACGCTATCTCCATTATGGACATACTGGGAAGGAGAACGAATCTGGTTTATATCAAACCGGAAGCATGCATAGAGGCAGCGTATCCAATAGCTGAATTTATGCAAAATGAATTAAATTTTAACGACAAAAGAAAGCAGCTTCTGATTTCAAATTTTATTTCCGAAATTGAAAAAATAACCATACCTATAAGAAAATAAAAAATGACTAATCAAAATACCTCGGGACTCAATATTCCTCCTCTTGGACTTGGCACTTGGAAGATCGCACCTGATAAGGTTGGGGAAGTTATTCAGACCTCGATCAGAATGGGATATCGTCACATAGACTGTGCATACATATATGGTAACGAAGACCAGATAGGCGAGTCTCTTTCGGTGTGTTTTAATGAGGGCTTGATAACGCGTGAAGATATATGGATAACCGGAAAACTCTGGAACGAATTTCATGCCCCGGAAGACATTCGTCCAGCGTTTATGAAAACGCTAAAGAGTCTTGGGCTGGAATATCTTGATCTTTATCTCATTCACTGGCCAGTTGCTCTTAAAAAAGGTGCTACAAGACCATTTTCCGGAGATTCATTTATCTCGCTTGATGAAATTCCACTTATAGAAACCTGGCAAGCCATGGAAGAACTTGTATCAAAGGGTCTTGTAAAACATATAGGAGTTTCAAATTTCAGTATAGATAAACTAAAAGAAATTTCGAGTAAATCTGAATTTCCAATTTTCGCAAATCAGATTGAATGTCATCCCTATCTACAGCAAAATAAAATGTTAAAGTACTGCAAGGAAAACGACATAATGCTTACAGCATATTCTCCTCTAGGTTCTGGTGACAGGCCACATGGTTTAAAAAAAGAAAATGAACCTGTACTCCTTGAAGATCGGGTTCTTAATGAAATTGCTAAAAATCACAGATCAAGTATTTCTCAAATAATTCTTGCCTGGTCCCTCCAGAGAGGAACAATTGTAATTCCAAAATCAGAAAGCCCTGGTCATTTAAAAGAAAATCTGGACTCGATACAAATTAAACTTAGCGAGGACGAAATCACAATGATTGAAAAATTAGACAAAAACCGAAGATACATTGACGGAAAAGTATGGACACCTAAAGGAAGCCCATATACTTTTAAGGACTTATGGGGTGAGTAGTTTCTTAGAAATGGTCAATCATTCTTGACCGAATCATCATCCCCCCGCTCAGATTTTTTACATCCTTGAAACCCTTACCAACAAGATAGCTTGCAACAATATGTGCTCTTTTGCCAGAATGGCATGTAACTACTGTTTCGAGATTTGGATCAAGATTTGCAAACAATGGGTTTTCATAAAAAGGGACCGATTCATCAATTGGAATATGAATTCCTTCTTTTAGTGGAAGCTCCTGCCTTTCCTTATCGGTTCTCACATCTACACACTGAACCGATGACAGATCAATATCGGGCTTTGCAAGCTCTGGTGTTTTTGAAAGATCATTAAGGGCGACAAATGCTGCCTGGTGAAGCGGATCCTTTGCGCTTCCAAAAGGAGGGGCATAAGCAAGGTCAAGACTTGCAAGATTATAAACAGTACCACCAAAAGAAAGAACCGTTGAAACAACATCAATCCTTTTATCCACACCCTCCTCTCCAACAACTTGAACCCCGAGAAGTTTACCTGTCACAGGCGCATATAATAATTTAATTACTAATTCCTTTGCTCCTGGAAAATAACTCGCATGATGAGAAGCACTTATATAGGAGACACGATAATCAATATTACTTCGCTTGCATAACTTTTCTGAAAGTCCGCTAACTCCACCTGTTTTGGAAAAAACTCTTACAATACTTGTTCCATAAACCTTTTGCGCAAACTGGCTTTTGCCGGATGCAGCATGTTCTCCGGCAATACGCCCTGCCCTATTTGCTGGCCCTGCAAGGGGAATACTTGATGGAGAATTAGTAGGCCCAAATATGTACTCTGCCATATCGCCAACAGCATAAATATTCGGATCACTGGTCTGATAATGCTCATTAACCTTCACTGCTCCATTAGGACTTGTTAAAAGTTCGGCACCAGATGCAAGAAAACTTAATGGACGGACTCCAACTCCTGCTATAATCATGTCAGTGTTAAGAATCGTACCCGAAGACAAACAAAGAGAGGTGGCTTTATTGTTTGATATTTTTACAGATTCAACTTTCGATGAAAGGTGAATATCCACTTCATGTTTAACCAATTCATCTTCAATATAAGAAGCCATTTCAGGGTCAAGAGGTCCAAGAACTTGTGGAGCAAGTTCAATAAGCTGAACAGAAAGCCCCTTATGTCTTAACTGCTCGACCACCTCAAGGCCAACAAAACCGGCCCCAATTACACTGACAGTTTTAGGACTGCTTACAGAAATATACTCTTTTATTTTATCAAGATCATCAAGAGACCAGAGAGTGAAAACATTATCGAGTGAATATGGAATCTCCGGAAGAGAAATTAATTGTGATCCAGTTGAAAGGATTAGCCTATCATAAGAATCCTTAAATTCTTCGGCACTAATATTGCTCCTGACATGAATTTCTCTATTTAATCTATCTATGTGAAAAACTTCATGTTGAGTTTTCACGTCAATATTAAATCTTCTTTTAAATAAATCAGCATTTGCAACAAGTAGCTTTGAGCGATCCTTGATTTCTCCACCAAGATTATAAGGGAGTCCGCAGTTAGCAAAAGAAATAGCGGGGCCCTTTTCATAGATTAAAATATTTGCACCAGGATTTATTCTTCTTGCACGAGTTGCAGCAGATGCACCACCAGCAACTCCTCCTACTATTATTATTTTCATATAATCCTTGCTCTTCCGATCTTACCTTGCGCAACAGGAGGTTTTCTTGTCTGACCTTGCCTGGTTCCATGGCATTCTGGCTAAAACCATTGCCATACCACACGTATCCGTAGCCCCTGCAAAAACAAGCCCCGCTCCAACAAAGGCAGAAAGAAGTATTGCACCTTTGAAACCGGCATAAAATAGCAACACCCCAAGAAGGACCAAAGCCCCAGCGGATATTCTAACCTGCCTTTCAATTGAGATTGTTTTTTTGCCTTCAATCATTGGAAGGTTTTCCTCTGCCCAAGCACTCATTCCGCCAGAAAGATTTTTAAAAGGTATGCCTAGCTTTTCCAGTTCCTCACATGCCGTTTTTGCGCGCCCTCCTTTTTGACAGGTTACATGGATTGTTTGCGAAGTTCCTTTATTATTATTTATAAACTCTAAAAACTCTCTCGACCCAAGCGGAAGATTAATTGCAGAAGGAATATGGGCAGATTCAAATTCAGCAGGAGTCCTTACATCAATTACTGTTAGCGAAGGATCGTTTTTCATTTGTTGAAACAGTTCTTGTGGGTTAATATTTTCCATTTGTTAAGTTTTCTCCATTCAACAGTTACAATTCTTACTAACTAAATCTTTTCCTGATACAATCCAGTATGTCAAAAATATGTGTCTCTGATATTGAGTAATGCACCTGTGTGCCATCTTTTTTTGAGCTAAGAAATCCGCATCGCTGCATTAGTCGCAAGTGCTCACTTGCAACATTATTTTTAATTCCAGCCAGATCCGCCAACTGCCCAACTGTTCTGTTCTTCTCTCTTAACAGATGAAGCATATGCAAACGGGCTGGATGACCAAGGACACGCAAACATTCTGCTGCGTTTTCCAGAATCTGGCGGGTAGGATATTTATTATCTACGCTCATAAACCCAAAATATCACGATATAGCGATATTAGCAAGGGCATCTTGTTAACGAACGACGCCCAACATTTTGGGCAGTAAATTCAATTAGTTGGGTGGGACTTATCGGGAGCTTATCGGGAGTTTTAATATTTCAAGAACTCTGCTAATCAACACTTTAAATCTCTAAATCCGACCAGTAAACAGAACAAAAGCGAAATCTACCTCTTCTTCTTGTTACCTTTTTTCCTGTTCGCTCCACCACCACCGGAAGAAGCAACCTTGCTAGGTGCATAATCAGCGGGATTCATGGTTTTTCTCATCTGGCTTCTTCGTTGCTCACGATTACCCTTAACCAGAGAACCCGCATCCTTTTCAGCAGCGGCTTTCTCTGCCAGGTGAATCTCCCGGGCGGCTTCCTCTCTTTTTCTCAAAGCTTCCCGTTCTGCTTCCTCAATTCTTTCAATTTCTTCTTCACTTGGAATTTCAGAAACAAAAATTGCTTGAATGACAGAAAGCTGTATGGTCTGCATCATTATACCAAAAGCAGCATAACCCTCTCGCTGATACTCATGAAGAGGATTTTTCTGGGCGTAGCCTCTGAGATTAATGCCTTCTCGCAAATGATCCATATTACTTAAATGCTCTTTCCAGAAATGATCAATTGCCTGAAGATAGATCACACGACAAAAGTGACCCATTCTTTCCTGACCCAGGCGTGACTTTCTCTCACCAAGGCGCTTTCTTGCAGCATCTCGCATTTCATCAAAAATTATCTGGGCAAGTTCCTTATTTCCCTGCTCTTTTAAAGTTTTCAGGTTTACGCCAAAATGTTTTATATTAAAAGTTTTCTCAAACTCACTTAAAACACCATCAAGATCCCAATCAACAACAGGTGTTTTTTCATCAAATCGGCTTAAAATAATATTCTCTATGACATCAGAAAGAAGATCATCCAGATCACTTTCACCAAGCTCACCTCGAATAATTCTCTCCCTTAAACCATAAACAACCTCACGTTGCTTGTTAAGTACATCATCGTAGTCCAGTAAATGCTTTCTGATTTCAAAATGATGCCCCTCAACTCTTCTCTGAGCCCGCTCAATTGACCTGGAAACAATTTTTCCCTGAAGTCCTTCATCTCCATCTCCGGCTACACGAAGCATGATATTTTTTGCCTGCTCACCGGCAAAACGCTTCATTAAATCATCTTCAAAAGATATGAAAAACTGACTGCTTCCAGGATCACCCTGCCTTCCAGCTCTACCCCTTAGCTGATTGTCAATTCGACGACTTTCATGACGCTCAGTTCCAACAATATGAAGACCACCAAGCTTAAGTACTTTTTTCTTTTCCTCCGCACATAAAGATTTGTATTTCTGAAGAGCACCACGATAAGCCTCATCCTCAGGATCTCTTGTTCCTGCTTCAGATGCAGCAAGAAAATCAGGATTACCACCCAACAGAATATCAGTACCACGACCAGCCATATTGGTTGAAATAGTAACCGAACCCAGTCTTCCGGCTTGCGCTATAATATCCGCTTCCCGCTCATGTTGCTTTGCATTAAGAACATGATGAGGAACGCCAACTTCATCAAGAATACCACTTAACAGTTCGGATTTTTCTATACTGCCAGTTCCAACAAGAACAGGCTGACCTCGCTCATGGGCCTTTCGTATGTCATTTACAGCAGCTTTAAATTTAGCCTTTTCAGTTATAAAGACATAATCCTGATGATCACTTCTTATCATTGGCACATTGGTTGGAACGACTACAACATCGAGATTATATATTTTCTTGAATTCCGCAGCTTCAGTGTCAGCAGTACCTGTCATACCGGCCAACTTATCATACATTCTGAAGTAATTCTGAAAGGTTATAGTAGCAAGAGTCTGATTTTCACGCTGAATCGTTACACCTTCCTTGGCTTCTACCGCCTGATGAAGTCCATCTGACCACCTGCGCCCAGCCATAAGACGTCCGGTAAACTCATCAACAATAATAATCTGGCCATCCCGAACCACGTAATCAACATCTTTCTTCATTGTAACATGCGCCCTTAGGGCCTGCTGCACATGATGAACTAATTCAATGTTCTGAGGATCATAGAGATTATTTAATCCTGCGAGTTTCTCTACCGAAAAAACACCCTCTTCAGTAAGAAGAACCTGCTTTGACTTAAGCTCAATAGAGTAATCAACTTCTGATTTCAGTTTTCTTACAAGCTGATCTGCAACCTGATAGGTTTGTGTGGGCTTTTCACTCGGTCCTGATATAATTAATGGAGTTCTCGCTTCATCAATGAGAATTGAGTCAACTTCATCAACTATTGCAAAAAAATGATTTCTCTGAGCTCTCTCGGAAAGCTCAAGTTTCATGTTATCTCTCAGGTAATCAAAACCGAATTCGTTATTTTGCCCATAACTTATATCAGCTCCATAAGCTTCCTGACGTTCCCTAGAATCAAGCCCGGCAAGAACACATCCAGTTGAGAGGCCCAAAAATCCATAAACACGACCCATCCATTCAGCATCTCTTTTTGCAAGATAATCGTTCACTGTAACAACGTGAACACCTTTTCCTGCAAGAGCATTTAGATAAACGGGAAGAGTAGCGGTAAGGGTTTTTCCCTCACCAGTTTTCATTTCTGCAATACGTCCCTGATGAAGTACAATCCCACCAAGAAGCTGGGCATCAAAATGCCTCATTCCAAGAGATCTGACAGAAGCTTCTCTAACAACAGCAAATGCCTCAACCAGTATATCATCAAGAGATGCACCAGCCGAAAGTTTCTCCTTAAACTCTGCGGTCTTTGATTTAAGAGCCTGATTGCCAAGTTTTTTTATTTCAGCTTCTTTTCCACTAATGGCATCTACCAGTGGATAAATCTTTTTCAGCTCGCGGTCATTTTGCGTTCCAAAAACTTTTTTTAATACTTGTGATATCACGTCAGCTTAATGCCCCTTTTATTGTTAAATTATCCAGTTACTCGCTGTTGATGTAAGAAAAATAGGGGTTAATAATTAATAAACAACAGGCAATCTTGTCTTTTGAAGTGAGGTGCTAGCTGATTTGTTAGCAATTACCCCAACCCCTCTTCCAAAAACTTCCCGAATTTCCTCTCCGGCATTTGGCGGGCCACCTGCTATTTCTCGCCAGGCAGCAGCACTTTCCATGCACATATAAATTGGCATTTCCGAGGATACAGCCTTTAGCTCATTCCACACAAACCTTATCAACTTAAAGCGAATAGGCTGAATGTAGCGCAGTTTTGAATCTCTTGCCAGAAACTGTTCGCCGTAGGGTAATGAGCTCTCAGGAAATCTCTCCTTCATCATTTCCTGAAGATCGGTCTTGTACCTTAGACTTGATATACTTACCCAGGCGACACGATCATGAGGTATGGTTAAGAAAATTTTCCTGATAATCTCACTGTATTCATCTTCCCAACCTGAAAAGTGCACCAGAGGATCAAAGTGAAACCCGACTCTGTAGCCAGCTTTAACTACCTGGGAAGCGGCAAATAACCTCTCATCAAAAGTGGAGGTTGATTTTTCATCAAGCCTGCTAACTGAGGGAGCATTTACCGACCAGGAGACAACCGTTTTCCCACGATGCTCATCTTTCATTGCAAGCAAGTTTTCTACATAATCATCTTTTGATTTAAGCTCCAGAACTGCGTTATCAAACCTGGAAAAAAATGAAACCAGCTCAATTGTAGAATCAGTAAGATCATCCCAAACCAGACTATCCATTAATTCGCCAGTTCCCACCCTGAATAAACGATTGGGTGACTTTTGAAAAACTCCCTCAAGTTCATTTAGTAAATCCCATGTATTAGTATATAGCTTGAGAGTAGGATTATTTTTTAAATAAGATTGAAGATAGCAGTATGTGCAGTCAAGTGGACAACCCTCGCCGGGATTTACGATAAAAAGGTTACAACAAACATGACCAGAAGTACCCGGACATCCCTTAAGCCATGAACCCTTATGATGCTTGAGCATAAGTACTCTTTTACCAATCGAAAAACGCTCGGCTTCAGATAAACTGTCTAAATCTCCAAATGCTTGAGAAAGAATATTACTGGCTCCGGATCGAGTATTTAATGGATCGCTTGCGTCTTTTATGCTTACAACTTTTGCATCCGGAAGCCTTTCAATTATCCGTTTTGTAACCGGATCATCTTTTGCTTCCTCATGAACAAGAAGAAGTTTTGGGTGTGTACTTTTTCTATCTCTCACCTAGACCTCACCTTTAAGAATTGAGTAAAGCTCGTTTAGCTCCGGGGAGCGGGAGAGATCCATTATTTTTCTTGAGTACTCAGAAAGATCTGAAGCGTTTCTTGAAGTGAATCTGAACTCAACCGAGTCCCCTTCCAGTTCTTCCGGAAGCTTTAGTTTAACATTAAATTCAGATCTTATAACTCTTTCAAGGTTACTAATACGCTCTTCCAGTTTGCTTCTATGAGGATACCTTAGAGTTTCAAGAAAATCCCGAAGCCTTCCAAGTTTCTCTTTTCTGCCAAGTGATTCAGCATCTAATATCTCAACTGGTTCTTTTGCTGAAAGAATATCAAGCCAGCTTGTCTTGTCTCTTCTTGAAATTTCATCAAGCAGAGTGATTAAGCTCTTAAGAGAATTAAGAGATGGAGATAGTTTTATAATTAATTCCTCAACAGCTTTTTCTGAGTTGCGATCAAGTGACCTCAAATAATCAGCAAACGAGGCCTCTACATGTTTTTCCTCGATATAAATATCAATATTTGAATTATGCGAAAATACTTCCAAGATAAATCTCTACCGGGATTGTCTGAAATAATTAAGAAATTGAGAAAGTATAACAAGATTTGATTACAATTAGAATCTGGGGGAGAGGAATAATACGGATAAAGGTATTAGCCTCATGAATTAAAAGACAACCTCAATATTTACAAATACTTATATATTTATAGAGTCTAAGGCTCTGGCTGAGCAGCGTGCCCTCAAGGATAAAATCTATATAAACACTATATTTAATACTTATTTTGTGCCATAAATATGCAGTCTATAAGTGCTCTTTATCAGACCAAATTCCAGAGTAGAATTTTGAACATTAGTTCAATATATTTTCATATCAAAGTTCTCTGCTTTTTTTAATTTTCATTTCCAGAAGCATTACTAATTTTAAAAGCAGAGAACTGATTGGTGTAAGGTTCTCCCAGGTTTTTCCCACGCACATTCTCCCTTTAAACAAGGAAAGAGCAATGAATCGCGATCAATTGGTTATTTTGTCTGTAATTTCCTGGCGAATCGGCATCCCAACATTCTGGTGGTCAAGTCCTGGACTTGGAAAGACCAAGACGCATGAAGCGATTGCAAAAATGCTAAAAATTCATCTTGAAATTCTGGTTGGAGCAACTCGGCTTCCAGAAGACATAGGTGGATACCCTATCCCCTCAGAGGGGAAAAAGCACATTGAGCGACTTCCTGATACTTGGGTTGATCGAGCAAAAAGCAGGCTCTCAGAAAAGACTCCCGTACTGCTTATGCTGGATGACTTTACAACTTGCAATGAAGGAATGGAAGCCGCATTCTATCGTGTGGTTCAGGAACAAGTTGCAGGCGATATCGATCTTGCTGGAATCTGGATCAGCGCTGCGGGTAATCCTCCCGGAACCGCCGCAGGTGCGAGACCCTTAAGTCAGGCCATGGCAAACCGTTTTTGTCATTTTGAAATCAAGTTCGATGTGATGGATTGGGCAAATCGTCGGCGAAGTGGATTTCCCTTGCCGGTCATTCCCGAACTTCCAAAAGACTGGAAATCGAAGATTGCGAAATGGAGTGCCGCAATTGAGGCATTCTGCTCCTCAGCCTCCGCAGTTCAGCTTAACAAGCTACATGAGAAGGCCGGTAATCCAGCCGATGGCAACATTATGGGTTATCCATCCGAGCGGTCGCTGGATAGTCTTGGTCGAGCTTTGGCGGCCGTTGATTCGGCTCTTCCTGAGTCCGATAAGTTGAATGCAATTGGTACATTTTCGCGAGGACTTATTGGATCTCAAGCTGGAGAACTTTTCATGACCTGGCTTAATGATCAGGATCTTCCCGATCCCGAAGCTCTTCTTGAGCAGGCCATTAAGAACAAGGTTGTGATTAAGAAAATGCGAAATGATCGCATGCATCTGATTGCTTCAGCAGTTGTTCAAGCAGTATGTCTTCACAATAACACCCCGGAACGCTGGATTGCTGCCCTTCGCATTCTGGACAAAGTGCCCCAGGATGTCGGAGCCGCTGTGATTAACGACCTGTATGCAAACAAGCCTGCTCAAGTACAATTTACCGACAAAGAAGTGGGGAAACTTCTCTCACGCTATAGCATTTTGCTTTAGGCGACTTTTCGACCTTACTTTTAAGTGAAGAGATCATCTTTGATATCTTCACTTTACTCTTTACGGAGAAAACAAAATGAAAAAGCAGCTTGAAGAATCGTTAATAAAAACGAGAAATGAAGCGAGAAAAAAGGTTCCTTATTTTGGCCCGGAGCTATTCTCACTTACACCGGTAGTTGTTAATGGACTTGGAACATTAGCTGTAGATAAATTTTGGCGGCTCTACGTCGACCCTGAATACTTTTTTGACATCACACCAGATGAAAGAGTCGGTGTATTGGTTCACGAAATGTATCACCCGCTTAGCCTTCACTTTTTGAGAGCAGAAAGAAAAAGAGTCGCCCGGGCAAATAAATTGCTCTGGAATATTGCCGCAGACTTGGAGATAAATCAAAAAGTCCTTGCTGATGAAATGGTGCTTCCAAAAGGGGCCCTTCTCCCAGGCAATTTTGGATTTCCAGAAGGCTTGATAGCAGAGCAATACTTTGATCTGCTTCTTGATTTACCTCGAAAAAAATTTCCTGTTACATTCGAAAAATCCGGATCAGGTGAAGGGGGAAGTGGGGTTTCTGGTTATTCCGAACCCTATGAAGTCCCAGAAAACGATCCTGACACACCCGGAGTAAGTCCATATGAGGGTATTCAAAAAGTAAATAGTGCCCTAAGAAGAGAGAGGGATGCCCGAAACAGGGAGGCAAATCCCATGCTTACAGAAATCCTGTCTGAGCTAATTGGAACCCCGAAAGTGCCCTGGACGAATATCCTTAGGAACTTATTAAGGCGTTCAGTGTTAGAACTTGGAAAGTCTGGGGCTTATCGCACTTACCAGCGACCAAGTCGAAGATCTTATAGCTCGCGGCTAATCATGCCTCGAAACTTTCATCAGACATACCGCATTGGCATTGTACTTGATACAAGTGGAAGCATGCTCGGAAAGCCAATAACTGAAGCATACAGGGAGCTGGCAGGGCTTTGCAGTCATGCTGGAAAGTGTACCGTAATCTGCTGTGATGCAGATCCCGCTCCTGCCAAGGAAATTTTTGGCGGAAACGTCCATAACCTGAAGTTGTTAGGTGGTGGTGGTACGGATATGAGAGTAGGTATCAAGCAATTTGAAGCAAGCAAGGAGAAAGTCGATGTGGTTATTGTTTTCACCGACGGAGCTACCCCCTGGCCTTTAGAAAACGAGATGCCACCTTTCTCACTTATTGCGGCTATTGTGAGTAAAGGAAGTATTCCCCCTCCCCACATTCCCTGCGTAAAGGTTGAATAGTTTCTCAGGTAAGGGATGGGCTTTCTAGCCATCCCTTACCGCTTTGTTTTTACATCAATCGTTCTTGATCTTTAAAAATGTGCGCTTTGAATTTTTATTGAGCCGTAAACTAAGTTTATATTAAAGAAATGATATTTAGCTGATCTTTGAAATAGTTTTAACCAAAACGAGTAGAATACTTCCCATTGTAAATGTATTGATGGGAGAGAAATATGGTTTTTTCTCCACAACTTTTTTTTGGAGAATGATGATGAACATGAACAAACAAGAGGCGCTGTCAGCTTTAAGAGGTATCGTTGCGACTCGCCCGGAGTATACAATTCGCGACGTTTTTGTCGAAAGTCCATATATTAATTGTAATCTGGGTCGCTTGATTCTTGACGAAGAACTCAAACGTGTCAGGATCGCCCTTGATCGAATTATTCATATTAGTTGTGAGCTGGGCGATTTATCAGCTCTGGAGTTGGCACATTTGGCTGGTGGTAGCTTGAAAGTTCGTTATGGGGAAGAGATGACGCCTCTTCATGTTGCTGCCAAACATAACAAAGTTGACTGCTTGGCCTATATCTGCAAACACGGAGATTTTCTCGAGGCTTATGACGTATATGAGCGAACTCCGGCCCATTACGCAGTCATGGAAAATTGCATTGATGCTCTCGAGTTTCTTGCTGGTTGTGGAATAAACCAGAATGCTATTGATAGAGAAAAATTAAGTCTCTGCCATTATGCAGTAATATACGGTAGTCTTGATTGCTTAAAGTTCCTCGCCAAAAATGGAGCTGATCTTCAGGCAACTGACGAAGAAGGAAAAATGCCACGAGAAATGAAGCCAAAATATTCAGATTATGCAGATAAACCAAGCAACCTTGAAATTGTTGAGTTCCTGGACAAGTTTGTAAATAGGAAAAAACTACCACTTACAGTATAAGGAAATTCAGAACACTCTCTTTGGGGCTATAAAAATGAATAAGTCAGAAGCAGTTCAAGCACTAAAGGGAATCATCGCAACACATCATATATTACATTGCTTCGGAATTTATTTAAATACCAATGACGAAGCAGAATTACAAAAAGCTCTAAATGAGCTTCTTGTTGAATGCATCCGAGAGGATCGATCGTTGTGGTCTCTTTTCTGCTTAGCAGGCGCCCGTCCCGACTGGGTGGATTATGATCGCAGAAATATGGCGCATCACTTTGCTTCCACAAATAATGTATCGTGTCTGCAATTCGTTCTTGAGAAAGGACTAGACATTCATGCGCGTGATAAATGGGAAATAGCTCCAGCCCATCTTGCTGCTGCAGGTGGTCAACCAGGCAGTCTTAAATTTCTGCTTGATAACGGATTCGATATTCATGCAGAAGATTGCAAGAAAAGAACGATAGTACATCTTGCGGCGTGGATGGGTCATCTAAATTGCCTTAAGATTGCTATAGAGTACGGAGCCAATGTGGATAGTTTGGATTATGAAGGAAAAACTCCGTATGATCTGGCTGTCAAGCGTCGTAGCGCTGCAGCTAATAAAGTAGCCTTCTGGGAGCTACTGACTAAATGACTCAGATGTGAGTTTTTTTCTTGGAGCGGTAGAGTATGGATATAAGTAAAGAAGAAGCCCTTGATGTTCTTAGGGGCATACGGTTTTATATCCAGATACCGGCTCGAACTCCGGTATCTGGTTTCTCCTTTAACTCTCCCATTAATACAGTTATACTGGGAACTAATCCCTTCCCCTTCTATCTCCGATTGGATTATCAGTTGAAAGGCCGAACTGACGAATAATAACTGTCTGATGATTGCTTTCGGAGGTAAGAATATAATGGCTTCCGTTTGATGGACGAAATACCGCAATATCAGTCTTTCCATCTCCGGTGTAATCAGCAGGAACTGGAATATCACCAGGAAGTCCCCATTGAACTACCTTGGATGTTAGTCCGGCAATGGTAGAAAGCCTAATTAACCAAAAAGCATTTGAAGGTCTAAACACTGCAAAGTCAGCAATATTATCAGCGTCATAATGACCTGGAACCGGAATATCTCCCGCTGCGCCCCAAGGAATACTTGCTGCAACATTTCCATTAGCAGACGAAAGAAGCACAAACCAATCACCATTTCTATAAACAGTATGATCGCACTTGTTATCAGTATCATAATCAAGTGGAATTGGAATATCATTAGGAAGCCCGCCCCACTGCTGCAAGGTTGCCTTGTCAAAATCCACAGAGTTACCTTGAGAATTTCTTACATACCATACTCCATCAGAAGGTCTGTAAATGACCAGGTCAGACTTTGAATCTGAATCAAAGTTACAAGACATTGCCCTGTCCCCAGGAAGACCCCACTGAAAAGTCTGAAGCGACTGATTAAACTGCAGATTGGTAGTAAATCTTCTAATAAACCATGAGCCAGTTGATGGCCGAAATACGGCTATATCTGAACCCATACCTCCAGAATACTTTCCAGGAACCGGGACATCACCATTAAGTCCCCATTGGTAAGTTAATGTTCCATTAAGCGCAGAAGAACTTACATACCAAACAGACTCTGAACCAAGAACAGCATCAACTGGCCTGTGAATCGTAGTATCTGACTTTCCATCACCATCAAAATCAGTTGCGTAGGACAGTGTACTGGAAGCAAACAAAACGGCACTGGAAGCAAACAAAACAGTAGGGGCGACAAGTAACATCGACCACTTTCTTAAGTTAAAGGCTATCTGATTCATTCTTCGAAATCCTCTATTAAAATTTCAATTCAACAAAATACTGCAAAACTTCTAAATTAACTTTATTAAAATCTTCAGAAAACCCAAACCTAGAAAACCAGAATAACCTTAAAAAGCCCCATCACAATTACAGCAACCAAGTAAAAACCCAAACTAACAACTACTAACTCGGAGTAATTGGGTTAGTAGAAGGGGGAGGAGGAAATGGCGACGGAAAAACCGAAGGAAAGGGGTTTACGTTGGCGCTAGGTATTGGAACGGCTGGATTATTAGGATTAAACGGAAAAGGCCCAGGGCGAACAGCAAACACAGAAGGAAATGGCGCAAAGGGGCCAGGAGAAGGCCTGTTTTGGTCAAAAGATGGATTATTAAACGCGCCTACGCTTCCAGATTCGTCCCTTGGTTGAACAACGGCTGGATTATAATCAGTACCAGAGGATGAAGACCCAGAACCCTCACGAGCACTATTTTCACCACGAGATGAGGAAGAAAAAATGCCCCCCTCACTTGAAGCACCAATTGCTCCGATCGCTCCTGCCACAGCAGCAGCACCTGTCACATAGGCAGCCTTGGAAGTTGTTGATGATCCAGAACCTTCTCCAGAGACCTCAACTGAATCATCACCAGCAGTGGAAAGACCAGAACCAGAAACAAGACTACTAGAAGGAACCGCATCAAGTGAAGTGATTTTTAGCGAATCACTAGAAGTTGAAACTATGTACTCACCAGTTGAAACATTATTAAAAACAGCTACTCCTGATTTAAACTCAGACTTTACACCCTCAAGTGCAGAAACTGATTTAATTGAAACGGTAACACCAGCGTCACTAGATACAGCGTCACTAGATACAGAGCCTCGTGCTTCAATCCTGAAGGTAGATCCTTCCTGGGCATCAACTACAAGAAGGGCTTTGCCGTTCTCATCTTTAATTCTTAACTCAGCAGCTAAAACGTCACTACGCAGAATGGCGGTACTGACAAACAAGGTGAAAGCAGATATAAGGCCCGACGCAAAGATCGCAGGCAAATTAACACCTGACACCAAGAAGTTAAATTTCATACGTTCTTCTCCCAAACTTACCAATTAACAATTTCAATGAACTGCTGATAAAAAACAAAAGCAGAGGATACAATAAAAATTTTGTCGGGATTAAATACTGCAGAAATGCCCAAGCCTTAGAATTTTCTAACCTACCCTGTGATCTGATGCTCTGTCAAACTTAAATGTTACAAAATATTAATTAAAGAAAAAAGCACCAGACCAAATTGAAGTTAATTCTACTTCAATAAAACACGCGACTAATCTAGTGCAACAATCGAGAGGAGGTCTCGCCATCCTCCTCAAAGAAAAAACCACGAGCAGTTCGTGCAAAAATAACAAAAGTGGCAAGAGAAATAAGCGAAACTGCCGGCATATGAAAGGGAAAATCTACAGATGCATGAAAAACAGGCAGCAAAAATGCAAAAAAGACTCCCAGAAGATAAAACCTTCGTATTGGATGCATTTCCCTAATACCCGACTTTAATCGTAGGCTAAAAAGAATAAAAGAAACTGGTAATAACAGACAAAAAACTCCTACAGCTCCAAGCTCTGAAAAAAACTGGAGAAATTCATTATGAGCATAGTCCAGGTCATAAATTGCAAGTTCGCTACTCGCATACTGAGGCGCAACCTGATTCCAGGAATTAAGCCCGACCCCCCAGACCGGATAGTCAGAAATGACTTTCAAACTTATTTCATTAAGCTCTTTTCTTCCATTATCAATCCCCTGCTCAACACTTTGACCAATACGGGACGCGAGCTGATTTCTTGAACTATCACCAAGAAAGAAAAAACCTAGAAGAAGAAGAAAAACTGGAAACAAGGCAGTCTTGAGCATAAAATAAATTTTGCCACTTTTTGCCTCCCCCCCCCTGCTTCTTCTTGATCCAATTATCATAGAGCGAGCTCCCTGATAAGACAATCGGTTAGATACAAGCCTTACTCTGTCATAACGATAAACAACCCAGAGAATGGAGATAAAGACCATACTGATGAAAATTGAAGCCCTGGATCCAGTAAGAAGCAGTCCCAACAAAATCACAAAAAACATAAAAAACTGACTTCCGCGCTGCTCCCATTCAGAAAAAACCTTGAAAAGCATCTTTAATGTGGATTGATTCTCAATTCTTGATTCAACTCTAAGAGTCTTAAACTGGCTCTCTCTGAGAATACGAACAAACGAAAGAAGAAGACCCACCCCAAGAACCGTTGCAAGATGATTGGGACTGACAAATGGCCAGTGTGCCCGACTATGACCCTGAATATATATATCGGGTGTAAAATATCCAAAAAGAGACTCAGCCCCCGAAACCAGATGAACGATCGTAACCAACGAAAGTAAAACTCCAACATAAACCAGTACCCGATGAAGAACCTCAGAAAGAAAATCAAAGCGACGATTGGATGCCCCAAAATCAGAAGAAGTATCTTTCTTTCCTGCGCTGCGACGACTTGAAGCAGGGCGTTTTCGAAAAGACAGCTCAACTTGCCAAAAAGAAGGACCGAGCAGCTCAGCCCCTAGCAACACAAACAAAAACACCCAAAAAAATCCATCCAAAGTTGCAGACGGATCAATACTAAGTGGAGCAAAACCAGAATACGAAGTAAGAGGAATTTCAGAATTTTCAGATAAAGAATCAGGGAAAAATGCACCAGAAAGGACATAAGAATCAGTCACCAGAGGAGATAAAAAAGAAAGGACGGAATAGGGGAGCGGCACCAGCTGAAAAACCAGATAACAAAGAAAAGGTAAAAAAAGAAAAAAATAACGGTTTGAAGAAGAATAACGAAAAATACCAAACTGTTTAGATCCGGAAAAATTTTCACTATCAGAGTAGGTAGAAGACTTTGGCTTCAAGAAATAGGTGAGACAAGAACCAATTAATCTAAAAGAGAAATACGAGAAAAAAAGAAGGCGAATGGCACTTGAAGCAACGTCACTTCTACCACCAAACATAAACGGAAGAACAAACAAAACCCCAACAAAAAGAAAAAGGGAGTGAAGCACGGGATCAGTTTTTACTTTACCCCAGAAATCTCCAGACCAGATAGAGGGAAAGACAGTTTGAGAATCAACACGAGACTCTCCATTCACAGCACTTTCCCCTAAAGAACCTTTGGTGGGATCACTAACCTCAATAATTTCAGAAATGTACTCACCATGGTCAGTCGGACTATCCGAGTCAGACCGACTCTCATAACCCCGGGAAGAAGGAGTGATTTTTTGCCTTAACCGAGTTCTGCCTTTATCCATAGAGAAATTGTGCATTAGTGTGATCAAAAACGCAAGAATTGCATCAGGGCCATGTTCAATTTATACTACAAGTCTTTAATTGACCCGAATACGGCAAACAGGCATAAATGTCACCTTCCCTACTTCAAGCAATCATATCCTCCGCAATCCTTCCTTTGCTAGTATTTTTTGCCACTTTAAGTGAAATCAAAAACTTTCTTTCACTATCGACCCACCACAAAGCTCAAGCAGCGATAATGGAATCACTTGAAACTGGAACCAGCTGGCAACAAGCATCAAAAAAAGACCTTCTAAAGAAAGGAACAGAAATATTAAACGAACTTGGCATTGGAAAGAGATATCTGGGGGGGCGATTTAAGGAAAAATATCAGCACGGCGCAGGAAAAGCTTACGTCATTAAAGCTGTAAACTCTCCGGACAGTACAACAATGCTAAATAATTTCTGCAAAGCCAGAGCATTATTTCTTGAAGCCACAAAAACGAATCCCAGAAACACAAAATACCACATAGAAATTGCCGATATAGAAAGCCTTTCGCCACTTCTTGCTAAAAGTTGCGAGGATTTAAATATCGGGCAACTTACGGGATTATCAAAACCAAAAAATCTGCTGTCAGCCAAAAACAGGCTTGATCATGTATTAAACATAAACCCTTCTCACTTAAACACTATATATCGGGCTGGTTTAATCTATCGTCAGCTTGGTAGTCGCCCCGAAGCACTTAGAACATTCAGACGCTTTCAGGAATTGTCCCCTTCCCAATCCAATAGGGGACTTACTGAATTTTTCGCATCAATCCCTGAAAACGAACAGGAACTGGATCTGATCCTTCCGAGAAAATATCCACTGGTACTTACCTGGGCTAAAATATACGATAAAGACCCAGAAAGATCGCTTGAAGAACACTTGCCAATATTTGAAGCAGCACTAAAGGAAACCCTGGAAAATGAATTTTCTCTGCTTACTGATGGCAGAATATCTGAAAGCTTATTTCTGGAGACTCTTTACCATCTTGCCGAAGAATCCCTGCTCGTGGAATTTCCTGCTATCAGGAAAAAGGTTTTTAGCCTTCTGAAGGAACACTACGAGGAAAAAAAGGATTCCTTTGCAAGCTCCATTTCCAAAGATTATTCCACTTTAACAAGAATACCTACGATAAAAGCACTTGAAATCTCAAGACCCGCGCCCGGAAGTGGCTCCCTTTCATTCTGGATTAACGATAAAGACCAGAGAACCTTATCTCTTGATCTAAAATCCGATACCTTGGGCCTCTTTACCCCCAGCTCAAGACAGGCAAAGATCATTACTATAACAGGAAAGCGCGGAGATCAGCTGCCTGACTCTGTTTCAGTAAAAATCTGGGGTAGTTCTGATAATCTGAAGTTCTCTCCGTACCAGGGTGTTTATAAAATTGAAACGGGGTCTTTTAATGCTGCCCCTGTTATAAAAATCGAACTTAGTGAGCCGATCGGGGCATATACAAAGTTGTACTTTAATTCAAGCGGCACCATTTCAGGTCGCATTTCACAAACCGCAGATAAACTGGTTCAGGTTTATGGCAAATAGCATTTTATCAAAACTTATTAAGCCAGTCTTTATTTCTGCTATCTCCCTTGCTTTATGTCTGGCTTCTGTAAAAAATGCTACTTCTGAAACAATAACGGTTGGCGTTCCCTATCTTCCCGAAAAAATTGATCTTTTAAATACGAAAGAGCCGCTGCACATAATACTTCTTGCAAACCTTGGAACTCCACTTTTAAAAGCTCCAGGCACTAAAAATTCTTTTAGTGCAACAAAAATCACCCAAAAACATTTAACTGAGGTTGAGCAGGTTTGGGATCTGCAATTTCCCGCAGGCGCTCCGATAAGCAGAGAACTATCCTTTAACTATAACGTACTTAAAGATTCAATTGAATTACTGCAAGAACTTTCAGCGAAGAATCAGGAGCTTAAAACAAGCGAATCTGAAAAACGGGCAATGCTGGGAAAGCCCCTTGAAAATTCAGATACAAACCATGGCGACAGTAATAAATATAGTGGTAATAACTTCAAAAACAAATCAGCTTCATGGGCCAGTCCAATTGATTTAGTGAAAAAAATTGAACTTGTTGAATCGGGCGACTACTCATTTACAACGCGGTTTCATATTTCAAATCCAGATATTGACTTCATTAAGGCATTTGGGCGAACTCCCATCTTGATAGATGCTCGGGCTTCAGAAATCTTTGGTCTGGAGCAGCTAGGAAAAAACACCAATATCCCTCTATTTGGCCCCTTTCGAATGTTTGAATATCGATCAAATGAACATGCAATTCTAAAACCAGCCTATGACTTTGGGTATCCTGGAGAGCACAGCCAGATTGAAACACTCGTTTTTAAGGTTTACGAAGATCAGGTTGCCGCGATGCGAGCACTCAGGGCAGGAACTGCAAGCATGATCATTCTTCCATCTGAATACCAGATTGAAGATACGGCTCGTGATGCAACTCTTCGAATTCTTGATGTGCCCGCTTTTTCTATAAACAATCAGACACCTCATAAATCAGCATGGAACGATACGTCCTCAATTAGCCAGGAAAAGTCGCGTATAGATGTGTCAAAGATAATTATCCGTCGATCAATTCAGCTTTCACCACAGTTTATTCACTCATTCGAATTCAAGGATCTTTCAAGGGAAAACTAAAAGAATATGAACAGTGAAACAATAATTTGTACAAAAAAACAACTAATCAACCTACTGCTTATTTTTAATCTTGTTATCATTGCATCTTCTTTTCAGGCCTGTCTTCGCTTTACCCCATCACGCGCTAGTCTAACCTCAAGTGTAGACGGCGAAAAACCAAGATACGAAGGAGAAGACTCATTTTTTGCACTCGAAAAGAGACAAAAAGACAGGCTCCTTGATCTGGTTTCTAGCAGGGCTGAAAGCATTAAACCAGGACAAAATGCCACATATATCGTTGGAATTGGAGACGTGCTGGAGCTTTTTGTTTTTGAAACCGATGAGCTAAACAGAAAAGTACGGGTAAGGCCGGATGGACTTATTTCTCTTCCTCTTCTTGGTCAGATTAAAGTTGTAGGTCTTACAGAAGAAGAAATTCAAAGTGAGATTACAAAAAAACTAAACACCTTCATGCACAACCCTCAGGTTCAGGTTTTTATTGATCAGTACGCGGCTCATAAAGTCTGGGTTGTTGGGGAAATTCATAAACCGGGAGCCTACCCTCTTTCAAGAGATAATTACTCTCTAATAGAACTTCTCTCGGAGGCCGGTGGAAGAACGGAAAGGGCTTCCTCCACAATAATTCTTATTCCGGAACACACAAGTACAGCGATAAATCCTCCTACTTCATTAACAAAAGACCTGTCTCCGGCACCAGAACAGTTCGCTCAGTCAAATGAAACAGATTTAAATGAAAAAAAAGTGGGAGACCAGTTAACATTGTCCACTGATCCAGTTGAGAAAAAAGTGATCACCGAAGCAACTTCAGGTGAGGCTGGCCTGGTAATTGGCAAATCAGCAATTGTAAAACCAGAAGAAGTAAAAGTCCTGGCCAGTCGAAATGGAATTGAAATTTCTTTTGATGATCTTATTGGCAGCATGGAGAACCCGCCACTTACGGTTCCTCTAAGAGCCGGCGATACTATAGTAGTCCCTGAAGCCGGAAAGGTGCAAGTCGATGGTGAAGTAAAAGTACCCGGATCCTACGCACTTCCTTCTAAAATGAGTCTTATGGGTGCAATAGCAACAGCAGGTGGGCTTAGTTTTGCCGCTGACGTCAACTCCGTAGAAGTAATCAGGGAAATTGGCAGTGGACATAAAGCAATGATTACAATTGATGTTGAAAAAATAGCCCTTCAGGATGGACTTGATATAAGACTTCGAGATGGAGACCTGATTCGGGTACCAAGCGCGAGAGGTCGTTTTGCGATAAATCAAGTAGTAAATGTAATAAACAGTCTTCTTGGAAGGGCCCTTGCTCCTATTCAGACAGCCGCTCCATAACCCGAATTAATAATTCAAGTTAATAGACACTTAGCAGACAAATATTAAATTTTATCCAGGATTGGCACTACCAATTCCCTCAACATCTTGATAGAAATTGGGCTTAATTAATCTAAATATTCCTGGAGTAGTCTGCTTTGCGACCGGAGAACCACCAAACAAACTCAAATGAAGTAAGCACTGTGTTTGCCAGGCCTGGAACTGGCACAAGATCAAATCCCTTAAACCCAAGTATCGAAATTGATATTGGAAGCTCTTCCTCAGGGTTTTCAGAAGAGCATCCCCTGCATAAATATTTTCGAATACTGCTTTCCAAAAGAAAAATGATTCTTGGCTGTACTATTCTCGTAGTTACACTAAGCACCATTTACTCTCTACTGGCAACCCCACTATACCTTGCAGAGACTGAATTAAGTATTGGCACATACTCACCAACCATACACGGTACAAGTCTGGAAGAATCTCTTGCAAAGCAAACGGAAAAACAGGATTACCTTGAAACACAGATAAAGCTTCTTACCAGACTCACCCTTGCCGATAAAGTGCTGTCAGACCCCGTAATTGGCACACAAATAAAGGATTATCTTAAAGAAAGAAAAGGAATAATGAGTTTTCTTTCTGGAATACTCGAATCAATTTTGCCTCAAACTGAAAACGACAATCAGGCAGGAGAATCCGCTGGCACAAATTACAAACACTCCATAGCACAGCTAAATTCCTACCTGTCGTTAGTAAAAATAGAGGCCGTAAAAAGAACCTTTCTCGTCAAAGTAAAAGCTGTTACAGCAAAACCAAAACTCTCGGCTGACATTGCAAATGCCCACAGCAGACATTTTATTGATCTTGCAAAAAATGAAAAACAAAACTCGGCCCTCTCCAGTCTTTTCTTCCTTAGACAACAAGCCGAAGAACTTGCAGGAAAAGTATCTATAGTGGAGCAGCAACTTGCCCAGTACTCTGAAGAAAACGCAATAGTTTCTCTGAATCAGGGCGATAATATTGTAAACAAAAAGCTCTCCGAGCTTAATCAACTACTTACCGAAGCCACTGGAAAACGTATAAAATCAGAGGCTGCTTTTAATGAAGCAAATTCAGGTGGCGCTCTTACCAGCACGGGTGCCGACGGGAAGGGCCTTGAGGATCTCCGCTTAAGACTTCGTGATGCCGAAGCGAGCTATGCAAAACTTGGTGAAAAGTTTAAACCCGGATACCCTCGAATGATACAGCTACGGGCAGAAATTGAATCTCTACGAAATAATATAAACCAGCAGACAAAAATCATAGTTTCATCAGCAGAGGCTCAGTACAAAGCCGATCTTGCAGCAGAAGAGGAGCTTTCAAGGGAGCTGGAACTTCAGAAAAGCCAAACCTTTGACCTTTCAAGAAAAATGGTCAAATTCAACACGATGAAACGTGAGTTTGAATCCCTGAAAGATCTTCATCAATCAGTTCTAAGACAACTAAAGGAAGCTCAAATCAGTTCAGAAAGTGAAACAAACAATATCCGGATTACAGATTCTGCTGCAACTCCCACATCTCATTCAAGTCCAAAAAGACTGCTTAATTTTTTGATAGCACTTTTTCTTGGCCCTCTTCTTGGTTTTGGTCTTGCACTTGCACTTGACAGTATGGACAGAACTCTTGAAACATCGGACGAGTTAAAAAGAACTCTTCAGATTCCCTCTCTTGGAGTTATCCCTTCTTTTGACTCAGAGGGCACAATTAGGGATCCCGCAAGTATGCAAAGCTCATACCTCAGGGAGCTTCCTGATATAGTGAGAAAATCAAACAACTCCACAGAAAGAATTGGGGAATCCAGTGATTCGAGCCTGCCTGCCACAAGGTCAGATACCGGACTAAGTTCACTTGTTACAATTGATGCCCCATTTTCAGTTACCAGCGAAGCTTATAGGGCTGTTAGAACATCTCTTCTTCTTTCATCCGCGGATACTCCTCCGCGAGTAGTTTTGGTTACAAGCTCAAGAAAAGGCGAAGGAAAAACAACCACCAGTAGTAATCTTGCCGTAACAATTGCTGGCTCTGTTAAATCTGCACTTGTTATCGATTGCGACCTGAGGCGCTCCTCTCTTAATAAACACTTTGAAGTTCCGGACAAGGCACCTGGACTTGTAGAGCTCCTGACTGATCAATGCTCAATATCCGAAGCAATTTTTCCAACGAAACATGAGAACTTGTCAATTATGCCTGCCGGCATAAAACCACCTAACCCTGCCGAACTTCTTGGATCAAGAAAGTTAATTGACCTCATAGAAACCCTTAAGGAAAGGTTTGAGTTTATTTTAATTGATTCTCCTCCGGTTCTGCCCGTAACTGACGCAGTGATACTGTCACGAATTGTTGACGGAGTTATTCTGGTTGTTCGTGGTCACCAGACTGATCAGGGGGTCGCCAAGGAAGCGAGAAACCGCATTACCCAGGTAGGAGGAAAAATTCTTGGTGCCATTTTGAATGGCGTAGATATAGCCAGAGGCCAGCATTATTACTATTACAGAGATGCCTACTCGGAGTATTACGCAGAAGACACTGACTCTCCCAGAAAAAAAGGGAATATGAAGTTTTGGGGTTAAATTCAGGCTAAAATCCAAAGGCCTTTCGGATCACGGGATCAGTTTCTTTTTTGATATCATCTTCAAGATATTTTAGACGTGTATCCTTTCTGACAAGATCAGCAGAAGTTCTGCTCATTCTTTCTTTTGCTGATTCATCTTTAATAAGAGAAAGTCCCCTGATAATTACGCGGGCAAGGCCAAGCCTTCCATCAGTAACAAGATCCTCTTCAAGACTTGAAATAACTTTTGAATTATCAGAATACTCAAGGAGCATTTGCTCGGCTCTTAGCGCCACAAAGGGTGGTTTTTCTGTCAAGCGAAGTTTTAAAAGCTCATCAATAAACTCATCTCTTGATGAAAATTGCTTTTCGAGTTCACTTGCCTTTGGAACATGATGGCGATCAGAAAGAAGAAAAATCAGATCACTATTTTTTTCAGCGCAGGCAGAAGTAAACATAAGTGGCGAAGTGATTAATATAAAAAGTGTGTATATGGATATTTTGATTCTCATACTTTATACTATATCTCCAAGGTTATTTTACAAAGATCTTTTGCCAATATCATTTAACCAAAGGTTGCAAATTAAGAACATCCGCTTGCTCAGGGGTTATGTCCTGCTGTGGGCTTGTAGGATCAATAACAGTAGGGAACATTAGATTTCTAGCTAATCCAATAGCTATACACTCATTTGGATTTCTACAAAGGGGTGTATCTCCGAGAGGATCCTCACCTTCAAATGAAATGGCACCACCAGTGCGATTAATTTCTACCGGATGAAACAATCCAAGATAATGTCCAGCTTCATGAGCAATTGTTTCTGCAAAAGTTCGGAGATTAGAGGGAGATAAAACCCCTCCTAAACCCTGATGCGCTTCAAGATCTATTGCAACAGCAGATCTTCTGCTTGGAAAATATGAGCCGGGAATACCACCACTAATTCCGAGCAGGGTACCGATTGCTATGTCTACGCCTTCTATCCTGGAGCCTATATAAACATTAAGTGCGTCATCCCTGCCAGATTGAGATTGGGCAGCTTCTTCGTAAAACACAGATCCACTTAAGGGACTTGGCAAAGTGCCACTGGCAGATCCCTGCCTTACTATATTCACATCAAGGGTTATACCGACCCTTCCATAAATTTCACTCCATATTTCAAGTGCTTCATCAATCTGGCTGGATACTTGAACGGCAGGCCCACCGAGTAAGAACATATTAACCTTAAGAACACCCGCTCTCAGATTTGAATCGTTTTTAAGTACGACTCTTCCTTTCGTTACCAAAGGCCTAACAACTTTTGGTAGCTGGATAGTCTGAAAATAACTGCCAGAAGAAAGACTTCTGTCCCTTCCCCGACTTGGATATGTAAGTGCATTTACCCACTTGGATGCGTCACTGGAAAAAACCATGGCAAGTGATCGCAAGGGAACATCTCCTGAATCAAGAAGAACTACTCCATTTTGGGTCTCAAAGCGTCGTGTAAAAAAATCTTCGGGCTCCGAGGCAAAAGTGGCAACCTGCATAGATAATGCTCCACCGGCAGCACTACCGGTAATATCTATTGAAACCCTTAATGCTCCCTCTGAATCCCGCGTACCCTCAAATTCCCTTATAACTACGGATCCACGTGCTGGAATTGGAACGGACACAGCAGCTCGACCAGGGAGGCTTGTCCCACCACCACCTCCTCCGCCGCCGCCCCCGCCACCACCGCCACCACCACCTCCCGCTCCTCCTCCAGATCCACCAGCACTACCTCCTCCTCCGGAATTACCAGGCCTTACTGGATCACCACCAGCATTTGACCCCGCACCACTAAGTCCCGGTGTAGTTCCAGCACCACCACTTACTCCAGCAGTACCACCCCCGGTACCAGAACCCCCACCTCCAGCTCCATCAGAACCACATGAAGGCAGGAACATTAGAACGACAAATAAAAGAGAAAAAAATAAAATATTAGGCATTGAGATACCAAAATCGTTGAATAAGTGAAAAATTAGAATGAAATCAAAGCTTGGGCAAGAAGAATAAAGGTTTTGGAGATTTTATAAGTCATTTACCACAAGTACCTTCATGTGACTGAAAGTTGCCACACCTAAGCCTCAATCACACCTTTTAACCTAATAAATCCGAAAAGTTATGCTACGCAAACAACACAAATCAAATATTCAGTATAACACATAATAGAAAGGCACGTTGGTATTTGCTGTATGATATCACTAAACCCGGCTGGTTTTATTCTAATTGGTATTACATTTTTATATACCTATTTACTTCGCATTATTTTTTTCCCAGTTACTCTTATCGCTTCATTATTTCAAAACCCCTCAAAGTACATGACTCAACAAGGAAGAGGTCATGGACTTTTTTATTTCGCTTCGAGTATTGGAAAAATAATATTAATAGCTGTTGTTACTGTTTTGATATTTAAAAGATCACTTCTTGAAAATATTCCATCTCCATATCTTGATGTCATAGGAATTATTTGTATTTTATCAGCAATAAGTGAGCTATATTTTGTAGCGCACGGATTTTCAAAAACCCTTATTCAAGCCTCAATCTGGGCTTTTATTACGCTATGTATAACAAATGCCTTTTATCCAAACGTCTACGAGACAATAAGTGATAATAAAATTACCAGATTATTTTTTGGAGGAAGTATTTCAAGTTCTCTTGGAAGTATTGGAATAACAGAACCCGCTCCGCTATCAGCTAAAAACTCTCCCCAGTACTCAAACAAGGCGAAAATGGAAAAAGACTCATTTCTGAAAAGCAACTCAATCTCATTTGATCTTAAAAGGTCGCTTAATAAAGTATTAAAAAAACTTGGGTTTGCAGAGAAAACCGATAACGGGTTTGCCAGCGCTCCTTCTTTTGGAGAAACCAAAAATACACTTCCAGATGCTGCATATTATCCAGCAAAAAAGAGCACAACAACCAACAAAACCATTGAAAATAAATATCAAACTATAAAAAATGCGATTATCGAAAAAGCTTCACAATAAACGGGAATCTGGCTGGATAGTGAGAGGAATGAATACAAGTTTAAAGTGGGAGAATGTTAATTAGGGTATTACACCACCTCCCCAAAGTTCTTCCAGAAAATCCTTTACAGGATATATTTCAATACCATCATCCAGCTTTCTTTTTCTCGATTCAAGGCAAACAAGAATTCTTCTCTTTAAAGCAGGTTGTTCTTTCTTAATTTCATAAAGAGATTTAAAATGCGAGCCGGTTGCCCTTGCCGTAGCCTTGCATTCAATTGCTATTTCCATGTCACCAATTATAAAATCCACTTCCATCGATTCAGAATCAGCCAATCTCCAGTATGATAATGGTGCATATTTCCCTAAATATTTATTACAGGTGCTGACTTCATGATATAAAAAATTTTCCAGGCAAGGTCCAAATTCATTACTTCCATCAAGAACACTCTCTTTCCTGGAAAGAAAATTTACGATCCCAACATCAAACATATAAAATTTTGGTGATTTGACAATCTTACGCTTTGCTTTCTTAGAATATGCCTCAAGATAAGATCCCAGGAGTGTGTCTACCAGAATTTGATAGTACTCTTTAACTGTTGGAGGACTAACATCACAGTCTTCTGCAGTTTTTCTGTAGTTGATGATATTTGTATCACAAATTGCACATACCTCCAGAAACCTTGAAAATGCAGGTAGTGATCTTACCAGACTTTCAGCAAAAATTTCTTCTTTCAGGTAATCTGTGACGTAGGAACGTATAAGAGTTCTATAATCATCATCAAGATAATGATTAGGTATGTACCCCCTATTAATGATCCTAAGCAGGTCAAAGTCCGAACCCAACTCCTCAGATACAAGCCCTGACAACTCATACCTTACAGCCCTGCCACCAAGAAGATTAGCATGACCTCTTTTCAACTTTCTGGCACTGGAGCCACACAGACCAAATCGATACCCCACATTCTCAATTAGCCAATGAACCTCATCCAATAATGCTGGGATCTTTTGCACCTCATCTATAATGACAAGTTGTGTCTTGCTATTTAGTGCTAAAAGTTCCTCTCTTAATCTATGAGGCTCCCTGGAGAACTCGATGAATCTCTCAGAATTCAAGAGATCCACCCGATAGGCATCAGGAAACAAAGCTTTCAATAAAGATGTCTTCCCACTCTGCCTCGGACCCCAGAGGAAGAATGATTTCAAGGAATTAGGGGGTATTGTTAGTTTTCTATTATAAAGCATAGTTTTATATTTTCGCTATAATATAAAACTATATATTAAATTGGTAGGAAAGTCGAATAAAAAGGGAAAGAGACATTTTGGGTAGTAATGAGTGGTTAATTTGTTGAATTTCTAAAAATGTAGTAAGATCAGATCGTTAAGCCCAGAAATGGACATAGCTAAAGGAATTCACCTTATGGGCCCGTTGCCATACAGGCCTGGACGTCGCATTACTAAATCTCCCATTACTAAATCTTCCGATTCTATTTCCTGACATTATTTTAAATCTCTTAAAGTAACAGAATGGGTATTGGCTATGAGGCTATTTATTTAAGTGGAGAGTTGCTTTCTCAGATTTAGTTTCGGTTCAAAAGTGAATAAACTAGCCCTCAAAGTCAGGTTTATTTTAACAAAAGTTATCGCTGTTCAATTGAGTTTAATTGTTTAGAGCTGAAAGCAAGAAGCTTCTTTGGATAGGTTCAAAAGAAAAAAGGTTCGTCGATGTCTATTCGAGAACCTTTCTGTATCTCCCTCAGCAGAGGCACTATTGAGCACCACGCTTGATAATTCCAAGATGATTAAGGTCACCTACAACTAACTCTCCTTCGTTATCCCTTGCCCTTACAAGAAACATCCTTTCAAGAGGGTTATCCCAATGCATAGCTGACTTCAGGGAATAGGGAGCGGTTTTTGCTAATTCAGAATTACCAGTAGCATCATGAAGTACTTTAAGCTGCCTATTGTACTGACGATCTATATCTTCCATATTTTTTAGAGTATGGGGCATATCTTCAAAATCATATACCCGAAACTCACCAAACTCTGAAAGATCATAGGTAATCTGAAAGGAGCAAGGGAACTTTGTTTCCAATTTTCTATCTTGATTATTAAGCGAAACCTCCTTTTGCCAGACAACGTTCAATAAACCCAGCTGATGAAGACTCATAATCGTCCCATCAAGGTATCCACAATATTCCAAATACCTCATCACCCATCGTCCAGTAAGGAGTATTACCGAATCATCCTGCAAATTGCTTAGGCCATAATTGCGGGTGCCTGAGTACTCAATTTTTCCAACTATTGGAATTCCTCTGACAACACCAAGCGAGTACAGTATAGAAGTCGAGCCTCTTGCAAAAATTCTTGGATCATTATGCTCCAAACAAGGTATAATCCATTCTGGAAATCTTATGCTATTGGGATTTTCAAAGCTTCTTCTGGGAAGAGTTTGAATAAATTCCATCATCCTTTCAGTGCCCTCAGATATCACATCATCAGACAAAGGCTTGGTATAGTCCATAACCATATAAAAACCTTCTAAGATAATCGACGAACAAAATTTAAAAGAACACTCTCTAATACCATATCAAATAAAACCCAAAAACACCATGTATTAAATAACTCTCTGGCAGTTTAGTTATTGATTTACAATATTGTTTACAGCCATTTATGCCAAGTTCAACAAAAAACGGGAGCGTTGCGAAATGGCCTTTAAAAAAATCGGGCCCAACAAGTTTAAATAAACAGGTCTTGCGCAGACTTTTTTGTTTTACTCCTTGGCCCTGGAAACACATTGCATTTTTTGGCATCGACGTTACGAAAATGTCCCTTAAGATAGTTAACGGGCCATCCGAACGTTCGGGCCTGTTTCACAACAGACCCAAAATGCCAAAATAAGCACTTTTCCTTAAGTAAATATGACGATACCAATTTATTTTCCAAGAATACATCAAAAAGATCGCCCAAAGAAATGGCATGAGAAATCAAAACTTTTTAATCTTTTTAAAATCATCAACTCAAATTACCTCATGAAAACCTAGCCAAATATTTCCTGACCTGCTCCACTGTCGGTGTTTTCTTTTTTAGTGAAAGAAAATCAGAAACCGGCCCCTGAAAAAGTAATTCACCACCCTTGTCACCAGCTTCCGGACCAAGTTCAATAACATAATCAGCCGAAAGCAGAACATCAAGGTTATGCTCTATTACAACTACAGAATTATTCATTGAAACAAGTCGCCTTAAAACTTTTATTAACTTGTCCACATCAATCATATGAAGACCAATTGTTGGCTCGTCCAGAATATATAATGTATCCGAAGATTCAGTAAGACCAAGTTCTCTTGAAATTTTTAATCTTTGAGCTTCACCACCAGACAGAGTATACGACGGCTGACCAAGGGAAATATATCCAATTCCTAACTGCCTTGCATACTCAAAACACCTTTTTACCCTAGGATATGCATTAAAAATCTCATATGCCTCATCAATAGTTTTCTTAAGAACATCTCCGATTGAAAGCCCGCTCAACCGAACCTGAAGTGCTTCTTCCTTGTACCTGAGACCCATACAGGATTCGCATAAAGTAGTTGCATCAGGTAAAAAACTCATTGGAATAGTAATAACACCACGCCCTTCACAGGCAGAACATCTTCCATCTCCCCTATTATAAGAAAAGTAAGAGGGAGAATACCCACGAATCTTTGCTTCAGGCAAAGAAGAAAAGATATCCCTTATAAAATTAAACACTCCAAGAAATGACGCCGGAGTACTTGCTGAAGTTTTTCCAATTGGATTTTGATCAATTTCTATCATTCGAGAAAGTGAAGAACTTATACTCAAACTCTTCCATGTCTGGTCAAAAAACTTTTCCCGCTCTTTTCTTCCCTCAAACTCCTCATAAACAGCCGGATACAAACTTCCATGAACGAGAGAACTTTTACCCGCACCTGAAACCCCTGCAACTACAGTCAAAGCGCCTAATGGAATTTGAACGTCAATACCTTTAAGATTATTTGCAAAAGCTCCGGTAAGTGAAATATGTTCGGTCCATTTTTTTGCACTATTGGATAACTCCGGATTACTACGCTCCCTTAGAGCATATCCAGTTAAGGACTCGGAATTAGAGATAAGCTCCTGGATGCCTCCAGTATGAACAACGTAGCCTCCCTCAGCACCGCCCTTAGGTCCAATATCAATTACATGATCCGCTTCCCTGATTGTATCCTCATCATGTTCAACAACAATAACAGTATTACCCTGATCCCTCATAGCACGAAGCGTAGACATTAACTGGGCATGATCCTGAGAATGAAGCCCGATACTTGGCTCATCAAGAATATAACAAACACCAGTAAGAGGAGAACCAAGATTTTTTGCAAGCCTTAAGCGCTGTGCCTCACCACCAGAAAGAGTAGATGCGTCCCTGTCAAGAACAAGATACCCAAGGCCAATCTGATCAATCAAGGATAAAAGTCCCTTAAGCTCTGAAAGTAAAGGAGTAACAACCGAAGACAAGCGATTATCAAAACTGCTTTTCTCGAAAAACTTTATTAACTGAGGAGCAGTCATTAAACAAAGATCATAAATTGTCTTGTCAAAAATACGAACATTTCGACCAATTTTTCCGATCCTTGCACCATTACAGGAAGGGCACTTCTTTTGGGATCTTTCCGTAGCTCCAGTAACAAAACCTCTTCCTCCACAAGTATCACACATTCCACGCAAACTTCTAAACGAAAAATCCTGCGGATCAAGTGGCATATATCCAGTCTTACAAGTAGGGCAAACGCGCGAAGTACTGAACACTTCCGGATCCTGATTCGGATCAATTACTGAAATCTCCACAGAACCACCAGAAAGAACAAGGGCTTGAGATAAGGCGTATTCAATCAGATCAGATGATTTTTCGCTAACAGTAAGCCTCCCCGTAAGAAGTGAAATCCAGTGAAGCTTGTGCCTTTCAAGTCTTGTCTCTTCATTAAAAGAGCGAAATACTCCATCTATTCTCGCCTCGGATATTTCGCCCTTAAGAGCACGAACAAATAACTCTGAATAATGTCCCTTTCTTCCAGAAACTACCGGAGAAAAAATATAAATTTTCTTACCGTTATAACGCTTAAGTATTTCTTCTCTAAGTCTGTCACTTGAAAAATTACTTACTGGAGCACTCTTTCCAATACATCGCTCCTTAACACAGTACTGAGTACCTGCCTTTGAGAAAAGAAGCCTTAGGTACTGATAAACTTCACTTACTGTTCCAAGAGTTGAAATTCCAGGTGGAGGAGATGTTTTCTGGGAAACTGCAATAGTAGGCGGAACACCAAGAACCTGGTCTACATCTGGCCTTGAGCCTGACTTAATATATTGTCTGGCATACGGGGAAAGACAATCAAGAAACCGCCTCTGACCTTCTGAAAATAATATATCAAACGCAAGAGTAGATTTACCCGATCCAGAAACGCCAGTAATAACACTTAAAACATTTTTGGGAATTGAAATACTTATGTTTTTGAGATTATGCTCTCTTGCTCCAATTATTTTTATAGAGTTTTCATCAATAAGATCAGAATCACCAGCCTTTTCTTTTACATCTTCTAAATTTAAATCTTTAGTTCTCCTATTTTTATTTAAATCCAGAATACTTGATCTTAAATATGAAAGAGTAGGAGATTTAAGTGAAAGGTCTTTTATAATATCTCCGGTTTCGCCCTCAAGCAGCACTTCTCCTCCCTTATCTCCTCCCTCCGGACCAAGTTCAATTATCCAGTCTGAAGCCCTTATTACATCAAGATTATGCTCTATACAGAGTACAGTATGACCTTTTTTGATTAGCTCATAAAAAACCTTAAGTAAAAGCAAAATATCAGACGGATGAAGCCCCGTAGTAGGCTCATCAAGAATTATAAACTTGGGGGCCTTAGCTACTTCAACAAGAAAAGACGCTAACTTTAAACGCTGGGCCTCACCTCCAGAAAGAGCACTCAGGGAATGTCCAAGTGGCAAATAACCAAGACCAAGATCAACAAGTGGATTCAGGGCTTTTTTAATCTTTTCATTTTTTTTTACATCAGGAAGCTGACCTATATCAGAAATAACGGTCGAGATGCTTGAATTTAGCCACTCAAATACATTCTTGCCTCCGAGTTGAACAGTTAAAATCTGATCCTGAAATCTTCTGCCCGAGCATGATTCGCATTCAACAAAAACATCATTAAGAAACTGCATCTCCACTTTAATTGAACCATTACCACTGCAAACAGGACATCGACCACCATCAACATTAAAAGAAAAAGATGACTTTCCAAGACCAAGCGCGACACCTCCCTCCGTCTCTGCAAGATACTCCCTGAAAATATCCCAGGCTTTTGTATATGTTGCCGGATTTGCACGAGAGGATCTTCCAATTGGCTGCTGATCAATTAGTACAACCTCAGAAAATGCCGAAAGCCCACTAATTGTAGAATCAGGATGAATAAGCGGATCTGCCATACCAATCTGTGACACTGGAGCATTAAAACAATCAAGCATCAGAGTCGATTTTCCGGAACCACTTACTCCAGTAATTACACTAAAATGATTTATGGGAATTGAAACATCAATATTTTTAAGGTTATTTGCCCTTGCTCTCTGAATCCTGACAAAACGCTTCTTGCCCCCAGAGCGAGCTTTTTCACCTGTCTCATTCTTACCTGTCTCAAGGTTATTAAAATTTTCCGGACTTTTAAGATAACGTCCTGTTCTTGTATCAACATCAAGAATTTTGTTAAATGTGCCTTCGAATACAATTTCCCCACCCTGACTACCGGAACCCGGCCCAATCTCAATAATATTATCAGCCGATTTAATAACATCAGGATCATGCTCTACGACTACAAGAGTATTACCCCGATCCTTAAGATCACCCATGGCCCGAATAAGATTTCCGGTATCACGAGGATGAAGACCAATAGTTGGCTCATCAAGTACAAGAGTGGTCTGAACAAGATTAGAGCCAAGAATATTAGTAAGATTTACCCTTTGAAACTCACCGCCAGAAAGAGTTCTTGTCTGACGATCTAGAGAAAGATAAGGTAACCCCACTTTAATCAGATAATTTAATCGTGAATATATTTCTTTCCAGACAAACTCTGATTCTTTTGAGACATTTAAAGAAGATATAAAATCATAAGATTTATCAATTGGTAAATTCCAAAAATCCTTTATAGAAAGTCCATTAATTCGATAATTTGCCGCGTCTGATACCAGACGGGTACCGTTACAGCTAGAACACAAAATCTCACTTCTATAACGCGCAATAAAAACACGAACATGCATTTTATGTCGCTTTCCGCCAAGATACTTAAACCACGGCAAAATACCCACAAAATCTTTTGTTATTCTCTTTGGTTTCTTGCCAGATGGATCCATATCTGGTCCGTTAATAATGAGGCTCTTAAAATGCTTGGCAAGCTTTCTCCATGGCACATCAAGAGATATTTCATTTTGCTCACAGAACGAAAAAAGAAGTGAACGCTCTCTCGAAGCAGCAGGCCCCTCCCAGCAGGCAATTGCACCCTCTCTCATTGACAAGTTTTCATCAGGAACACACTTTGAAGGATCTATCTCAAGAACCTTTCCAAACCCCTGGCACTTATCACAAGCACCAATTGGGCTATTAAATGAAAATAGCGGTGGTGATGCAGGTTGAAACTTCTTGCCACATCCGGTGCAGCTTAGCGAATCTTTATAGTTTAATCTTTTATGTTCTTTGTTCTCACCGACAAGCCAGATTTGAAGTTCAGGCCCGGCAAATGAGTATGCCGAATAGGAATAAGCTTCAGTAAGACTAGAAATCAGGCGCTCGCGTACTAATTCAGAAAAATCAGACTTGGAATCATTTTCAATTCGAATTCTGTCAACAACAATAAAAATATTCTCACAATCGAGATCTCCTTCATCAAGCTCTTCAATCCTTTTAATCTGTGGTGCTAATTTCTTGCTTTCAGATACCCGTAGAAATCTCTGAAATCCCTGACCCTGAAGAGCCTGAACAAGAGACTCTCTACTTCCCTGTCCTGTAAGGGGTGTTTCAAAAGTGACTAGTACAAATTCGTGATCTGTTTCTCTTCTTTTTTCAAGATCATTAATAATAACCTGTGGCGTAAATCGAAGAACAGGAATATTACATTCAGGACAAAAAAGCTCTGAGTACCCAGCCCAAAGTATTTTCAGATAATCATTAATTTCAGTTACCGTACCAACAGTTGACCGGGAGCTGGTAACTCTGTTTCTCTGCTCAAGTGCAAGTGCTGGCCTGACATTAGAAATTCTATCAGCGTCCGGCTCCTTTAATCTGTCAAGAAACTGCCGGGTGTAAGGATTAAATGTCTCTATATACCTCCTCCCACCTTCGGCATATACGGTATCAAAGGCAAGGGTGCTTTTACCTGATCCCGAAGGGCCACAAACCACACTTATTTTGTCGTGCGGTATGGAAACAGAAACACCCTTAAGGTTATTTTCTCTTAAATTTTCTATATTCAAGAAGCTGAAATTTGGAGATTTTGAAACGGGACTTTCTTTTATAGACAAAATACTTTCTGAATTTAACAATGCCTTAGTGGGGATTGGTAGTTGTGATTTAAGTGATAAATTATTTTTCTTTTTTTTATTCATATAATTACTAACGACAGTATCAATTTGACTCCCCCCCGGATCAAAAACCTGATAGTATGTAACTTTATTTAAAGAATGGGAATAGCTCTACCAACAATATTTAGGTAATATGAACATGACCTTCAGAAATATCTGCTCCAAAATTTATATCCCCAAACCAGACTTCAAATTCGCTTTAATTCTTGCTCAATCCTGCATCTTGATATCTCTCCTCTCGTTTACAGCTTGCAGCGCCCCTAAAGTCTCTGTTTTTGATGGAAACAAACTTAAGACCGCTACCGGAAAGGTTGATAAAAATTCGGCAGAAATTGAAAGAATTACAAAGAATTGTAGTGAAGATAAAGAAGAGATTAGTAATATAGTTTCAAAAATGAACTCTCTTATTGCAAACCCATAGTGAATTTATTAATGAGTCATGGCTTTAACTCAAAATGAAAATTAATCTAATATTATGTTTTTTAACTTTCTCCCTTCTTCATTTTCTTCAAGCAGAGGTTAAATCAGAAGAAGATAAAACTGTCGCATCAAAAGCAATAAGCTGTAATTCCGTCTCTGAATATGCAAAAGAAATTCCACCACTTCGTGGCCTTTCCTTTTTAAATGAAGTGCCATGCAAACTTCACACCAAAGAGGAAGTTCAAGAGTATCTTCTTGGAAAAATCAACAAAGAAGACATGGCCGAGAAACTTAACAAGGAAGAAATCATATTCAAGGCAATAGGAATGATTCCTCATGATTTTTCTTATAAAGAAGGTTTGGTAGAACTTTATACAGATCAGGTGGGAGGATTTTATGAGCCTGATGGCAAGTATTATGCATTTGCCTCCTGGCTTCCCGGGAGCATGCAGGGTGCCATTGCTGTTCATGAGCTGACTCACGCCATTCAGGATCAACACTTTGATCTTCAAAAAATGATGGATGATTCGCTTATGAGCGATATGCTTTTAGCAAGATCTGCTCTTGTTGAAGGCGATGCAACACTTGTAATGACTGACTTCACAAGAAAACCATTTGGAATGCCAAGGCTAAAAGATGAAGTGTCGGTATCATCAACAATGCTTCAGACAATACTTGGGGCAACTTTTGGGGGAAGCATAAAAAAAGCCCCAGGAGCACTACAAAGCATGATCCTGTTTCCTTATATCAGTGGTTTAAAATTTGCTCATGCTCTTATAAGAGAGGGAGGAAATGAGCTTTTAAATAAAGCCCTAAAAAATCCCCCTAGAAGCTCAAGCGAGATACTTCATCCTGAAAAATACCTGAGAAATCTTAAAAATGGTTGGAAAGAGAATAAACTTTCATGCAAAATGCCCCTTGATCACACAAATCACGATCCAGAACTTATACACGAAGACATTCTGGGGGAGTTTGGCATATCAGCTCATTTTATTGCACATGGTCGAAGTACTATCGCCCCGGAAATTGCACCTTTCTGGGTAGAGGACCGTGTATGTCTTTATAAGTATTCAGATAAAACAAAAAAGGGAAATGAAAATCCTGCTAATGAATTTTACCTTAAATGGGATCACCTCTGGGAAAGCGAAAAAGCAAGTGATTTTTTCGTTAAAGAAGTAAAAGATCAGTGGGCAAAAAGACTTGGGGTCATCTCCAACGAATCAGAAAATGCATCAATCACAAAAGTTGGAAACTTTGGTATTGAAAGTTACAGAATTTTAAAAGAAGCCCACTCACCCTCTTCAGAGGTAAATGTTACGGATTATAAAACAGTTATCGAAGTCTGGATCGGGCAGAAATAAATTCGATATGTTAGGCCTACTACCAAACTATTCTATTACTGATGTAGAGCATATCTTTGCAAGAACCGTAAGTTCTTATAAGACAGGTACAAAAACCAATAATTACAGGCTGGTATGAGATATCTATTTTTTTAGCAAGGCTTGTTATTTTTTAATTGTTTTGTTAAGATTTATGCCCCCTTTGATCTTTTAAATATTTTTTCAGTTGATTTAATTGTTTTATTTTTCTCGTAGCTAAACAAAAAGCAAAAATAACCTTGAAGTTGCTTTTTCTTTAGCTGTCGATTTTAAAAGGTTCACCGCACCCAGCACATGTTTAATGGAATTATATTCTAAATAAATTCTTAGAAACATGGGGACTTGTTGTCCCACGCTGGGTTTAAACTAAGACCGGTTCTTCGTCGCGTGTCGCGAAGTGGTTAAGTCCGCTTTTGAAGATTAGAGTATGCCTTTCTGCTCTAAGCAGGAGTTTCCTAAAGGATGGAGCGTTTTGGCTAGCTACCTACCTTGTCATGGAAACTTCTCCCGGTCTTTTTTTTGAGGGGCGGGGGTGATGGATGGCGATGAAACGGGCCGTCGTTCATTCACTCCCGCCCTTTTGGTTATTTCATTGGTTTATATCGACAGCTTTAATCATTCCTTGTTTATCTTTCCTTGTTTATCTTTCCTTGTTTATCTTTCAATTAATTCTTCCCATAAAATATTTTTGGACGAACAGACATTGCTGTAAGTATTCAACACGATGAGCATTAAATACAACGGGATAAGAACCGGGAACCAGATACCATTAAAATTATACTCAGGGCCCACACCTAAGAGGATTGAATGTCTTTCCCCACACCCCGAAAAGAGTGGCTGTCAGTGCCTTCCGTCAAATGGCTCGCCAGGAAGGCAGATTAGAATATAACTCGGTTACTCCCTTGCCCGTGCTGCGCTTGAGTTTTCCTACAGGCACTGACAGCCACTCTTTTCTTTTACCCCTGATTTTATTTTTGTATAATAATCTTGTTATATTTAAAAGCCTAAGTTCTTTGTGCTAGCCCGCCCTATTGAAAAAAACAAAAACCCTAACCACAACATTCAATATAATCTGAAATATGTCTGCCGAAGACGCTATTATGGCTTTATCCCCAGCCCGTCTCCGCGCAAGTACCAGTCCCCGTCAAATCCCCAGTTTGAAAAGCGGTTCGCTCCTGTCATGGTTCGTTGATAGTGTGATGCTTCAGCACCTAGAACACCTTTAGTGGCAGGTCTGAGCACTGCAGGTTCTGCGGACGCTTCTCCACCAGCATGTGAAAAATGAGGAATGTCATTTGAAAGCCCAAAGCTCACAACCCGGATTTCACCCGTAGCAAGCCTTATGTAAAATTGCATGAAGTTACCCTGCTTTCTTGCAACTACGAGATCAGCCCTGCCATCTCCGTCAAAATCAGCCGGAGGCACTGGTATGTCATTCTGCAATCCCCAGGGTACCGTAACAACAAAGCTGCCATCCAGATTTCTGATAAACCAGAAAATCTGACCCAAAAATTTGCGGGCTACAATCAGCTCATGCCTCGGGTCTCCAGTATAGGTATTTTTACTGAAGTCACGTGTTGCAGTTAAATTTGCACTAAAGACATGATCACCTGCAAGTCCCCAGGACACAGGTGCTAAAGAATTACCCGCGGAACTGTTTACATACCATACCAACTGTCCATTCTGATTCCTTACTACAGCCCGATCCATAATGTTATCTGAATCAAAATATCCAGCCACAGGTTGATCGCCACTCAGGCCATATTGAAACGCTATCGCTGATCCATCTTTTTGATAATGATACCACCATAATCCAAACAAAGATGGTATTACCGATCCGGCATCGCGCACAACAGCAGGTTCAACTTTGCCATCTCCATCAAAATCACCAGCATAAGGAGTGTCAAATTGAGACAAACCGAATGGAGTTAACGCGGGTTCATGCTGCGATCCTGAAGAGTTTCTTATAATCCAGAGGAGCAAACCGTTTATACCCCTTACCGCAGCAAGATCGGACCTTCTGTCTCCATCAAAATCATTTAGGACGGCCCGTTCGCATTCGTCAGGTATACTGTTTTTGTTAAAATCGTTCGATGTTCTGACAGGTTCCAGAATGAGCACATTAACCCCGGATTTTGTCGGACGATTTCCACAGAAACCTGGAGAACCAACACATCCAGTTGAGTTGGTATAGGAAAAAACAGGATCCATTAATCCATTCGCAGCAACATCCCTGAACTCAAGAAATTCGACATTGCCACTTTGAGAATGAGTTTTTTTCACAAAGCCGCCTGCTCCATTACTTAATAAAACAGTAATTATTGACTGACGAAAAGTACCTATAGAGGCCGAAGGGCAGGAGATATTGGAGAGTACAACAACGTCCTTGACTCCGTCGTTATTTAAATCAGTAGGGGGCGCAATCCGGTATTCAGGACTTGATAAAGAGCCAGTACATTCAGTGTGAGTGTGTTCTATTATTTCCACAAGATCAAGATTATTGTCACTGTTTCTGATGAATAGCTCGACTTTTCCAAGATTTACGGTGACAAGATCAGTTCTGCTATCTTCATTCAGATCAGTTTCGAACTGAGTGGCATCTTTTCTCTCTGGAAAAAGAGATGTTGGCAACGCACTGTAAGGAAAAGTCTGGCCAGTAAGAACAAATCTGTCATTACCCTGATTAAAAAGAACGCCAAGCTGACTGGTGTTGCTGTTTGCGAAAATTATATCGTTAAATTCATTATTATTGAAATCGGCAACTGTTAACGTATCTGGCGTAAATGGTATTGTAACCTCGGGGTCTGAAGTTGATTGATTTCGAGTTATGTTAAGATAATTTTTCCCGTCCTGGATTGCAGCTATAATATGTGGCCTTAGTTCTGAATTCTGAAACAGACTTCCTGAAAGCAGAATATCACTCCTCCCATCCATGTTAAGATCAACAAAACTTAAAGCAGTCAGGTTTCCTTTTGAAACATTTAACATTTCGGTAATAGACGAACTCAGGATATTAAAATCCCTGATTGCTATATCCTCACTGTCATTAACATTGTTATTGTTGCAATCAGCCGAAAACACCTCGGAAGGCAAACACAAAAGTAAAATGAGAACTAAAAATTTCATATCGTTTCCTAATCTATGGTAGTTTTTGAATTGCTTGAATTGCTTGAATTGCTTGAATTGCTTGAATTGCTTGAATTGCTTGAATTGCT
>DAOLCO010000010.1:0-42084 GCA_035327825.1 Oligoflexia bacterium | reverse complement strand
TGAATTGAAAAAATACTTGAAATGATTGCGTTAAGTCAAGAAATAATTGCGATCCGCATTAACCATCCGTAATCTAAAGATATACCGAACGCAGTAACTCTCAAAAGAGTACCGAAAAACATGACGGCGCGAATAGAACAGGCCTCTACCGAGCCCAGTTTGCAGACATCTTGGACATTTTTTTTGTTGTTTCGTCACTTAAAAGATGCTCTGTCTTGCATGCATCAATACTCGCCTGCTCTTCTGACACACCAAGCACCTTTGTGAAAAACTCTTCAAGAATAGTTCGTCTTGAAAGAATCGCTTCAGTAAGCCTTCGACCCTCGGCAGAAAGTGAGAGGAACTTGTTGTCATCCTCATCTATAAGGCCTTTTGCCTTTAGGCTCTTCAGATTAGTACTAGCAGAACCAGTAGTGATTTCAAGAAACTTTGCTACGTCAGTTACACGGGCATAACCACGTTTTTCATGCAGCTCATAGATTGCAAGAAGATGATGGGCCGCGCTGTGAGTAATCTCATTCTCGCCAAACTCTTTCCAAACCTCGGTGGTAGACTCTGACATAATTAATATCTCCCAGTCGACAATCTTTGCTTTCAATACTCCAAAAAAGCCATCCTAGCACTAAATATTTGGCATGTAAAACATTTAGGCGAAAACACGGCAAATGCTTGATTTAAATACTTCCGTATTCCTAATGCAACATGCTTCAATTATTAAGATTAATATAGCACCTCAAGTCTCTGAATTTATTAGCCGACCTGATTATATTCAAAACGCTTTTCATTCTCACAAAAGGATATTGTCGAGATGCAACTACAAGAAGACTTCTCACCTGATCCGGTAAACTCAATTGAAAACCGCGCATTAGAATCTGCAATAAGAGCAGTTCTTTATTCAAACTTCGAAAAAAACCATAAAAACTTTATAAGAACATTGTTAAACAGCACTCTTATACTTCTTACGGAAAACCCAATCCGGAACCCGGAAGGCAAAATCCTTAAACTTGATGAAGAAGGTTACGGATACTACTCAAAGGGAACAAATATACCACTTGTTCAACTAAATGACGAAACTGGAAGACTAATTCTTCCAGTCTTTTCAGCTTCAAAATATGTTCACGCAATTAGCGGACTCAGTGCATTTCACGGACTAGCCGTTCCAGCACTTCAGGCTCTTGAAATATTTAAAGCAGCAGAATCTCAAGTTCTTAGCCTGAACCCTGGAAGCCAGGAACACCTTGATATCGATCGATACTCCCTTCTATCACTAATAAGTGAACTAAAAGAAAAGGGAGTCCTTTCAGAAGAGTCCGGAGTTGTGCTCAATTCACACTCTTAATAATTCAAAATTTACTTTTCGCCCTCACCCTCAGTGAACATACCGCGAAATTCTTTTTCTATCTCCTCTAACTGAATCTTCGTATCGCTCAGTACCTCCTTGCAAACCTTCATGGACTCTGAGGCTTTTTTCATTTTAGGAACAAGTTCATCAACAGAAATTGAGCCACTCTGAAGCTCCCTTGAAAGCTCCTCAAGAAAGTTGAAATTATCTTCAAATTTTTTCGTTTTTTTGCCGTCCATAACCCAAACCTTTATTACCTTCCTAACTAATCGTTACTTTTTTTCCAGCTTCGACAATCCGGGCTAACCCTTCACCATCTTTCATCTGTATCAAAAAACTATCTTCCCTGGCAATCTGATCTATGCTGGTCAAATAACAACCAGAGGTATGAGATTTTTTAATAAGAGCAAAGCCACGTTTAAGTTGAGCCTCGGGAGAAACTGCCTCAAAAAGTGTTTCTTTCTCTTTTAGAAGAATTTCCTTTCCCGAAACAATAAAGCTTGAAAGCTCTGCAATTCCAACATAGCGCTTTATGCCCGAAATACAGGAATAATACCTCGACCAGCCCTGAGTACTTATTCCCTGAACTACAAGACTAATTCTGTTATTTGAAATATTTCTCTCTTTATTAACACCCGATAAAACATTCTGCATGGTGCTAACAAGTTTATTTGCATATGATTTTACTTGTGCAGCCAAATTTGCAGAAATACTGTTTCTTAAAACAAAAAGTTCGTGATTCTGATTTTGCACCTTTAAGGCACCATAGGAACTTAACTGAAGAATCCCTTCTCGAAGAGCTCGATTTTTATCTCGAAGTCTTAATTTAAACATATTGACAATTGCACTTGCTAAATAAACTGTCCCACTTTCAAGCTCAGAAATCATATGCTTCGTACCCAAAGAAATATTTCTCACCGATTCCTTTATCTTCACTTTTATTTCCAGAATCATATCAGAAAAAAAGCGGCCAAGATCCTTGGGCACCCCGAATGACATCATACTTACATCCTGAGCGGATGATTGATCGAATTCATGTCCAATAGCTGACAAAACTGGCTTTTTGCAGAGACAAATTGCTTTTGCAATTTTATACTCATTAAAAATCCCAAGCTCCATTGCGCTACCACCACCTCTGAAAATTAAAATGACATCTATATCACTGATTTTTTCAAGCCTCTTTATTCCATCAACAATATCATCTACCGCTTCCTTGCCCTGCACCCTGACCGGACACCATACCAGCTTGAAACCAAATCCACATACTTCAAGAGAAGATTTGAAATCATTTATAACAGTTCCACCCGGACTGGTTAACAGTCCAAGCTTTACGGGAAGAAACGGAAGTTTTAAGGATTTATTGCTTGAAAATATCCCCTCATCAACAAGGCGACGATTTGTCTTTTCGCGCTCTGCTAGCAACTTTCCAAGAGTGTACTCTGGAATAACCTTTATAACGTGAAGTGAAATCTGGGATGTCTTTTGATAAAGCCGAACTTGAGCGCTTAACAGAATTGGCAAATCATTCTCAAGAGGAAATCCTGCTTCAAGTAATGGTCGGAGCATCTCCTGCCCTCCCTCCCATATGACACATCTTAAGCTATGATCACTTTTATCTATATCAACCAGATCAAAGTAGATTCGCCCTGAACCTATTATCTTCAGTGAGCTAATTACACCAAAAACCCTGACCTCACCCGGAAACTGACGAGCAATGGCAAGTTTTATAAGTGAAGAAAGATCACTTACCGAAGAAGCTCCGGCAAGAATCCCAGATTCTTGTCTGGATTCAAAAAGGTCATTTTTATTTTTGCCGGATTCGTTAATTTGAATTGCCAGATCATGCCTTGACTCATGATTGATTTCGGGCTCTTGGTTCTTAAAATTACTACCACTCGAAGATTCTATAACTTCAATATTTGCATAAGGAAATAACTGCCCAAGCTCATCAACGCCAATTGAAAGGTTTGAAATATTCCATGACTTCCTTACAGAATCCCAACGTGCACTACCAAGTGACTTTATGGTTTCGCGAGCCAGAAATGTATCTCCCGAAAACGTAGCACTCTTTTTTTCAAGAGATAACAATATATCAAGCTTTTTAATCGGCATAAGAGCAGACAGAGTGAGTGTAAAATAATTTCAATTATTTTTTTATATCATACTATCTTGCAATAAAACACATGCCCATTTGGAGAGTTTTTTTTCTTAAAAACCCTTCCAAATGGGCATATTCAATCCAATGGACTATTAAAATAACTTATGCTCTCATTTCCATTGCCTCTCCACCAAAAAGGCATAGTTCTTTAAGTGTAGCAGATTTTCTTGCCGCAACTTTGGGACGATGAGTGCTTCTTCTGCCACGTCCACCACTGTAGTCACCGGACGCAGGAAGTTTTCGTTCGGTAAACTCATTCTTTGCCTTATCCTGAACTACTCCCATTAAATTCATACCTTTCTTCAGCTTGCTAATTGCTCGACTCTTTACGCGAGACAGATGACATCTGCAATATTTAAGTGAAATTGCAAGTTCATTTAAAGACTTTCCATCAAAATAGTGACTAATAACTATTTCTTTTTCCAACCAATCAAGAGTGCTGAAAGCTTCCTCAAAAAGCTCGTCTTGCTCACGTTCAACTAGAATTTGTTCTGGGCTAAGTGGGTTATCATGAAGCGATGATAAAATTACCTCAACAGATGAAAGTGGAGCTTCTTCACCAAGAACATCCTCATCCCAATACTGGGTTATTTTAGAGTGCTGAACCTGAGCGCTTATTTCTCTTAGTAATCTTCCTCGAACATGGTAATAAAGAAATGTCTGAAACTGTGTTGTTTCTCGTCCATCGTAGTTTTTCGCTGCTTCGCAAAGAGCCATATATGCGATACTGCATACTTCATCTTCCGGAAGACGCACTTGCCAGGAGCCCAGCAGCTTCCAGGCAAGCTTTCTTGCCACCTCCATGTTATCTTCTGCAAGCTTACGGGCTGTCTTATCAAGAAAATAATCCTGATTTGAGCTTGGTGCATTTTTCTCATCAATGCAAATACTTCCTGTGGCGATCATAGTTAGATATCCCTCTTGGTGGTTACTAAATAAGCGCTGAATCGAAATGCCCAAATGGGCGAGCTGTTCATGAACCTGAAAAACAGGCACTGAATAAAAAATTGGATTTAACCTGGAGAAAAATGGAGAAAAATCAGCTTGATCCCAGAAGTAAAATCTACGAATAGAAATCTCCCGGTTCGGGGTTAAAATCACCCCAGGAAACCGACTAGCGCAAAAACTAGAATCGTTATTGCGGACAATTTCCGATCTGTATCATAGGTTTTTGTGATTTATTTAATAGGCATTGATTTTAGGCACTTAGACAATAAAAAGCTGTCACTGTAACCCTTCACTATTAGATCCATTTCCCCTGAATTCAAGAGGAAAGAATTGCCAAGTGGCTGTATTTGTGTTTTCCTTGCATCGTACTACCCCCTCCTGCATTTTGGAACTTTTACTCCGAAAACTTGAGCTTTGTTTAGTATCTGGCAGTGCGAGCAATAAAATTTCCAAAACTGCTTACCGCCGCCTCTCCCCGGCGCTGTCTGCGGAAAACCCAAATACAGACACTCATCAATTCTTACTACTGCGCGAATTCAGAAAATAAGCTCATGGGATTTCTTTCTTGAGAAATTTCAAATTAAAACCTGCAAGGAGATGCAAAACTCCAAGAAAACCAGATGATATAAATAAGGCAGATAGTGGTTATTCTGATATTACTAAAACTTTATCAAGCATAGCTCCAGACCTGATTTGGACAGGTGATTTTACATTTATTTCATACAAGGGTCAGTTTATATATTTAGCAGTAGTGCAGGATAGATGGACGGCAGAAATCCTTGGATCAAGAATTATGACAAGCCACTATTGTGAGCTTGTAGTTGAAGCATTTAAAGACGCAATATTAAAATATAAAACAACACCAGATTACTTTCGTTCAGACCAAGGTAGTGAATACGACTCTATAAATTTCAAATCCCTCCTTACTACTCATAAAATAAATATTTCAAACTCACCTAAAGCTCGCCATGGAGGAATGGATCGCAGGAATCATTTTTTGGAAGATTTAAAGTTGAGTTTGGTGACTTTGATCGATTTGATACTTTGGAAGAACTGATGGTTGGAATCTATCAATATATTTATTATTACAATCAAGACAGAATTCATACTAGGATTAGAACGAATCCAAGAACTTTTAGACAAAGATATGAAATAGAAAAAAGTTCAATCGCGACCCGCCTTACCCCTCCTATCCACAGCCCACCCCTTACCACCCAACACCAGCCTGCAGTTACCAACAGAATTAACAGTACTGAGAGACTTGAGAGGTCTCACTGTTAATTCTATTGATAACTGCCCCCATCCCAACCTTGGACAGCCTTCGGCTGCTGATTTTATTAGGGATTTTTTTCCGTAATTCGTGTCTTAAAAAAGGGGTACTTGACAAGGTCTCTCCGGGTTAAAAATCTTGAAAGAGTGTGTGCCTTGACAGCAAGACACACACTTAAATTATAAAACATTTACCCGATCAGAAACTCACTCCTAATTCCCTACCAAGCTCTGATACGAGTTCCCGAATTTTAAGGATTTTTTCAGGAACACTGGAATCAAGTATCGACTCGGGATTACTAGAAAGTTCTTCCAGCTTAAGCTCAAGACTGGAAATATCCCGTCCTATTTTTTCGAGCACAATAGAACTCGAGCTAAGGATTTGCTCGGAAGAGACCTTAAGGTTGTCATTTTCAATTGCTGCAAGCGCAAGAAAAATCTGAGCTCGACGTTCGCGAGCTATCACCTGTGCTCTCTCATTCAGCATGAAGTTGAGAATGCGACCAGAGGTGGGGACTACGGGAGAGGGAGCTACGGGCTTTAAGAATACACCTTTGAGCCCAACTCCTCTCACGTCCCGAAAAATTCTTGTTTTTTGGTCGATATCTTCTATCTCCTTATCGACCTCCGTCTCAACTTGCTTACCAAACTCTTCCTCAACCTCCTGGGCCAAGGAAAAGAACGGAAATGAAACGAAAACACCGAGACAAATAAGCTTTAACCCAAACCCAAAAACAAACATCGCAAAATTACGACCCATTCGTTTTCTCCAATAGGAAAAAGAAAAGCTCCTTATCGGCTGTTACTGACGAGTAACAAAACCATAAAATAAAGAACCTTGAGGATACTATTCCTTAAGGCCCCAAAGAACACATCTGCAATTAGCTTGAATAAAAGAACTGCTTCCGTTATGACAAGAGCATAGAGCTGTGACACATTCAAAGCGAAATAACACTTAAATATCTGATTCTCAACAACATTTAAGCTAAACAAATCAGAAAGGCTCTAATCATTCCCCCGTCTTCTAACTCGCTCGTCTTCCAGTCTTTCAAGAAGCTCTTTTGCCCTTTTGAAACGCTCCTGGAGATTAATGAACTCGTCTCCCCCGTCTTTTGCCCTGTCAGGATGAGTCTTTTTTACATACGCACGGTACCTCTTAAAAAGAGCCTGATTACCCTGAGTAGGTGTCAGCTTAAAATAGTTTCTAAGCTCTCTTAACTCAGCCCGCTCATTCTGATTTAGAAGACTACTTTCCTTTTCAGCATTACCAAGTGATTTCCTGTTTAGAAATCTTGATAAATTGGGAAATTTAAAAAAAGCTGAAACTTTCTGTTTATCCTTAAATAGCCTGACAAGCACAAAGCTACTTACTGAAACAAGAACAAGGGCAAGAAATGACAGTAAATAAAATGAATAAGGCGACTCATCCGACTTTTTTTCACCTGAATCAGTTGGATCATCAGGATTAATTTTGCAACTTTCTGATTCCCCTAAAATTATACATACCTGTTTTCTGTTTTCATCAGATAACTTAACTTCAGCAACAAAGGGACGAAACACATTTTCAATAAATGAACCAAATGAGTTGCTGTTTTTTATATACTCAGGAAGACTAATATAATCCAAAAGATCATCAGTTAAGACTGTCTTTGGATTATTAAAACGTCTTATAAAACCTTCAGAAAACTTGACCATGAATAATTGAACTATTAAATCCCTGATTTCCTCTCCAAGCTCACTTGCTCTCTCAGCACAAAAATCGGCTAAAGTTAAATTACCCGAACCAGCACTGCACTCCTTATAAAACCGCCCGACAAGATTTATATAAGAAAGCCCGCTTGCCTGATCAGTATTAACTACTCCCTGATTCTCAAATGTATCTAGCACAGACCTAAACTCAGAAGTATCTAAAACCTCAATAAGCTGAAAACGATACCTTGGTACAAGATCCTCAAGTAATGACTTAACAGAACTTGCATCTTCATAGAGAAGTACCAGCAAAAGACGAAGGAGTAACCCCTTGATATTATAATTATCAAACTCATCCTTATACCTTAAAAGGGTACGGCCAAGAGCAACTACATGCTCTTCCCCACCTACCGACAAAAGGATGCGATGAAACTCATCAATTTCAGTAAAAAGAATTTCAAAAAGGCGCCCTCGTAAATTGGCACCGGGAGAGTCTGTTTTTTCCTGAGCACCGGAATTTGAGCTCTCCGAAGAAGAAAGGCTATCCGACATACGAAGAATTAGAAGAGCAATTTTGGCAATTCTCACTTCTTTCTGCTCAAGACTTTCAGAAGCAGAGATTTTCGAGTTCTTCCCGTTTTCTGCGAGTGAATCTTTTCTTTCACCTCCAGTTCTGGAAAATTCAAGTAACAAATATCGCAGAAAATCCTGGCTTACACCAGGAGCAAGAAGTTCCTTTGATATTTGCCCTTCATCAATGGCCTCATCAAGAATTCGATCAAATAGTGCCCTGCAGGGAGAAACAAGCTGGCTTACAAATGACATTTTTTTATCACTGAACAAACAAAGATCTCCATCCGCTCTGAAAAGTACATCAGGCATTGTTTTCAGGAGAATATCTGATCTGGCATCACTAATTGCACGCTCTATATATGCCCTGTCCTCGGGTTTAATGGGTTGATTTTCTGCCCGGACTTCAGGCAAAAAGATCAGCACAAAAAGAGTCACAAGTAACAAAGGGGCGCCAAACCACGGAGAGCATTTAATATTTATCATGCGGCTCGCTCCAAAATTTTCTTCGAATCCTCAAACTCCAGACGCCTCACAAGCTCTCGAAGCTCTGGCTTACCAACAGGTTTTTCCATCACAGTAAACACTTGGGGATAAAGACCATATTGATCTTCAACAGATTTTCTTGGCCTTCCACTCAATATTACAACTCGCGTTTCAAAATTTAATCCATCAAGAAAGTCTGTTAAACTTTCACCAGGAATACTTACGTCTGTAATAACAAGAGACGGCTGCTCCAATGATGCGATGACAGATGCCTCCTCAAAACTTCCACAACTAATTACACGATCAAACATTCCAGACAGCCATTTTTCGTGACTTGATCTAACAACTGTATCATCATCAATTAGAAGTACAATATTTCTGGAACGAGGTTTGTTAAGCGAACCCTCCATGAATGTTGATATTGGCAACTTGAACGAAAACACAGATCCCCCAGTTTTTGAATCTGGGGCATAAGAAACACTTCCGCCGTATTCCTCGGTCAGGCGTCTTACAACAGTAAGTCCATATCCCTGTCCGGAATTAACTTCGCGTTCTTTTTCCCGCATCGCATTTGTAAAAAGAAATGGCTGTAGACGAATCGGTACACCAGATCCGGTATCAGAGACTGATACCATCACAGAATTATCAACATTAAGAACAGAAACCCTTATTAATCCATCTGCTGTGTACTTGATGGCATTACTTATCAGGTTGTCAAGAATTCGATGCAATGCCTCTCTTGGAATTTTTACTTTAGCCCTCTCAAGCTCTCCCAATTCAAGCCTTATGTTAACAGCCCTTGAAACCACCTTGAATGATTCTACACGCTGCTTTACCACAGAAGCAATTTCCATTTCAGGAATTGCCACATCTGAGCCAACATCACCTTTGGAATTATCAACTGAAAAAAGTGATTGTATCAGGCTAAGCTGCTCTTCAATTGAAAACTCAACCTCTTTTAGAAGAATCATGCTGCTATCATCGAAAGACCTGCACCCCATACGAAGCTCTCTAAGTGCATAAAGAGCTCGCATCCCCGGGGCTTTCATATCATGAGACAAGGAAAGCATTTTTTCTTTCTGTTCAAGCCCAACTTCAATTCTGGCGGTACTTTTCCGGGCAGTATGATAAGAAGCTATAGCATGACGAACAATCATTTCAATTGTTAACCTTCGAGCTTCTGGCATGGCTCCGGCTGCTTCACTAAAGCCGAGCCAAACAAGACCAAAAATCTCCCCATCAAATCGCATAGGCACAAAAAGAGACATCCCAACACCCATTGCTCGAAAATCAAAAGGCAAGCCATCCTGCGGTCTGGTGTATAGAAGATCACGCTCCTCAAGTGGAAGCGCATCTGCTGCAAGAAGGAGCGGGTCTTCAAGCCTTTCTCTTGACATCCCTGAAGCACTTGCAACACGCCAATGTCCCCTGCCTGGCCTTACTGCAACAGCAACAAAACGAACCTCAGGGTATGAGCTTCTAAGTACAACTTCGGATAGTGCCTTAAGAACATTTTCTTCACTATCTCCCGCTTCTGCAATTCCGATGCTGGTGCCCAGAACTTCAAGAATATCCAGTTTCGACTCTCCCCCTCTGGACATACCAGCGTAAAATGCAAGACATTTTCTCCATAATCCTTCAAGTGACGCACTTCTTATACCAAGGCGCTGAGGAGCCCTTCCGGTTCGCATCAGTGAGCGAATTCCATGACCCATAAGCTCAATATCGGCTTCAAGAACAGATCTGGAGCGATAGATAAGAAGAACCAGCAAAAGCAGAATACATGAAATGAGCACCCCAACATACACAATAAGGTGGTAATCACTGTCTATATGAGCCAACAACTCCCGCATATCCGGGACCCCTGAATTTTTAACAACTTAATATATAGATAAGAGGCGTATCATATCCGTTTTGCAAGTAATCTGAAAATCCATGCAAATAAAATTCTTGGATCTTCTCCTTTTTTCACAATTGCATCCGCTCCCGAACGAAGAACCTCAACCTGCGACCCGACTTCTTCATCGGATGTAAGAACAATTATAGGAAGGTTTCGTCTTTTTAGCCTCACCATTTCAACAAGATCAGTTCCTTTGGCCTGGGGCATATGAAGATCTGTAATAAGAAGATCAATATTAGTATCGCTCTCCAGATGCAAAAGAAGAGCATCGTTAACAGACGAAGCTGTTGAAACCGAAAAACCCTTGGCAACCATTCCTCGTCTTAACAATTCCACAAAATGAAGATCATCGTCCACAAGAAGTATGTGCCTTTTTAATTTTTCTTCGACCGAGGAAATACTGACAGGAAATGATTTTTTTGTCGTTTGAATCTCGGACAAATCTGGTTTTTCTGAAACCATATCCGAACGACACGAATCAAATAAACCCAAATCAGGTTTACTACCAACATCACCTAAAGACCCAGTATTATCAAGAATAGAAACGATCTCACTTGAAAGGGAACATGATTTAATCTTCTTTGAATCAGTAGCCCCAGGAGAACAATCGGAATAAGAACCAGAATAAGACTTTGCATATCTTGATCTTGTTTTTTCATCTAGTGTGCATATAAGAATATCACGACCTCGATAGTTACCCGTGTAGAGCCTGGTAAGTCCAGAAGGATCTACTTCTTTTTCGAGACTCTCCGCCATCCCGGCTCTGACACACCTAACCCCCTGAACAAGAACTTCCTTATCAACTGATCCACCGAATTTTTTTGAACTGGCAGTAAATTCATAACTGCCATCATCCGGAACTCCAAACAGCAACTCTTTTGCCCCAAGGGCCCTTGCATCAAATATGGAAAGAAGAAGAGCGCCTTTCCATCGGGAAGCCTGAATATTCCTTTCAGAATCTCCATAAAGCACATTGCGACAGGCAAAAACAAGATTCCATATCCTTTCAATTTCTACTACCGAAGAAAGAGCTGGTTGTATTGATGAATTTACAAAAGAACCGGAACTAACACTTCGCGGATCCGATGTAACAAGAAATGATCCACTACCCCCGATATGATCCTGAATTATAATGTTTTGTGCTCTTAATTTATGCAGTTCACCGTGGTTAGGTGAAATGATTGCGCTACGTGACATTTCAAGTGATTCCAGAAATGGCACTCCGATAAATCCGGCAATTGCTCTTCCCGTCTCTTCAATTCCTGATCCGGATATTTTACTTATCTGATCAATACTTAGCACTTCGGACTGAAAAAGACATTCGTCTGGTAAGCCAAATTGATACTTCAAAAAGTCAATCAAACTTTCATCTTCCTTTTTAATTAACGAAGATAAAGCCGAAACAAAACGGGGAATCTTGCCTTTATGAATAGCACCACTTAATACCTCTCCAAACATGATCATCCCCCGCTCCTTCTAAAATTGCCTGCTGGCAATGCAGGCGCAAACGGAGATGTGCCATTAAGCTCGGCCTGTCTGCTTCCTTCTTTGGTAATATTACTTAACTCTTTTCCGTTCTTGCTCATAGAGGACATGAACTCAAGAATTGGCACTAGTGGAACCGCACTTGCAAGAATCATCAACCCCAAAACGGATACAAACACAGGAAAAACTACAAAGTTTTCCAGCCTTTTAACCCGAGTTTCAACTGCAAGCTTCCACTCCCTGTGAACCTGCTCACTTAGAGTTCTAAGCGAGTGAAGCAACTCACCTCCAACACTTGAGCTTATATCAAGATGAAGTAAAACCTGCCTTAGAACAGGAAAAGGAGAAATTCTCGAAACCTGTTCAAAAGCTTCACTTATCGGCATTCCGTGAGCTGCAAGCCGGTAAGCAGTTCTTAAAAGTCGTCTTGCTACGGAACTATCAACTTCACGACCAGGGGATAAAACTGATTTGGAGAGTTTCACCTCAGGTCTGCAAATCTGCTCTAATGCAGGGAAAAGAGCAAGCCCGGACTCAACCAGTAAAACAAGCTCTTCAAGGAGAAGAGGTAACTCATAGTATACTTTTCTTATGGCAGATGCCCTCTTAAGGGACATAACAATAGAATAAATAACCAAAGAAACATAAAGTCCAAAAACAACTCCACCAAGCATGCCAGGAATATTCCATATTGAAAATCCTGCCGCCCCAAACATCACAGAAAAAACAGCCACAAGTATCAAGCGCATTCGTTTTACTTTACTTTGTTCAGAAAGAGTCAAATAACCTGCAAGAGACAACTTGTCGTCAAGTTTTTCACCCGAACTAAACTCCCTAAGAATTTTTTCCAGGTCACTTGAGGATCGGGATTCCACATCAAAAGACCGTAACTCTTCCGTCATACGAGCCATGCGCTCTCTATGCTTTCTTCTTACAAAATACATGATGTCACATAATCCCTTAAGGCTTAAAATCACTCATACGACGAAGCACCAGATAGGAGGATACAATTATTACAACTCCAACGACACCAAGCATTGACGCATTCCTGTTTGTAAATAAAATTTCCCAATAATCCTTATTTCTTAAAGAGAGCATTCCGATTATTATTGGGGTAGCTCCTAACAGCACATTTGCTGTCATTCTCATACTTGCAGTGCTGACTCGCGAAGATTTTATAAGACTTTCACGCTCCCTGCACACCTCGGCAAGTCTCTCCAGGGTTCTTGAAAATTTACCTCCATGACTTAATACAAGCTCAAATGCTCTTCTAAACAACTCAAGCTCGGGTAAAACAATTGTTCTTGCAAAATCTCGCACAGCAATTTCCTTAGGAACGCCCCGACCGACCTGCTCAAGAAATCTGCCTACTTCTGCTTTCACCTCACTATCAGGTGGTAAAAGCCATACCGCCCTGTCAAGAGCTGCATAAACAGTAAGTCCAGCTTTCATATTTGAGGCCGTTGCAAGTAAAAGAGTTGGATACTCCTCACTAAAAAGCTGAGATCGCATCCGGGATGCTTTTTCAGCAAAGTATATAGGAAGATAAAAACATAAAGGCAAAATGACAATTATCAGCGCAGGGTGAATAAGATAGCTTAATCCTATTCCCAGAAGAGAAAGAATAAAGCAGGAAAAAAGAATCCTTAGGCCACCAGAACCATAACCTGCTCTTTCTGCTAGTAAAGAAAAATAGGGGACATAAAAATGATCTTCAGTTAATAAATCCTCCTTAACAACAACCTCGCTTGAATATTTATCCCGAAGAGTGCGAAGACGCTCTATGCCGCTTCTTCTCCCCCTGGTTTTTCTGTATTCATGAAGAGAAACAAGCATAAATAAAAATTCTTCTTACGAAGAATACCCTCCATGAAGCACAGTGCCAGGGTTAGGAAGAAAAACTCCAATTTGTGATAAAAGTGTATAGTATTGACTAACACCATGCGAACGAACCCAATGCACGCCATCCTTTCTTTCGACAATCTCGAAAATCGGCGCCATTTGAACAATTCCATCTGATGCCGTGGAAACTTCATGAACAGTCATTATTCGTCTTCTTCTGGTTGCATTATCAAGACCAGCATAAACAACAACCGAGATGGCATTAGATATTTGCCTCCTGATCGTATCAATTCCCACATCACCCTGTGCCCGTGCCAGAAATAATTCCATTCTGGAAACTGCATCTCTACCAGTTCTTGCATGAATAGTTGACATACCAGGATGCCCCGAAGCACATACATCAACAAAAGCCTCAGCAGCCTCACCATCTCTTATTTCACCGAGAATAATTCTGTTCATTGCCATTCTCATACCTGCACGAATAGCCTCGGCAGGGGATACACGACCAGCTCCTTCAGTGTTACCCTCTCTTGTAAGGAGAGTTCTTACAAACTTTCGCTGAAGGTTGATCTCATTAGTATCTTCAATTACCAGAATCGCTTCACTTTCATCTACGGAGCTTGAAAGTGCTCGAACCAAGGTGGTTTTTCCGGTACCAACCTCACCGCCGATGAGAATAGCCCCACACCCAAGGCGAACAATTGCAGTGAGATATTCAAAAATTTCTCTCGGTGCAAAATCAACCGCTTCTAGCCCATCCAGGGTTATAGACTGAAAACGAGAAATTCGAAGTGTAAGCATGGGGCCTGCATCACCGGGAGACAGTGATTCATGAGTGACACTTGCCCTAATATTTGGATCAACAGCAGCATCCACAACGGGAGTAGCTACAGTACAGGATTTCCCAGCTCTCTTCAGTAAACTTTCGACAAAAGCCTTATAAGAATCATGATCCGAAAAGGTTATATCAGTTTGAATATTTTTTCTTCCGATTTGAATACTTACATCACGATAAGACCTGACAATAATATCATTCACTTCAGGATTCTGAATAAGAGGACTTAATATATCGTAGTGATCGAGAGATGCGCTTAAAGCAGCTATTGCAGCGTGACGCTCTCTGGAAGAAAGCTCCTCACCTTCTGATCTCTCAACTGCCCTTAGAATTTCATCAAGCTCCTCTTCAGAGGGAATAGTAAGTCGGGAAGATTCGCTTGAAGCATTTCCAAGAATTTTTTTTGCCTCCTTAACAACAAACTTTGCACTGGCAGTAAGATCAGGGACTATCCTGTTTTTAGCTGAATCATCAGAAGATAATACACCGCCATGATTTCTCTCATACATGGAGCGAATATCATCAATACTAACAAATTTTTTTTTACGCCCTGCGCCTGAATACATACAAAGCTCCTGTTACTTCCATCTTTTTGCGCCCTACTGGCCATTACCATTCTTTTTATCAATATCAGCCTCCTTGACCCACCGGGCATCAGCATCCAAAATGTATTGAGTTCCATCTGAGTCCTTTGCCACTCCCTTAAATCCATCTCTCTTACCAGAGACTTGAAGAGTGCGAGAACCACCAAGAAGAACTTTCTGATTCATATTTGTTGCAAGTGTTGGGGACTGATCGCCAAGACCACGAAGTGCAAATGTAAGTTTACCTATAGTTGAAGCAGTTCTAACCTTAAGCGCATCTTCCTGAGAAACAAGCAAGGTAACAGTGGCCGGTGCCTGCGTGCTCTTGGAGTTATTACTTGAATTGTCCACACTTGCGCCAGCTGATAGAATTTTAACATTCTCTGCAATCACTTTTGCCTCTATGCCAAGCTCTGAATCCAGACTCTGCCTCATCAGTATCACATCCACATAAGCTCCGGTTTGTGCCCATCCTTCGACCGCTGATTCAATGTCGACTTTAACGGTTATTGCACGAAAACCTTGCGGAATTCCCTCTACTACCGCATTAGCTTCACTCGAAGACTTTGTAAGTGACGCAATTGAAACTGGGGAAAAAGAAGATAATGGCGCATTGGCATAATAATCTTTAAATTCGGCCGCCTGACGAACAAAGCGCATCATATCAGGAGAATTTGGCCACTTGACCTTTGCGAAAGGGACTGATTTTAGCTGCTCGCCTCTACTTACAGGTCTTGAAGGCACCTCCAACTCCACCATTTGAGGCTCAATAGTATCCTGGGATGCATTTGCAGGAACTGTATCAACCTGAAAACGAAGTCCGGCAAAAAGTAGAGATGCAAATACCGAAATACCAGCAATTGCCCATGGAATGTATTTTGTTCTGCCTGAACTATTTAATTTTTTAGGTTTTGAAATCTTTTTAGTGCTCATACCATTTTCATTATATCTGGCAAAAATTTTTAAAGAGTTGAGGGGGAACCAAGACAAAACCAAAAATAATAGAAGAGGGCCACGAGGTGTCGAAGTTATGTTATTCCCACATCGACACTCCCGAAGCCCCTATAAAACTTCTAACTTATCATCCTCCGCCTCCTGCTCCACCAGTTGGATTAAAGTTTCCAACGTTCGTAGGGTTACCTAACTGTACGTTCTGAAAATACCCTCCAAGGTTTGTATAAAATGCACCGAGACCCGCACCTATTAAAACAACAGCACCGATAAATAATATATGCTCAAGGGAAAGAGACCCTCGCTCATCCAGATTTATCTTTTTAGTTTCATCCATAACATTCTCCTTCTAGTTTACATTCTTAAATTTATTCATTAGCCCTTAATTTGGGCGGCTCATAAACAAAACCTAAATCCCCTGACCCGCTATCAGTATCAGTAGATACCCTTTCTCCAGCCAAACTATCAGATACTTTTACTGACCAGTCTTTTTTAACAACACCATTATCGGTCTCTGATCCGTGACCAGGAGATTGACTACCAGTAGGAAGGAAAAGAGTAGGGCCGCTCTTTATATCCCTCATGGCCTGCTTTTGCTTTAGAACTTTCTTACTTGCCAACGATGATTCGCCCAAACCATTTTCAGGGAAATTAACTGCAGGGAAATTAACTGCAGGGGAATTAACTGCAGGGGAATTAACTGCTTCCCTCGCAGCTCCAGCCAGAAAGGGGAGCGCATCAGCGGCCGTATATCTGACTTCTTTTTTTCGCTTTTCCGGAAGCGCTCTTTCAGCGAGGTTTTTAAGAGAATTAGCAAATGGAATGCGTATTTTTTTACTTTTTGCTTCATCCATTCCCAATGCGTCTCTGGTAAAACTCTCGATTGCGCTTCTAAGTTTTGCCCCACCCTCGGTATAAAGCGAATTGCCCGTACCTACCCACAGACCACCTCTCGCATCATATGGAACTTCCAGAGGATAGAGCATATCTTCGCTAAACTTTGAACTCCAGCAAATGAAATCAAGAACATCTTCGTGAGTTAAACCATGCGGATTCGTTCTATTAACCAGAAATCTGGTAACCCCTTCACCTGCAAATTCAAATTCCTCAACCCTGCTCGTAAGCAAGTGAAGAGATCCTGGTTCATTAGCAGAAACAAAAATACGTACATCTGCCCTACACTCAATAGCAAAAGGAAGTATTCCCTCTGATCCCGCAAAATCAACAACCACAAGATCAAATCGCTCCTGAAGAAGGTCAATCATACCAAGTGGTACTTCGAAACGGGTAGCATCCCTAAGCCATAGCTCTCTCATCTCTCCCGCTCCTGCCGGAGGAGGAAGTATAGGAAGTCCATTTCGGGCATGAACAAGTATACGATTAAGGTGTTCTACCTCCGGAATAATTTTATCCGTCAGCAAATTCGAATACTCTGACGATTGCCAGCGATCGGAAAGGAAAAACTGGAGAAGCTCACCCCGCTGTGACAAATCAACAAGCGCAACAGTTCGACCAAGAGATTGGGCAGCGTGAGCTACTGCACCAGCAATTGAAGTGGTGCCAACTCCACCCTTAACTCCCTGCACAGCAAACAACAGCCCCCGGGACGAAGCTTTTTCTTTCTGGCTGACAGTGGTTAGTGCGTAAACAAAACGAGAAGGTGCGTCGGCAGATGAGAAAACATCTGTTACATATGGCTCAAGCCTTTTAATATTCTTTACAGTGTATTCTGATGGATCCAGAAAAACAAATAAGGGCAAATCACTATGGACACTTGCAACGTCCCTTGCAAAAAACAGGGCCTCATCACATCCAAGCGATGATCCAACAATTGCAACTTCCGGACAAGAATTAATAAGCAATTCTTCTTTTGAAGCAGGAAAGAACCTGGCAACCGCCATATGGCCAACTGACTTCCTGCACTCCCTGAACGCATCGTCCAAAAAACGCTCCAACCTTAATCGATCAGCAGCCGTTTTATCAACACAGGCAATCCGCATGAAATTTACATACCTTTATTTTAGTTTTCGTTTGGGCAAATTGAAAACAACAAATAGCAGAGCCAGAGCTTCACTACTTTCATGATAACCTGAAGAAAACCGGAGATAAGAAGACAAAAACAAATACACTACGATAAGCAAGAGAATCAGCCGTCAAAATCCACACTCAAGACCGGAAAGCCTTGAGTGCTTGATTTATTAAAACATCTCCCATACCCATACGGTTATCGCAAAAAAACCCGTCTTGTTTCATATACTGAATAGCAGAAATAATAAAAAATTCATCAAATTGAAGAAAACATCCGTAAATCAATATATTAACTGCCTTAAAACAAACTATTTAATATCACTATGTTTAAAAACTGACATGAAGAAAGTATAAAGAACAGGCAATTAACTTTAACCAACTTAAAGTGATTAAGCCCAAAGCCATAAACTAAGAGCAATTAAAATGAACCAGGCAAAGTGAAAAATGGCCGACCTAATCACCCATTAAAACCTGGAGATTATGAAGTGCGCCAAGCTTTGCGGACAAGGGAACTGAGGGCTCTTTCAACAATTTCTCTAAAAGACGCACTGCTTCATTATGAGATTCTCCAAATCTTTCAAACCCGCCATATAACTTCGAAAGAGCATACAATGTAACAACATATCCATAAAGCTCTCCCTTTGGCTCAAGTTTCAAACCACTAATAGCACGCATCAGGCGCTCCTCAATAATTGAACGCTCGGCATCACCAATCTCAGGACAACAGGAGGAAATATTTGGAGACTCTACTTCACCATAACCCTCGCAAGCACTTAAAGTACTCCGCATTTCCTGATAGGAAAATAAATATCTCGCAAGAGCCTTTGGAGTCTCCCCTCTCCATGGACCACCAACACTTGCAGCTTCATTAATAACATCGATTTTTGCCGAATCATTTTCTGATATTGTTTCACTAAAAAACGCTGAAAGCCAGGCAATGTAATGCTCCATAACTGACTCGGGATCCCTTGGCAAAGAAACCCGACCAGGAATCTGAGGCAGCGCAAACGGGGAAGAGTATCCAAATACATGAACTGGTAGGCCATAAATCTTGCTCGGCAAAAACTCTTTTTGCACACCCCACAACTTCTCTCTTTCAACAATTGGCATCAGCACATTGTAGAAACCGTCCTCTCCAAAAATCATCAAGGACGGAGGAAACCTTCTATCAAACCACCGTTTTGCAGAACTGCTATAATCTGAAACGAAACCGGATTTGTTCCTTAAGGAACTAAAATTAAACAATCGCCCATCAAGAGGTATTAGCGAAGGGCCGGGAAGACTGTAAGTTATACCAAGAACCTTAAGATTCTGAAGAAGTCGCCTTGCTTCAAGACCCCTGCTGTCTCCATTAAATCGCCCGATTACAACACGCTCGTCAAAATAACCAAGCTCTCTCATCATTTCAATTCTATAACAAAAGAATACCCAGATTATTCCACCAGCAGCAAAATAAAAGAAAGGAACCTTAATCTTCCATGAACGGCTTATAAAAAGAAAAAGAAGAAGGGCAAAAGGGAAAACGATACGCTGAGTATCCTCTAATAAATATCCAAGAGAAGAAAATGCAAAAAAACTGATAATTAGAAGACCAAAATAAATACCCCAAGCAAAAATCAGGCGTCCTTTGGTAATATATGTAAAGGTTTTTTTAATAAAAAGACTCATCTAATCCTGCGCTTGCGTCCTAAAAATATAAATTCAAACTCTGCAAACTTCACTTTACAAAGAACAAAATGCTAGGCAATCTATGCATAATTGATAATATGACTAACGATATAACAACCTGACCTTTAATACCTCAAAAAGACAATGTCCGATAGAACCAACAATCAGCCACCCCCTAGCTGCTCCTCAAATCTCTCCGCAGGGAATTTTCACAAAAAACCGCAACAAAAATTATCGGACCTCGAACCTGACACTCTTTCTAAAATATCTCATCAACTTTCACATGATATAGGAAATCCGCTTACATCAATCATTTCCTATAGCTCTATTCTCGAACAGGCAGTTCATTTTTCCCTATCACCAGAAAAAATTGCAGACTATGCTCACAGTCTAAGTCGGGAAACATGGCGAATATCATCACTTGTGGAAAAATTCCTTCTTCTCACATCAAGAAGTAAAAACGAAACTCCCGTAAGTCTTGCCGAAGTAAAGGAACGTGTTTTAACCCGATACATTTCCCGTTACAACCTTGGAGAACTTGATTTAACTTTTGAAGGATTTGAAACTGAAGAAGTAATATTCGCCGAGATTGAACATTTGACTGTTATCTTATGCGAAATTGCTTCTAATTCGCTGGGTGCTCAAAGAGCTCTTGCTGAAATAAAAACTAACGATGACAAAGAAAAGAACCGTCCGAAAATTGATGAAGATATTGAAGGAGAATTGTGGGTGAACTTTAAGACTTTTCCCATTAACATCGAGAGCAATCAGAATGATCGCAGTCCGGGAAAATATCTAGTGATTGAGGCCACCAATCCATCACCTCCACATGGATCTGAAATTGAAAAGCTCTTTTATCCGGGAGAAAAACTCTTCCCATCCGGAAGAGACAACCTTGGCATTGGCCTAAGCGGAATACTTCACTCAATGAGCAGATGGGGAGGATACACAGAGATCGAAGAGCTACCAATTCAAAACTGGCAAAAGACCGATCAGCAAAGACTTTCAGATACCAGAGTGCTTTTTGTAACAAGGCTTATTTTCAAAGCTGCACAGTAAACACTGTACTTGAAAGTCCATCTTCATTCAGCTACCCTAGCATCACTAATAATGCAAACTAATAATCTCCCGAAATATAAGCCCAATGTCCATAATACCCATAAAAATTTACCCGGATCCTGTTCTTAGACAAAAAGCCGAACCAGTTATTGATATTACCGATAAGCTCGTCGGATTACTTGAAGACATGACAGAAACAATGTACCAGGCACCCGGAATAGGACTTGCGGCCCCACAAGTTGGTATATCAACAAGAGCCTGTGTCGTTGACGTAGGAAGCGATGAAAACTCAGGTCGAGGTTCTCGCCTGTACAAACTAAGAAATCCTGAAATTGTTAAAAAAGAGGGCAAGACCAAATATGAAGAGGGCTGTCTTAGCATTCCCGGTATTCATGAATTTGTAGAACGTGCCGAATGGATCAGGGTTAACGCGCTAAACGAAAAGGGTAATCCTGTTGAAATTGAAGCAGATGGACTTCTTGCTATATGCCTACAGCATGAGATAGACCATCTTGATGGAATTCTTTTTCCAGATCGCCTGAGTGGTTTAAAGAAAAGGCTGGTTCAGGGAAAACTAAAAAAATTAATTGAGGATCGTCAGAATTCGTGAAACCAATAAACATACTCTTCCTTGGAACTCCCGACTTTGCCGTCCCGTCTCTTGAAGCTCTTCATAATGAACCAAAAATAAACATTCAGGCCGTAATTTCCCAACCAGACAAACCTAAAGACAGAGGACAGAATCTGAGTAACCCTCCCGTTGCAAAAAGGGCTTCCGAATTAAATATTCCCTTATTTCAGCCGCCCTCTTTAAGAAAAATTTCCTGGAAAAAAAACAACAAACTCGAGACGGAACAAAAAGAAAACTATTACACTGATCTTGTTTCATTTCTTGCCAAGTCTCCAATACCTGACTTCGTTGTAGTAGTTGCCTACGGAAAACTGTTGCCAAAGGATCTTCTTGAATACCCCAAAATTGATGCATTGAATGTTCACCCTTCCCTTCTTCCCAGATGGCGTGGCGCAGCTCCTCTTCAGCATACACTTCTTTCAGGTGATAAAACTACTGGCGTATGCATAATCGGGCTCGAAGAAGAACTTGATGCTGGACCAATATATAAAAGGACAGAACTTCATATAGACGAAGAAACAGATCTGAAAAAACTTCATGACACCCTATCAAATACAGGCGCAACCCTGCTAAAGGATACCATCATTGAAATCACAGAAAACAATTTGAAACCCGTCCCTCAGGATTTATCTGGAGTGACCTATGCAAGAAAATGGGAGAAAGAAGACTCTATCATCAACTGGAACGAATCTTCGATAAATATTTTAAACCGCATTCGCGCCTCAAGCCCGAAACCAGGCGCAAGGACATATATCGACGATAAGGAATTTAAGATTTTGAAAGCGAGAATACTTTCTCCCATAACAGACACTTTGGATTCAGAAAAGCTAGCACCAGGAACATTTATAAAATCAGAAAACGGAATAGCTCAAATCATTTGTGGCGATAACAGGGCAATCGAACCACTCGAAGTACAGCTTTCTGGAAAAAAGGTCTTGTCTTTTAAGGATTTTTTAAGGGGCTACTCGATAAATTCTGGTTATATTTTCTAGACGTTGCGTAGGTTAAAGTTTCCACGTCATAGTAAAAATACTGTACCCGTTTACTATTAGATCCATTTCCCCTGAATTAAAGTAGCAAGAATTCAGAAAATAAGCTCATGGGATTTCTTTCTTGAGTCAGTACGTGCAAAGTTTCTTGGCTCTCCTATACCTGTTTTATTGTCCAGGACATCTTAGAACGGCAAAGCACATAAAGAACAAAATACAGAGAACGACCCGGGAAGATCCAGGAGCGAGTGACGTCCGTCTTGATTGCGTAGCCTTTTGTGCGTGGGGATGGGGCTGTGGGGAGTTATCTGGAGGAAATATTCATGAGGGGCGGCAATGGTGGACAAGGTGGATGGTTCATGAATAGTTCCGCAAGATAACCGGTGCACGGCGAAGCAATCAAGACAGACGTCGCTCGCTCCGTACGCGGGCTAAGTTATTAACGATAATCATTAGTATTGCAGTAAATTTGGCTTTCGTAGTGAACTTTTACAAAATACTTCTTGAATACCGCTAGATCCAGCTTGGCAGAAATTAAACTTAAAATCCTGCTTCAGTACGAAAAAAATCTTTTCAAATGCACAAAAAACAAATATTTCATTAAACAATGAACTCTGGATATCTTACCACATTTCTTATAGTCGTATATTTTTTCTCTCTCTGGATACTAACCAGATTTAAACCAGCTTATATTTCAAAAAGAAAACTTCAACTTTTTCGGGCGCTTTTTCCATCATGGCGGTTTTATGAGGAAATCTGCTACATGCCAGCACTCTACTATAGAGAAAGCAAGGACGGATTAATTTTCAGCGAATGGAAATCAGGACACGAAAAACTCCGCAGATCCTTTTCTTCAGTCTTAATAAATCCAAAAGGCAACCTTGAGCACGCATACAACTCTCTGCTACAACAATTAGAAAGCGACAAAGAAGATACCGACGAAGAAAAGTCTAACGATCTTGAATTTTCGACTTCATACCAGCTAACAAAAAACCTGATAGAGTTTAAAATAAAATCCTCGAACAGTGATTCAAACTACTTTCAGTTTAAGCTAACCTCAACTCTGCAGGGAGCACCAGAAGATAAAGAAGACATTTTAATCTCCCTTGTTCACAAGAAATAATAATGACTGAAGTTCTTCCTATCTTGACCCCCGTAAGCATTGACACCACCATAATTTATACTCAAAAACTTATTGCCATTGCCTTAATACTTCAAAGCATTGAACTTTTACTGATTCGAAATACGTTCTCCGACGAAGGTATCTGGCGGTGGCAAACCCTATCCCGCGAATTTGATGTTTTTTCGAAAATTACAAGGACATTTTTATACTTTTTTTTGCCTTACAAAAGATTCATATTTCTTCTTTTCTCACAAATTGTGTTAGCGATTTTTGTCCTTCTTGAATCAACTTTACCGATCAGTCCTTTTCTTTTTACATTAGCAATTTTGATATCACTCAGATGGAGAGGAAGTTTCAACGGAGGTAGTGACTATGTAACATTGATGGTTCTGCTGGTCTTAAGCGTGATCTGCATTTTTCCAAAATCAGAAAGTGTAAAACTTGGTGGAATACTTTACATAGCTATCCAGATCACATCTTCGTACTTTATAGCAGGTCTCATTAAAATCAGACAGGGAAACTGGAGAAATGGAAATGCACTTGGAGCCTTCATAAACTCCACCATCTATAATCATGATTCATTTATCCGCTCGCTTTCCAGAAGTCCGGCAATTTTAACTCTTCTTTCGTGGGTAATAATAGTTTTTGAAATTTCATTCATAACATCACTTTTTGATCCAGATATATGCCGGATTTATATCATTATCGCCTTCGGGTTTCATATTGCCAATGCATATATTTTTGGATTAAACAGGTTTATTTTTGCCTGGGCAGCCTGTTATCCAGCTCTTATCTATTCCTGCAATTTTATTAGCAAAATCAACCTCTAACAAAACCAAAGCAACACCACAAAAGCCAAATCGCATAACATTTTTAGTAACGTAACCAATGTCACTAAAGCAGACAATTTACCTAAATTCACAAGGAAGGCGAAAAGAGTGGACATTCAAACAAGCAGGCACAATTCAAATATGAATATTGATAAATCTTTAGCGAGCATTGACAAGCTAAGAGTAATTGCGGCGACTCATTTGCATGGAAACCCTGGCAATTCTGAAAAAGTAAATCAAAGACTAAACTCGATAATTGAATACGGTAAAAAGAAATATAACTCTACGCAAACATCCGATTGCTAACCAAAAATAGACTCAAATAATAGCGTGAATAACAGTTTTGAGGAAATTTTTAATATAGAGCTCACCTGCTGGTGCTTTGGTATTTCTCATACCAGCGAGACAGTTGACCACAAGGTTCTTCATCGAATTATCAAAGAGTTCTCTTCTGTTTTTCGTGAAAGCATAGAGAATCTTTATCAGTTTGACATTCTTAAAACCAGTCGAACACTGATAGAAGCAGGAAAGTGCAATGCAACAGAGCAGGAAATTGCATTCTATATTCTTTCTTATCTTCCAACTCCATGCGAACTTACCAAAGAACAAAACGAAATTCTTCAAAAAATAGTTCAACAAGTGGAGGATGCACACGGCGGGGCATTTGATCGCGTAATGAAAAAATGGGAAGCAAGCAGACAAAAATTCGAAAGCCACAATCCGGACAAATTTTTAAGTCAGCTTGATAAATTAAGCATTCCCTCGTTAAGGCGATAATAACAAGTTCAAAATATTAGAAGTTTTCCATGAATAATGCCCATGGGTATAGGCATTGAAGATAAGTTTAAGGGGTTTTTTATGAATCCTTGCATAACTTTTAGGTATCGTATATAATGATACCTATGAACCCAGTTGAGATTATTAGTAAATTTGACCAATTCCTACATAGAAAAAGCAAAAGCTTTGAGGCTGTCGTAATTGGCGGAACTGCTCTAAATCTTCTTGGAGTCATTGAAAGAGAAACCAGAGATTGCGATATTTTAGATCCTAAAATTCCAGAAGATATTAAAAAACTTTCCATTGAGTTTGCTGAGACTCTGAAAGATGAAGACTTAAAACAAGACTGGCTGAACAATGGGCCAGCTTCACTGCTTCGAGACTTAGACACAACTTGGAAAAACCAAACAGAAATTTTATTTTCTGGATTAGCATTAACACTTTATACCCTTTCCAGAATTGACTTAATTAAAAGTAAAGTTTTTGCGCTCTGCGATCGGACAATTGATAAACCTGATTGCATTGCTCTTAAGCCCAATAAAAATGAGTTGCTTGAAATTCTTCCCTGGCTAGAGCAAAGAGATGCAAATCCTATGTGGCCCGAGCATGTAAGAGAAGTTTTATCTAACTTAGCTAAGGAGCTAGGTTATGAGTTATAAAAGAGAAATTCTCCCTAATGTTCTGCCTGGAGAAAAAGAACTAACCTCCGCTCTAATTGGTATTGGCATAAAACTATCAGGCCGCGCAGAGTATAATCAAAACATAGAGAATGTCTTATTTTCAGCCTCCCTGGAGGCATTAAATGGTGATTATCGCTTACTTTCTCTTCTTGTTGATTGGATTGCTATTCACTCAGATAGAATACTAGTTGATAGGTTATATCATTTAGTAAATATACTGGGGGAGGAAAAACAAAAAGCATTTTGGTCAGGGGTTGCTTGCTGGAAATCCAATGACCCTCGTTTTAGTAAATTAAAAAAAATCTACAAAGGTAACAGAATTGAACTTTTAGGGGCAGGAACCAAATTCCAAGTTTCTTCTAAAGGAGAAGACCCGCGCTTTAAACACTCTCCTATTCTAGTTGCAAATCAAACTCTAAGACATAGACCAAGTGATATAATGAAACCAGAAATGTTAGCCAAGAAACATCTAGCTTATTATTATAGAATTATAATTGGTTCTACTTATAAAGCTGACATGTGGGCAGCATTAGAATTAAAACCAGATTTAAATATTTCTCAATTAGCAAAACTGACTTACGGTTCATTTGCTACCGCCTGGAGAGTTAAGCAAGAATGGGAGCTTATTAGGCAGGCTGCTTAGCCTCATTTTTCTTATTTTAATCTCCTCAAAAAACTTATAACCACTCAAGCTAAGTCTTTGTATGGAGCGAAAGAAGGCATTTATTGATTACTACTTTCATATTCTTGAAGGGCCTTTTGCGAAACAGGCTCCCAACTACCTGCTTCTTGCAAACTTGTGCTCTTTTCCTGACAGCAAATTGGAAATATTGGACGAGTGCCTAATAACAATAAGAGATACGGTAAGAATGGAAAATATTAAATAATCAGACTGATGAAATAAAAAACAAAACAGGGGAAAAGTAACAACAGCAGTAATTGAAGCAAGCGAAACGAACCTGCTTATAAAAAATACTATAAAAAAAATGGATATGGAAAGTAAAGCTCCAACAGGAAATAGATAACAAAAGGAACCAAAACCAGTAGCAACCCCCTTTCCTCCCTTGCCTTTCAAAAAGGGGCTAAGACAATGACCAAGAACCACAAAGAATGCGATAATAGAAAGCTCAGTCTGGCCAAGATTTCTGTTTTGGGAAATGATCAAAACTGGCAATCCCTTAACAGCATCAAGAAAAAAAGTGAGGTAGCCAGCTTTTTTACCAAGCGCACGAAGAACATTTGTGGCGCCAGTGTTACCACTACCAAAATCCCTTATATTAACCCCGGAAAATCTGGCAATTAAATAACCAACAGGAATACTACCTAGAATAAAGCCCGCAATACACTTTACGACAAGTTCCATATAATAAATTTAATAGCGCAGACTATTTAAGGCTTGCAATTTTCTCCTCATAACTGGAAGAAGAAAAAACATATGTACCAGCAACAAGAATATCAGCACCAGCTTCTCGACATAAATTTCCGGTTTCCTGATTAATGCCACCATCAACTTCGATAAGTGCTTGCGATCCAGAAAGTGAACTGTTTGCTAAATATTTCACCTTGGAAAGACACTCAGATATAAATGTCTGCCCTCCCCATCCAGGATTCACTGTCATAACGAGAACAAGATCACATAGACCAAGAACAGGATCAAGCATTGAAGCAGCAGTTCCGGGATTGATTGCAATTCCAGCTCGAACTCCTTTATTTCTGATATACTGAAGCAGGCGATGAGCATGAGAAGTCGCTTCAAGGTGAAAAGTAATAATATCCGCGCCAGCTTCAATGAAACCATCTACCTTGCTCTCTGGATCACTCACCATAAGATGAACATCAAGTGTTAGCTTGCTTAGCGAACGAACTTTTCTTACAAAGTCCTGACCAAAAGAAATCTGGGGCACGAAAGATCCATCCATTACATCGAGATGAAGGTAGTCAGCACCAGATGCTTCAACCTTACGGACCTCTTCTGCGAGCAGACCCCAATCAGCAGCAAGTATTGATGGCGCTACAAGACGCTGTCTCTTTCTCATTTACGAAGAGAACTCCAAGCCATCAGGAACGAAATGAGAAAGGGTCCCATTTGCCCAAAGAACAGTAACCGTTACTCCCGGAGGATCTCCTTCCTCAGTACGAATAGACTGACGAACAGATTCAATTCGCACCTGCTTTACTGTTCCCTCGGGGCCTTCTGTTCCAACTCTTCTAACCTTATCACCCTGCTTGAATACAACATCAATTTCTTTCATAATTATCTACTTTTATAACCAATTGACCCACATCGATTAGGGCATTTACCCAGATCGATCGCTCTTTAATCTTTATAACCTACCATTATTACTAGACTTTAGAAACCATGAAGGTATCCGCCTCTTTGGACGCAAAAACCCCTTCCAAGGTCTCATATTTAATAATTTTTAGCAGTAATTCCAGCCGAATTATCATTCTTGAAATTCCTGCTTCCTAATAGCAGAAACATTCATCATTACTTGTATGACTCGGCTATTTTCTCCCATTAATTACCAATGGAAATAGCCTATGCCAACCAACAGATGACAGGGGGCTTTAAATTGTGATCGGAAAAAACGATAAATATTCAAAACATGCTTCTCTAAACTGCTCTTTCTGCAACAAGCCTCAGGAAGAAGTCAGAAAACTTGTTGCAGGACCTAGCGTGTATATATGCGACGAATGTGTTCAGTTATGCAACGACATCCTAATTGAAGAACTTGACGACCTGAATTCGAACGATCATGGAAGTGGCACACCAACTCCACCTGAAATAAAAGCTCATCTTGATAAATATGTAATAGGTCAGGACACCGCAAAAAAAGTTTTATCAGTTGCAGTTCATAACCATTACAGACGAATTTCAGGAATGAAGTCCAGAAATGGTTCAGATATTGAGCTTCAGAAATCCAATATCCTTATGATCGGACCAACCGGATGCGGAAAAACATTACTGGCACAAACGCTGGCCAAGTTTTTAAATGTTCCATTTACAATAGCCGATGCTACCAATCTTACCGAAGCAGGATATGTTGGAGAAGACGTTGAAAATATAATTGTAAGCCTGCTTCAAGCTGCTGATTATGACGTAGAACGTGCCGAACGCGGAATTGTCTATATCGATGAAATAGATAAAATATCCCGAAAATCCGAAAGCCCATCAGTAACCCGGGATGTTTCAGGAGAGGGAGTGCAGCAAGCTCTCCTGAAACTTGTCGAAGGTACAATAGCAAATATTCCGCCAAAAGGTGGGAGAAAGCATCCACAACAGGACATGCTCCAAATTGACACTTCAAATATACTGTTTATTTGCGGAGGTGCATTTGATGGAATTGAGCAGATAATCAAGCGAAGAATGGGTAAAAACTCTATTGGATTTAACAACATTGAACAAAAGGACAAGAAGTCACTTGAGCCTTCACTACTCGATGTTGAACCAAAAGATCTCTTGAGCTTTGGTCTGATACCTGAGTTTATAGGAAGACTTCCTGTGGTAGTAACCCTGGAAGAGCTTGGGGAAAAAGAGCTTATCCGTGTTCTTTCAGAGCCACATAATGCCCTTATAAAACAATATCAGGAACTGTTCAGACTGAATGATGTAATTCTCAAATTTACAGAGACCGCTCTTGAGGCAATAGCAAAAAAGGCTATTGAAAAGAAAACCGGCGCAAGAGGACTTAGGTCAATTATTGAACGAACAATGCTTGATACAATGTTCGAAGTTCCAGCAGACTCTGAGGTAAGGGAAGTTCTTGTTTCTGAAAAAGTTATTACAGACGGAGAACAACCACTTAAGGTTTATGAGAACTCGATGATTGGCTCGAAGTGAAAATCGTCTAATTTTCAACGATTATCTCAACCCTGCGATTTCGCGCACGACCCGCATCAGAGTTATTTGTGGCGACAGGATAACCCTCTCCAAGTCCGCGGGTTTTTATATTTGCCCTTACCCCCTGACGCTTAAGCTCAGATGCAACTGCATCAGCCCTTCTTTGTGATAATTGCTTGTTATACAATACTGAACCAATTGAATCAGTATGCCCCTCGACCGACAATGATCTGTGAGGAACTTGCTCTAGTACATCTGATATCTCACCAATGGTCAGCATAGCGGGCTTGGTAAGCACATAACGATCAAACTCAAACAGAATATCAGGAAGATTAATAACAACTCCCCTGTCTGTGCTTCTAACATCAGCCCCCTTTGAACGAAGCTCTTCTATTAGTCGCCTGTTCTCCTCAATCTGAGCCTGATTACTTGCTATCTGGGACTGAAGGGCATTATTTTGATCAACTTGCCTGTCAACCATGGCTCCAGCAAGAGCTCCTGTAATTGCTCCAATCCCGGCACCAATTGCAACACCAGGCCCGGCACGGCCCCTGGTACCACCTATGATTGCTCCTGACCCAGCCCCGATAGCAGCACCCGAGACAGCGCCACCAAGAGTATTCTGATAAGAACCCCCAGGAGCACATGCCCAAAGGGAAAGAAGGGAAATTATCAAGCCAGAATAAAATATTTTTCCAACTAAACTCACAAAAATTTTTCCAAAAACTCCCTCAAAATTACAAGCGGAAATCATTATACACCCAACAAAATTAAGACTTTTTAATTATCATTTAACATCATTATGCTTAACTCATCCTGCGCCGCATCATTACCTGGATCAGATTCAAGAGCTGCTGTAAATTCCTTCCTTGCATCATCTTTTAACCCAAGTCGTCCGTACACCTTGCCAAGCTCAACTCTTAGTCCGGCATCATCAGGACATGCAAGAATCGCTCGCCTTAAATAAAACACCCTGTCCGAGTCCGATGGAGAATTTTTAGCCCGCTCAACCTCTTTTTTCCCCTTTTCACATGACGAGACTGCACCACCAGCACTTCTTGCAAAAGTACCCGTACTACCACCTGAAGCAGTTTTTGCCGAGCTAGGAGATGAATCGGCAGGAGATGAATCGGCAGCAGAAGAAGATGCGCTGTCAATCACACTTCTGCCATTATCAGATCGGTTGTCATTTGCGGCCTTTGGCAATTCGCTGTTTAAACTTATTACCTGAACAGTATTTTCTTCCTCACTTTTTTGGGAGGCCTTTGGGGTTCTTTGAACTACCTGAGTTTCAGCACGCTCCCTAGCCGGAGGCAATTCGCTATTGCTTCCAGAAGATTTACCAGAAAGAGGAGAACTAAGGTTATTCGTATTAGTTTTTGCAGAAGGTCTGGAAGAAGTAATTGAAGAGCCCGATTTCCCTTCCCCAATAATATCAGGAAGCTCAGGCTTAGGCTTTTGAAGTTCAATTTTTACAGGCCCGGAATCACCAGAGGAATGTCCAGAGGAATACGCCGAAGTCCTAGATTCTTCAGCTTTCGGAAAGACAGAGGATTGCCGAGAAGCTATAACTGGAGTTCGTATCCCGGCACCAGAAATATCTCCATCTGGTTCAGCTTTAATGAGTCCTTGAGGTGGTCTATCCTGCTGCAACTGAACAACTCCACGAGAATATACGCCAGAGTCAAACGAAGAGGATTCTTTCCGATTAATCGATACCCCTACCGGACGACTACCAGTCCTGCTATCGTATCTTTCGGTGGAGTCTTCGGTAGAGTCCAAAACGATAGGAGGATTGTACCTTGCTGCTATTCCCTTAGCTCCACTTGGTCTGTTTCTATCAACTGGATCAACTTCACCCACTCGAGTCCAAAGCCTGGATCTGGAGCTTGATGATTTAGAGGGACTATTACCCACTAACTGTTGACCCCGAGAAGAATCTACACCAAATGAAGAATCATTATTATCTACTCCCTTTTCCTTATACTCAATTGACTTACCAACAACCCCCCCAGTGGCAGCTCCAGCTAGAGATCCAACAACAAGACCCATTCCAGCCTGTCCCGAAACAGAACCAACAAGAGCACCCATACCAGCACCAATAACTGCGCCCGTCGCAATTCCTGTCTCGGTAGTGTCCATTTCGGGCACAGGCACACCAGAATTACGAATCAATCCACAACCAAAAGAAGAAAATATAATCACACCAAACATCAAGAGCGTAATTAAGTTATTTCTTGAGAATAAAAAGGACAACTTACCTGGATCGGACACACTCAGGAATTGAGACATACGACTCCTCATTAACTTCACTAATTAACTAACAAGAATGAGATTTAAGCAGTTTTTTGGGGTTAAGGCCAGACAGATTTTGGATAGGAAGAATAACTAAAAAGTTTAAATAATTATGGACCGGTATAGACTTGTTTAAGGACTTCTTTAATATCTTTGATAGGCATCATCGTAACGTTGTTGGCGCCTTATCTCTTCGATCTCGCGGTTCTGCCTTTCAACTTCAATCTGTTGCTGGTATCTTTCTTCCTCCAGACGCTTTCTGTCGGCTTCAACTCTATCCATGCTATTTCCAATGAGACCTCCGGAGAGCGCTCCTATACCAGCACCAATAGCCATAGCAGGACCAATTGAGCCAGTAGCCGTACCTACGAGTGCCCCAGCCCCTGTGCCGACCACAGCTCCGGTTACCGCACCTCTACCAGCATTAGAATTAACAGTAGAGCAGGCACTTCCAAGAGACAACAGAGAAACAAGCAGAAATGCAAGAACCCTTGGCCCAAAAAGCCGGAAAAAGTTAGAAACAAAATTCATATCAAACACCTACCTCCTCAAAAAATCCCTACCAATGACATCAATGTTATGATCAAAGCCTTTTTATATGATACCACCTTGAAGGAATCATGGGGAGAGAAACGCCGAAACTCAAGACAAATTAACCCCTGAAATCAAGTAAAACTAACACAGTCGAAACACAATAATGATATATAAGCACTTGAAATACAAGAAGGTTTTTGTCCCGACATAACAATTATATCAAGTTTTAACGGGTTTAATACTGGTTTGCAGTGGAAGGCTCTTTATCAGACTTATGCACAGGAAAGAAAACAAAACGAAACATTAGCAGGGTAACCCCAACTGAAATTGCCGAATCTGCCACATTAAATGCAGGCCAATGATAATTTCCATAATAAAAATCAAGAAAATCAACCACCGCATCAAACCTGAAGCGATCGATCAAATTACCGATTGCTCCACCAAGCACTAGATACAGTCCAAGCTGCGCGTAATGATCATCTTTTGCTTCTTTCTTTAAAAGAACCAGAACCAAAACAACGGCAAAAAAGGTCACCACACCAAGCACTATCCTCCTCCAGAAATCAGGAAGACCCGAAAAAAGACCAAATGCTGCTCCAGGATTCATAACAAGAGTAAGATTGAAGAGACCGGGCACCACTTCCAGAACCTCCCCATAAGCAAAGCGATCCAGAATGGCAATCTTTGTGTACTGATCAAGCACAATTACAACTAATCCAACAAAATAAAGAAAAACTTGACGCATGAAAAGCCCTGAATAAATTATTAATTAAGCCTGTGTCCTCTGAAGTAACACGACCAGATTACTGCCGTCGATTTCCTGAACCGAGAGATTATCCTCATCAGCGCCAATGTCGAAAAACTCCTGCCTATCCCCTACTGCTTCAAGATCAATGGCGAGAGTTTCGCTCATAATGTAATCCCTGTGTTCTTTTACTGCATGAGAAATTTTGGGACATGCAGTCATGTACCTGACCATAATTCGATCTGTAATTTCAAAATTAAAATCTTTTCGAAGTTTTTGAACACGATTCACAAATTCCCTGGCAAGCCCCTCCAGACGCAACTCCTGGGTGAGCGCAGTATCAAGCACAACAGTAATTCTTCCGGATGAAGCAGCGGTAGTTAACCCCTCCTTTGGCTTTCTTGAGATCAAAATATCATCTCTGGAAAAAACTTCTCCCTCAAACTCACACCCTCCACCACTCTCAATTTTTCTCAATTGGTCATTACCCAGTCCAGAGATGAAAGCATTAAGGCGCCCCATCCCGTCTTTTCCAAGTTTGGGACCAAGTGTTTTGCCAAGCTTGATTGTATTAAGACGCGCAGCAAGACTGACAAACTGCTCTTCTTCAGCAACGTACTCCACTATCTTAACATTTAACTCTTCACGGATATAACCATCGAGTTTTTTCAGACTGGACAGCGCTGCAGGATCTCCATACACGATTGTAATTTTCGCAAGTGGCTGTCTTAACTTCAAATCATGCTCGTGACGAAGAGCTCTTCCAAGAAGAATGGTCTCTTCAAATAATTCCATTGATTCTTCCAGAGACTTGTCACTTTCAACGTTCTTTAGATCTGCCGCACCCGGAAAAGACTGCAAATGAACACTTACCGGAGATGAGTTCGGTTCTGAACAAACATCCGAAAGATTTCTGTATATCTCTTCACTTATAAAGGGTGCTAGTGGAGCAATTATACGTGAAAAAGTTGAAAGAACTTCATAAAGAGTAGTATAGGCAAAATTCTTGTCCCGTCTTTCTGCTTCAGTAGAATCAAGCCAGAAACGTCGCCTGTTAAGTCGAATATACCAGTTAGTAAGCTGATCGATAAAATCAAGTATCAGAGGAGCTGCGGCATATAGGCGATAAGAACCAAGTACACGATCAACCGAATCTGAAAGAGTAAGTAATCGGGATAATATCCAGCGATCAAGCAAATTGGGAGATGGCTCAAGCGAACGCTTTGAAGGATCCCACGAATCAACTTCTGCATAGGTAACAAGAAATTTGTAGGCATTCCATAAAGGAATAAGAGTCTGGCGAACTACATCCTTCACACCAATCTCGGAAAATCTAAGCTCCTCAGCCTTGGTTGCCGCAGATGCTAAAAGATAAAGCCTCAGAGCATCGGCACCATACTTGTTCATCACTTCATCGGCCGGAGGATAGTTCCTTAGGGATTTCGACATCTTCCTGCCGTCCTCTGCCAAAATAATTCCATTCACTATAACATTTTTGAAAGCTGGCTTCTTGAAAAGCGCAGAGGATAATACCAGAAGGGTATAAAACCAGCCCCTTGTCTGATCGAGACCTTCAGCAATAAAATCAGCAGGAAAATTTGCATCAAACTCTTCCTGATTATCAAAAGGATAATGGGCCTGAGCATAAGGCATGGCACCACTTTCAAACCAGCAATCAAGAATCTCTGGAACACGATGCATTATCTCGCCAGTCTCTGGACAGGGAAATGAAATTTCATCTATGAAATGAGTATGAAGATCAGTTATTTTTCTACCGCTCAGTTTTTCCAGTTCTTCTACCGATCCTATGCACATCATTCGGCCAGATTCAGATCTCCAGATGGGAATAGGAGTGCCCCAGAAACGGTTCCTGGAAATGGACCAGTCCCTTACATTTTCAAGCCATTTTCCAAATCGTCCATCTTTCAGATGCTCCGGAACCCAGTTAATTCGCTGATTGGCACTAATTAAACTTTCCTTGATTGCTTCAACTTTAACGAACCAGGTTGAAATGGATTTATATATTAATGGCGAATCCGTTCTCCAGCAAAAGGGATAACTGTGTTCAATTGTTTCATGCTGTACAAGAAGTTTATTTGATTTCAGCTCCTGAATAATCTTTGGATCTGCATCCTTGAAATAAAGCCCGGAAATAAAACCCATGTTGTTCTCAAAGCACCCATCAGCATTTAGCGGGTCAATAACAGGAAGACCATTTGCCATAAATAATCCAAGGTCATCCTCTCCAAATGAAGCAAGATGCACAACACCTGTTCCATCTTCATCCGAAACAAAATCTCCGTGAAATACCTTGAATGCGCCATCTTCACGATGCGATTCAAAAAATGGGAAAAAGGGCTCATACGAAACACCAAGTAACTCAGAGCCAGGAAATGTTTTTACAATCTCAGCCTCTCGGGTTGGGGCCTTTTTGGTTTTCTTTTTTTCCTTGCCACTTTCCGAATCATGTAAAGAGAAAAAATCTTCTGCCTTGTTTTTTGCTATAATGACGTATTCATCCGGATCGGTAGCTCTTACAAGCGAGTACTCAAGATTACTGTTAATTGCCAGTGCTGTATTACTTGGAAGAGTCCAGGGGGTGGTTGTCCATACATAAAAACTCAGAGGCTGTGGAAGATGCCCAAGTACTGATACGTCACCAATCACTCTTCCCCGAACCGTAACCGAGGGGTCCTGAACTTGTTTATAATTTAAATTAGCCTCAAAATTGCTGATTGGCGTACTCATTGCAGGAGAGTAAGAAACGCACTTGAATCCTTCATATATCAGACCGCGATCCCAAAGGCTTTTCACTGCCCACCAAACCGACTCCATAAAATTTATATCCATGGTTCGGTATTCACGTTCAAAATCAACCCACCTACCCGATCGCTCTACGAAGCTGACCCATTCCTTACTATAACGATCTACTATTGAACGACATGCTTCATTAAAATTATCAATTCCAAATTCACGAATAGCCTTGGAGCCATTAAGGTTGAGGTTTTTCTGGATTTCCATTTCAACCGGAACTCCGTGACAATCCCATCCGAAGCGCCTGTCAACCCTGAAGCCTTTCATCGTAAAATAACGACCAATAACATCCTTGATGGTACCAGCTAACAAATGACCATAGTGTGGAAGACCTGTTGCAAATGGCGGACCGTCATAAAAAATATACTCGGGACGCTTACCCGATGAAGCTAAACCCTTTGAAGATGATTGATCCGACCCCAACTCTGGATCCATTGACTTCTTGAAAATCTTTTTATCTCTCCAGAAATCAAGGATTTCTTTTTCCAGATCCGGAAATGAAACTTCCGCAGTTACCGCTTTCATTGTGCCTTTTTAGTTCACTTTACCTTTCTAATTCCCAGCGCTACTTAAATTCCCATTGCCCTTTCTACATACCTTACCAGCTTGCAATCCAAACTCGGATGATGACAAATAGGACGAAACATCAAATCCGACTAAACTACCTGACTTTACAGCAATCCACAATATACCGCTGGACCCAGCATAACGCCCCACCTGCACGGTGTCGAGAAAGCGTGGGGACTGGGCAATGAGCCCAAGAGCTCTGTGTTCAAGAACTCTGTCAGGAGTAAGGGTAGCATCAGCATTTATATCTTCATTTTTTGCTCCCGCTCCCAACTCGGTCATTAGTTCATCCTTAAGCCTCGCAATAAGTTCATCCTCCTCACTGACAATTCGAGAAGCAGAATCAGAATCGCCAGATTCACTTTTCAGCACAAGAGAAGTAGGTTCAAATATTTCATAGGCTTCTTCGGTTGCGCACCAGAAACGAAGACGAAGATTCCTTCCAAGACTGGAAATAATCCGATAGGAAGAATTTTTCGAAGATGCAAGAGAAATAAATCCCGCCGAATCACTCCCCAGAGGAAATGGAGTGCGTCGCCTAAGTCCACGAAGTCCCCAGCGATACACAGATCCATCTGATCCAGATGCCATTAACTCTTCTGAATCCTGATCAAGCAGCATATCATTAAGTTGTTGGGGGAGACTCCCCACTTTCACAACATACTTTCCCTGCACCATACCAGGCCTCATTGGGTCAAGACGCAAGCCAAGTTCTCTTTCTGTCCGCACAAGTCTTACCAGATAGACAGTACCTGATTGAAGTGCCACAAACACAGCCCTACCCGAAGGGTGATATTCAATTTTAACTACAGGTGAAGATTCTGTTTCATATAGCTCAAGTGCATCTGTGGAATCAGCAGCTCGCTCAAAGTCGCTGCCAATATTCCAGTTAAATATATCTCCATTAGCGCGCCCGAGAAGAAGGGAAGTCCCAGAAGGATGCCAGGCCATAGCATTTACGCGACCTTTAACGCGCCCAAACTGGGTAACGAGTTTTCGCTGAGTGAGATCAATTATGCTAATTCGGGAGAACTGACTTACGGCAAGATAATTTCTGTCCGGTGAAACAGCGAGAGAAAGAACAGGTCTCTTGCTTGAAATAAGAAGACTAATTGATTTAAAGCTAATGCCATTTTGAAAATTTCCCATGCCGGAATCAGATTGACCAAGAACAAGCTCATAAACCGATCCGTCTTGTCCTCCAGTATAAATAATCTCTGGCAATCTCTCACCATCGGCTTTTAAATAGGCCTGAGCTACCTCAATAATGTTAATACGGCCATTATGAAGAGGTTGAGGACTTAGCAGGTAATTGCGACTGCCGAATTCATATGGAGAAGAATCATCAAGGGAAACCAAACCTTCAATATCAGAATTATGCTGTTTACTTTTATCAAAAATGTAACCAACATGAGAATTTACTGAAAGCCTACCTTGCCTCCTTGTTAAAACTGTAAATTCATTTGCACTGTCAATGCTCTCCTTTCCAAATAAAACAGATGGGCGTGAGCAGGAAGAGAAAAAGAAAAAACAGAAAAAAAGAAGCAAACTTTTTGAAAGACCCAATTTGCTGAAATGAAATGTCATTAGACCCTGATAAATCTACCAATAAAAAGCCAGCATTTCCGCACCAAATAAACCGAGAATGCGTTCACCTGACAAAAAATGAAATATTATATTAAGAGCTAAACAGGTTAAACCGAGGTGCCTTGCGAAACTCAATATTTAACCGCTAGAGAATCTAGCACATCCAATAAATTTAATAAAAACAGATATTCCAACGGCAACAGGTAACTGAGATCAGTGATTAATTGCTAAATTTTACTAGCATAGGTAATTAAGAGGGGAGAAAGGTCATCAATATATCATCAATTTAGTAGAAATATTTTTCGGTATTCTGTTTAAACTCAGTTATTCTTAATTAACATTTCATCAGGCAGGCAAATTTTGTGGAAGTCCATCATAAGTGCATAGAACTCGGGTCAGGTGTATTTGAAAAACCAAATGCTCTGGGAGATTTTCTGGTAGGCAATCCGGACTCGGATGTTATTGTCGTAGTGCCAAGTAGCAGCGATATTCGTTTTGTTGAAAATATTTTAAGAAGGCGCGCCCTGCCTGCCAGACGCATATCCCGGGCATTGGACGAAGGGGATACAAGACAGGTAATAACCTGGCTTGAGACACAAAAAAAAATGATTCTTGTATGTAACCCATCAGTCGCCCAAAAAATATCCACCTACTGGAGCACGCTCATAATTCTCTATGCACCACTGGTTGACACTGAAACCTATCACACCCTCTCATGCCCCAGCTCCGATACCCTCTTACAAAATCGCACAATGCTAAGCCTCCTTTCCCCTCAAGAGCTAACTCAGTTTTTACCAATAAAAAAATCTGTCACAAACTGCGAGAGCATTTCATTAGACCCCCTAAACACCTCAGTTAAGCAGAAAAACATTCTTGACAATGCCCTTCGTAATCTACCAGCAAGAGGAAGCAGTCTGGCTACTGAATTAACAAATATGTACAGCGCCGAACTTGGACTTAACATTTCAGGCGCAGATTCTGAAAGTTTTGTAACATTAAAAAAACTTATTACATTTTTCATGGAACAACATCTTGGCTCCACCCCTCCACTATCCATAGAGGAAGAACTCCAACCTGTAGATGATTACGCCGGCGAGCAATCAGGGGATTACCCTAACAATAAAGGCTCCAGAAATTCAGAAGGAGAAACATCAAGGAACGACAAAAGAGGAGATTCGCACCGCGGAAATAGGCAGGAAAATAGCGACAGCGACAGATCACAAAAGGGTTCTGGTAGAAGCAGCAATAAATACACCAACGACAATAAATCAAAAAAAGGTAACTTTAACGACGTGCAACGCAGAGATCATAGATATTCATCAAGGAATACCGGGAGAAACGAATACGACTCAAGGGATACTGGAGGAAGAGACCGCAACAACTCTAACAGGGGCGGCTCAAGGAACAGAAATATCCCCAAATACTTCCCAATAAGAGTTTATGTAGGACTAGGGGAAGACCAAAGCCTGAAGCCCCACGAAATAAAGGACTTCCTTGCCGAGAACGCCCAGATTGACAGAGATCATGTAGGATTTGCCAACGTAAGAAACAGGTACTCGTTTGTTGATCTCACAGAAGAAGTTGCTGATAAGGTTCTGAACAAGGAATCTGGTTACGAATTTGAGGGAAGACTTGTCACTGTTGAGAGAGCACTTACCGCAGTACGCCCCAGGGGGCACTCAACCGGAGGGCGGTCATCCGGAAAAAGACATTCCGGAAATTTTACTTCGGCAAACACTGACAGCACCTACGATAATCGTACCGATGACGAAACAACACATTCGGCGGATAGTGGCTACTCAGACGACGACATATAAGGCTACATGATCTCCTTTCCAGGATTCAAACCAGTACCAAAAACCGGCGTTATCTTCGTAATGACCGAAGCCTCACGAAGAGGTTTTAATGATGACCGCGAACTTTGGTCCAACCTTGGACAGGGAGCACCCGAAACGGGCGATATTCCCGGTAGCCCATCCCGCCTGACCAGTATGGATATCAAAGAAGCTGCCTATGAATACGCGCCAGTTGGTGGACTTCGAAAGCTTCGCGAAGCTGTAGCAAGACTCTATAACGAACGATATAGGCTGAATAAAAAAAGCCAGTATACAGCAGAAAATGTAGCCATAGGATCAGGTGGAAGGCTTGCCCTTACCCGTGTAGTATCAACACTAGGAGCTTCACATGTTGGTCACTTTCTACCAGACTACACTGCATACGAGGAACTTCTTGGCAGTTTCGGTACATTCACTCCAATTCCCATATCACTGTCACCAGAAAATTCATACTACTTTAGTCCGAGCGACCTTGAAAAAGAAATTCTAAGTAAAGGCCTGTCTACCCTACTACTGTCAAATCCTGCTAACCCCACCGGAAACGTTATCAAAGGCAATATGCTTGAAGAGTGGATTAATACCGCACGAGACCTTGAGTGCGCCCTTTTGTTCGACGAGTTCTACAGCCACTATCTCTATAATGAAAAAAACCCGGGAACGGAAAACAATATCTCAGTCTCAGCCGCCGAATTCATTGAAGACGTAAACAAAGACCCCGTTATAATATTCGATGGACTGACCAAGAACTGGCGCTATCCAGGACTTCGCATTTCCTGGACCCTTGGCCCCGCACCATTAATTGAAGCAGTAACTTCCGCCGGAAGTTTTCTTGACGGTGGAGCTTCACACCCAACCCAACAGGCGATCATACCGCTTCTCGATAGAAAACACGCAGATCAGGAAGCAATATCAATTCAAAACCATTTTTCAGAAAAGAAAAATTTTCTATACCAGGGCCTTAAGGACCTGGGTGTTAAACTTCTGGAACCCGCGGGGGGATTTTACTGCTGGGGCGATCTTTCCGGATTACCACCTTCGTTAAGAAGTGGATATGATCTCTTTGAAGCCTTGCTAAAGAAAAAAACAATAATAGTACCAGGCGTTTTTTTTGATATTAACCCTGGCAAAAGACGTCCAAAACGAAGCACGCGTTTTAACAATTTTGCGAGATTTTCTTTTGGTCCTCCAAGGAGTGAGCTCGAAAGAGGACTTGAAACATTAGCCGAAACCATAAAAGAGGCTTCATGAATTACTGGCTGGTGAAAACAGAAGAAGATGTTTACCCCATAGACTCATTAAAAAAAGACAAGGAAACTTCCTGGGACGGAGTTCGAAACTATCAGGCGAGAAACTTTCTTAAAGAAATGAAAAAGAATGATCTTGTTTTCATTTATCACTCAAACGCTACCACTACTGGAATAACTGGACTTGCTGAAGTAAAAAAAACAGCAGAACCAGACGAACTCCAGTTTGACAAAAAAAGTGATTACTTTGATCCGGCAAGCACCAGAGATAATCCGCGCTGGTTTGCACCAACTCTTAAATTTAAAGAAAAATTCAAAAACATCCTAAGCCTCTCGGAGATGAAAGAAGTCAAGGAACTCAAAAACTCCCAGCTGCTAAAAAAAGGAAACAGATTAAGCGTAATGCCCATGAGCAAGAACGAAGCAGAGGCGATTTTGTCGTTTTTTAATAAATGATAAATGCGAATCCTGAAATAAAATGCGCCCTGAGAGACTCGAACTCCCGACCTACTGGTTCGAAGCCAGTTGCTCTATCCAGCTGAGCTAAGAGCGCGTCGGGGGCAGTATAACACTTAAAGATTTGAAGGTATAGGGGCAAGAGAATCGCAACTGGCTTCGAACCAGAATAAGGAATGATAAAATGCTCTCACGCATTTTATCATGCTCAGCCAAGCTACGGGGGATATTGAGACATTAAGTCTCAATATCTTTATCCCCTGCGCTCTCTATCCAGCTGAGCTAAGAGCGCGTCGGGGGCAGTATAACACTTAAAGATTTG
>DAOLCO010000009.1:42800-96818 GCA_035327825.1 Oligoflexia bacterium | reverse complement strand
CCCATCGGAATAGATGCGGTATTTACATATACTTTCAATGCTCCAACCCACTCTATTGGCGGAAGAGCCTAGAGCAAAGGTTACTAGAACATGTGCCTTTTATTCAAGTTGTACTTGGTCCAAGGCAAGTTGGAAAGACTACTTCTATATTGCAGATTATCAAAAGATGGGATGGGAGATCTGTATATGAAACAGCAGACCTTCCAAGCCCACCCGACTCAAGCTGGATTATTAGTCATTGGGAAAGAGCAAGGAGGGATCTAAGCAAACCTGTACTCCTTGTACTAGATGAAATTCAGAAAATCCCACCCTGGGCTGAAGTAGTAAAAAAACTATTTGATGAAGACAGGCATGAGGAAAATCTAAGTGTAGTTATACTAGGCTCTGCAAGCCTCTCTCTGGGAACCGGTCTTACTGAGTCCCTTGCTGGCAGATTTGAAATAAACCATTGCAGGCACTGGGACTTGGAAGAATTTAAGGATGCATTTGGATGGGATCTTTATAAATACCTTAAATTTGGGGGATATCCTGCACCGGTAAATCTTCTTCCTGATACAAAACGTTGGACAGAGTTTATTCGAATGTCAACCATCGAACCTGTAATATCGCTTGACATACTAAGTGACGTTCAAATAAACAATCCTGCCTTGTTTCGCCAAACTCTAGAACTTGCACTATCACACCCAGCAAAAGAATTATCCTATCAAAAGTTCCTTGGACAGCTTCAGGAAAGAGGAAATACCTCAACCATAAAAGGACACCTTGAAATCCTTAAAAAAGCTTTCATACTTAAGCAAATAAGAAAATATAAGCCCGACACAATAAGCTCACGAGTTAGCTCTCCAAAAATCATTCCCCTTTGCCCAGCTCTAGTTTCTGCTTTTACCTCCACCAGTAGAGTTGAGGAAGATCTATCTTGGCAAGGATTCATGTTTGAAGCATTAGTAGGTGCTGAGCTTCTTAAAAGATTTGATAATGTTTATTACTGGAGAGATGGAAACTCTGAAGTAGATTTCGTCGTAGAGAAAAATCAAATACCAATTCCAATTGAGGTAAAACTCGACAGGGCAAGAAACAAGAAAGGACTAAATGATTTCATAAAAATCTATAAAAATGCCAAACCCCTAATTATAACCGAAAAAAGCCTTAACGACTTACCGCATCAAGATTAGCTTTATTACAATGTACCATCACTTTAGCTTTCAGTCTTGTTACTAATAATAAGTTATCGAGCCTTTCTAGCCCGGATTATTCATGAGACTACAAAGAAAAACGGATTGGCCTCGCAGAGTTAAAAAATAACCCTGCCCAGGACGAGACGTTCAGGCTCCGCCTGAACAAGACTCGCAGTGTATTTTCAGAGTTCGAGTCTCGCTCCGGTAAAGTAAACACAAAGAAAAACGGATTGGCCTCACAGAGTTAAAAAATAACCCTGCCCAGGACGAGACTCGAACTCGTACGTCGCTTTCGCAACTCAGGATTTTAAGTCCTGTGTGTCTACCAATTCCACCACCCGGGCTAAAGATAAATTTAGTTGTAATGGCATTTACCGTAATTTAAAAAAAAACAAAAGAGGATAGTGAAATTAATAAAATATCAATTAAACATAATTAATCTTATAATAATCCTCGCTCACTCAGTTCAGGATAATATGGCAAGCCAGGGGTTGTGGGAAAATGAGAAAAAAGTCCTAATTTTGGCAAAACTCTCTTTTTTGTCTGAACAAGATAATTAGAAGAAGTAGAGTGAGGAAAAACTGCTAGTACTTTGGCCCCGGAATCATAAAGACGAATCTGATCAAACCTCCAGGCCTCTTGATCAAGATCAAGAAGAATTGTAATCAACTCCTCTCCCTTTTCACCTCCCCCACTCAACATATCTTTAACAAGAGCCGGACTCAAACGATAAGCATCAACTCCAAGGCGCTTTGCATAATAAACTGTCCAACGCTCAAATAACTCAATAGTATAAATTGGCGATCCATCAAGAACCCTGACCACTGAAGCAGATAGATCCCTTACTCCCTTGGTATAATTTCTATGAGGAATATAAACAAGAGTATAATTTATCTTGGCAATTATAATCACAATAATTAGATACGAAAACCAGTTCCTCCAGATAAGACGTGGCTTTGAAAAAAGAAAAAAAACTGAAAATAAAGAAACTGGCAAAATACTGACATAAAAATTTTGCGCACTGACTCCTTCAATAGAAATAAACACTAGAAGAAACAAACTAACCAGAAGTACTAAAATGGAGAGTGGCTTTAATCCGGAAACAAGTTTTTTAAATACAACAGGTTTTAAACAAGAAGCCGAAAAAAACAAGGTTATATTCATTAAAAATGGCATAAGAGGAAATGCATAACGACTCGATTTTCCCTGAGCCAGTGATAACATCAAAAATCCTGCAGCCAAAACACACAGACTATACTGGAAAAATCTTCTAATCTGTAGATCTTCAAGAAGAGGACTTATTCTTGAATGCCAGGATTCATCCTCTTTGGGACGACCTGCATAAAAACGTAAAAGCCCAATCAACAGGAAAAATGTCCAGGGCAAACCATTAACAAAAAAAGCAAGAAGATAAAATGAAATACCCCTTCCTCGATCTGAGTAATTAACTACCCGAAGAAATACCTCCTCCTTTAAACGAGACCCCAACTCACCCCAACCAACCTGAATCCCAAGTGGTATAAGCCAAAGCAAAATCATAATCAAGATTGCAGCTAAAACGAAAAGCACAACAACCAGCAACCGCTTGATTTCGGTCTTGGTAAATTCTGCTCGAAAAAAAATAACCTTCCATAGAAGATATAAACCACCTCCTCCAACCAGAAAGAATAAAACAGGTGGGCCCTTCGTTAAAAAGGCAAGAGCTGTGGCAACAGATAAAAGAATACCAAAACGAACCTGCTTTTCATGACCCTCAATTACGAAATACAAAGCTCCAAGGGCAACTCCTGTTAAACAGCCAAAAAGCATGTCTATCTCGGCGACGGTACTTAATATAAAAAATAAAAGCGATGATCCAAGTGAAAACCCCGCAAGCGCAGAAATTGTCCTCTTTCCGCTAACAGAATACCAGAAATAATATTGAAAAAGCACAAAGACAATTGAAGAGAGAAAAGAAACCAGGCGGGCCACAAGCTCCGAAGGCTCACCAAAAATAGAAATAGTAACAGCAGATAACCAGTAATAAAGGGGAGGTTTGGTAAGTATTTCACTATGAAGCAGGGTAGGAACCAGAAATGAATCGCTTTCAATCAGTTCCCAGCTTATTAAAGTTCTGTCAGCTTCAGTATGACGCAAAAACTCAAGACTTGATAATCCGGTACCGGAAATAAGTATTGACCACAAAACAAGAAGCAAGGGCAACTTCCACACAGAAGTTTCTAAGGACACTTTCATTTATTTATTACCCTGAGCCCCCATAAATATCTACAACCCCCTTAAACTAGGCCAATTCGCAATCAAGAACTATCTGCTTCTCAAGCATATACTTGTCCTTGGATAATCCAAGGATACCAGCAGCACAATCCCTGTCATGCTCAAATATGAGCACAGTTTCATCTTGCAAAAACCGGGGATAAAATCTTAGCCTTTCAGCAAGTGTTTTCTCTGCGCACATGTCATACCCCATTATAAACGGAAGCTGCAAGTGGTGATGAGTTGGCACAAGATCAGCAAGAAATGCTACTTTCGCCATACCACCTTCTTCAATAATCACAATCTGCATTCCCCTCGTATGACCATAAAGAGTATAAAACCTGATACCGGGAAGAATCTCAAATTCATCCTTGGTTAAAACAAGATCAGACTCTTGAAGAATTGAGAGATGCTCTGGAAAATAACTGCCCCTTTCCCTCTGACCCGGGTTCATTGCCTGATCAAAATTTTCTTTTGACACGTAATGCTTTGCATCAGGGAAGCTTAGTTTTAAAACAGAACCATTAAAATAAGAGACTCCTCCAGCATGATCAAAATGAAGATGAGTAAGAACAACATCTGTAACCCCAGAGATTCTTTTGGAGAGGATAGAATCTTCAGAATAATTATTTAAAGCTGATTTAATGTCGTATTGAGCTCGACGTTTTTCATCCCATTTAAGTCCACAGCCAGTATCAATGAGAATTTTTCTGCCTGGTGATTCAATAATCATTACCCTGCTGCAAAGGGGTATCCGGTTAAGTGAGTCCGCTGGCAAGTAGCGTTCCCAAAGCACCTTTGGAACCGAACCAAACATCGATCCACCATCAAGCTTGAAGTAATCGACTATATGAGTGTAAACTCTGTACGGGCCAATATTAAGCATAAATTCCAAGGCTTCAGTTATGAAAATGGGTACTGAAATAAATGACTAGTTATAGAACAATATGCCACATTATAGCTACTGGATTTGGCAGTGGGCTTTCAAGAAAGGCCCCTGGAACCTGCGGAACAATTGCCGCCCTTCTATTTGCTCTAGCTTATCTGGACTTTATCGGGCCTCCTGACACATATATCAGACTTGGAATTGCATTCTTTGTCACCTTAATCAGCTTTCCGGTAATTAACACGATCCTTGAATCTTACTCTGAAGAAACCAGAAAAGACCCTCAAGAAATAGTAATAGATGAATTTGCTGGGTTTTTTGTGGCGGCCTTTTTTGTTGAGTGGTCTTTTACTTCCCTCCTTCTTGCATTAATTTTTTTCAGGGCATTCGATATCAGTAAAATTGGAGTTATAAAATACTTTGAAAAGCTGCCCGGTGCCATTGGAATAGTATTGGATGATGTTGCTGCTGGCCTTCACGCCGGTATAATTTTGTTTGTTCTATACCAGCTTCTGCCTTCTTGAGAAAAATGCGAAAAATCTTAGGAAATTCTTTTTTTAAGGCCAAATTCTTTTAAATGAAACAATTCATAATTAAATCCAATAACAAACTTGGAATTACCTTTGTTTTAATGTAACCTGCTGATTTCTTTTTTATAAATAAATTCCGGATATTTAGAACATGCATGATCTTCTACATGAAATTGCCATTTCAATTATTGCGGCAACAGCAACTGGTCTTATCTGCCATTTTTTAAAGCAACCCATAATTCTGGGCTATGTACTGGCAGGAGTTTTAATAGGGAAAAACTTTGGGCTTGGGCTGGTTCAGGATGCCCATACAGTTGAAGTTTTATCAGAAGTTGGGCTTATTCTTCTTCTTTTCATAATCGGTCTGGAAATTAATATTGGAAAGCTACTGTCTTCCGGAAGACAGCTTCTTTTAACAGCTGTTTGCCAGTTTCCCTTATGTGTTATTATGGGCTTTGGGTTCTTCAAAATTTTCCCGCTATTTTATACCAATGATGCCCTTAGCGTCCTTTACCTTTGTCTTCTTTTGGGCCTTTCAAGCACTGCAATCGTTGTAAAGGGTCTGTATGACAAACAGGAGCTTGACACACTACCAGGTCGATTGACCATAGGGACTCTGGTTCTTCAGGATATTTACGCAATTCTAATTCTTGCAGTTCAGCCAAACCTTGCTAACCCAAGCTTATTACCCATTGCTACCGCAATTGGAAACACAGTAGCTCTTCTCCTGATAGGCTTTCTTTTTAGCAAGTATGCACTTAGTGCTCTTTTTAAAAGTGTTGCGAAATCCCCTGAAATGGTGCTTGGTCTTGCTCTGGGGTGGTGTGCGGTCATGGCTGGCATTGCGGACGGCCTTCATGTTTCAAGAGAAATGGGTGCACTTGTCGCAGGGCTTGCTATTGCTGCTTTTCCTTATAGTATTCATATTACCGCAAAAACTCTTCCTTTAAGAGATTTTTTTCTTACACTTTTTTTTGTTTCTCTGGGAATGAAACTTACAGTTCCCGATGGCCCTATTCTCGGGCCGGTACTACTACTTGGCAGTTTCATTTTCCTTTCAAGATTCCTTGGCATTTACCCTCTTCTTGCATCTACAGGCGCAGGAAGGCGAGCAGCATTTGTTACAAGCCTTAATCTTTCACAAATGAGTGAATTTGCCCTTGTTATTGGCAGCATCGGCCTTACACTGGGACATATACCCGAAGATTTTGTATCGCTTCTGGTTTTAAGTATGGTCTGTATGGCGCTTATTTCGTCATACTGTATCAGATTCAGTCATGAAATTTTTCTATTAATAAATAAAGTTATAAGCAAAACCTTTCCTGAAAAAGAAATAAGGCTTAATGATATTCATCATTCCGATAATCACGACATAGTGTTTGCAGGCTTTCACCGAGGCGCAGAAGCAATTCTTCAGGTAATAGAAAACAAACACCCCGCTTTGCTAAAACGAATTATTGTTATTGATTTTAATCCGGTAACACTATCCAGACTCAAACAAAAAGGTATTGCAGTTACATTTGGAGATATTTCAAGTTTTGACACCCTGGAACATGCGCACATAGAACATGCCCGAATAGTTCTTTCAACTGTGCCGGATACCCTGCTTAAAGGAACAAATAATTTCATTTTGACCCGCATGCTTAAAAGACTTGCTCCTGATGCAACAATTATAGCTACTGCAGAAGACAGAACACACCAGGAACAACTGATAGCAGAAGGAGCAAGCGTAGCACTGCTACCTTTTGAAATCAGCGCGGAATGGCTCGTCCCTGTACTAAATGACAAGCTGGACGAAGCTGAGATGTTCTTTAGTGAACCAAAGACACGATCAGCTAATAGCTAGCCAGTTTTATACATATAAGCACTCGTTAATTTGTTCAATTTCTTGAAGCTTGATAGCCTAGACAATATAGTTCTGTATTTAAATTGAATAACTTATAAGGTATTTCAGGATAGGAATAATGTCTGCTTCAAGCCTCAACAGAAGAATCTTAACTATACTTCTTGCAATCTCTTTTGTTCAGCATTTTGATTTTTCAAATGCATTTGCCGAATCAAATGATTTTGATTTACTGAAACAGCAATCAACTTTTATTCTGAAAGATCAGAATGCTGACGGTATTATCGAAATCATGGCTTTTGGTGACAGCATCACTCGTGGAGTCGGCGACTTCTTCGAGCCGGGAGAATTTGTTCCTTTGATCGAAGAACCACCAGGAACAGAAGCCGGATACCCACTAAGAATAGAAAACTGGCTTGGTTTACCCGTAAGCAACAGGGGACGTCCGGGAGAACGAGTTCATGTAACTGGCGTAACAAGATTTGCCTCAAACATAAGAAACTCTCAATCTGACTATGTTGTCATATCCGGAGGGGCAAATGATGCGTTTTCACTTTATGGGGATACGTTTCTTGCCAGAGATATCCAAAGCATGATCAATATGGCTAGAGCCATGGATAGAGAGCCAATTCTAATGACGATCCCACCTGCATGCTGTGGTCGGGCAGGACTGAAGCCATCAATAACCAATTACAACGTGCGCTACCGGGATCTAGCCGCAGTCAACAGGATTCCCCTGGTCGACGTAGAACGTGGATTCAACTTTTTGTGTCCTGGAAATCGCTGTTACTTATTCAATCTTCCAGAAGGACTTCACCCAAACAAAACCGGATATGATGTCTTTGGAGAACTTTTTTCTGCCTTGTTTAATGGTATTGATCTCTTTGCACCCGGAGGAAGTGCACTTCTGGCTCAAATCCTTGGTCGTCCTGAATCAGAGCTTCTTATTAAAAGCCCAGTAGCAACACCCGTAAACGGATCAGAAAGAAAATCTTATTTTGAAGAAAGCATGTACGATCCTCTTGATTATTTGAACGTACTTGATGATTAGAGTTCTATCTTCAAAATCGAAAAAAGGTTTCCTCCGCTTGTTAAAGATTTATAAATTTTACATCATTACAATTGGCCTACTAGCCGGACTATCCCTGCATTCTTGCTCCTTACCTTATTATACTTCTGCTGGGTATCATCAAGCACGACTGCTCCTTAGCAGAAAGTCCATTGATTCTGCGCTTAAGGAAGAAAAACTTGATTTAGATCTTAAAAATAAACTCGAATTAACACTTATTGCCCGGGAATATGCAGATAAAATTGGCCTTAAACCAGGGAAAACTTTTTTAACCTTTGCAACTAAAAGTGATATTCCAAAAAGCTGGCTTGTAATAGCAGCCAAAAGCCTTAAACTGGAAGTTTACGAATGGAAATTTCCCATAGTAGGATCCCTGCCTTATAAAGGTTTCTTCTCTCCAGAAGAAGCAGAAACTGAGAAAATCAAGCTCGAGAAGGAAGGCTATGATACAACCATAAGAACAAGTGCGGCATATAGCACCCTTGGATGGTTTGATGACCCCATCATGCCTTCAACTCTTTCTCTTGATCATCTTGCCCTATTTAACACTGTCGTCCATGAGATTGTCCATACATCATTCTGGATAAAGGGACAGGTTGCTTTTAATGAAACAATGGCTAATGCTGTTGGGTTTCTCGCTACCGCAACCTACTTTAAAAGCAAAGAAACTCTTCCTGAATTAATCAATAACATATCAAGTGATTTCAACCCGATAATTGCCATAAAAAATCTCGTTCGGGAATGCGAACTTTCAAAAGAGTTTTCAAAAACAAAAATTAAACTTGATGAAACTTTCAACACTGATATTTCGGATGAAGAAAAACTTGCTATTAAAAACAAAGTTTACATTGAACTTGAAAACAAAATTCTGGAATTATATGACCACAAAAAAACAAAATCTGATGGCAATATAAATAATGCCTCATTTCTTGCCCAGTATACCTATCTTCAGGATTTTGAACTATTTCTCCTCCTTTTCAAGGAAAAAGGGTCGATTTCGGAAATGATTAAGGCTCTGGAATCAATATCAAAAGAACCAGAAACTGAAACCAGCCCTTTTAATGTACTGAGATCAAGAATAGAAAATACAGAGGATGAGATTAACTGCAAAACCCTTATAATGCATGATAATGCTATTGAACACGATCTCTGATTTAAGTTAGAATGCCACATCTTTAAACATTATCCAGAGTCTTTAACTGATGATTCACAATAAAACACTTTTCAACTTGTATTCTGTATTAATTTTACTTGCATTTTTCCTGGCTTGCGATAATGACAAGAGTTCCTCTAATCCTTCCCTGTCTGCTCCAAGAGGAATAGAATGTGGAGGAGGCATAGGTTACAATTGCCCCATCAACATGTATTGTGATTTTGGATCTGAATGTGGTGGAATTGACAAGACTGGAATATGCAAACGCATTCCTGAAGATTGTTCACTTGAAGAAGACACAGTTTGCGGATGCGATGAGAAAGAATATCAGAACACCTGCATCGCAAACACACTAAGCGTCACAATTAAAAACAAAGGAGAATGTATAAAAGCACCTGTTTTTGTTGATTGATAGCGTGTTAAATATTTCTTTAAGCAGTATATCTTCGGACATGATGACATGAAGCCAAATTTCCTACCAAACAAGAGGGGAGCTCAAAAGAGCAACACTCAAGCGAATAAACTCCTGGAAAATAATAAAACATCCAGCTCCAATAAATTTGATAATGCAATCAACACGGGTAGCATAGTAGAGTACGAACAACATGCGGAACCAATTCTGGCATGGGTTTCTTTATCAAGTGGAGGAAAATATAACCTTGTAAATGAACATGGAGAAAACATTTCTCTTCCTTTTAACAGGCTTTATTTTTTTGATATTCTTCTACCTGCATATGATCAAAAAGAAATAAAGAGCATATCTTCCCAGATAAAAAAGAGGGCATACGAACTTGAGGCAGAATCTCTCTGGAAAGAGGCCATTTTAAATCCCGAAGAAGCCAGCAAAGAAACTGATAAATCATCCGATAGAAAATCCTCATCCAGAGAATTTTCTCTGGATGAGTTGTTCTTCTGGAGTGGATTAAATTCAAACCCGATTGAAATTGCTTCCTTCAGGCGAATGTTAATACTCGATACAATTTATTTTAAAAGGAGCAAATCCGGCTTTATTCCAAGAACCGAAGAAGAGGTCGCCCGCTCCAAAGAAGTAAAATCGGAAACCCTTAGGGAAGAATCAAACAAACTGGCCTTAAGACTTGCAATTCAAAAAAGACTTGCGGGTGATCTAAAAGCCCCCCTTCCACAATCTGTTTCGGCACTTGAAGATCTTGCTGCTAGTGGAAGAAAAAGCCCATCAGCCAAAGTATATCAGGGCCTGATAGATGATCTCTTCAAGGTATCAGGACTTGAACAAAAAAAGAAAATGACTCTTGAGGAGCGAGCGTTCCAGTTACTTGTAAAAATTGGGCATTTTTCCCCAAATGAAAACCTGATCCCTCTGCGTATAGGACGACCTGTTGACTTTTCATCTGATGAACGTACCGAAGCAGAACGACTTTTTCAGATATTTAAAAAAGAGGACATTACTGATCGAACAGACCTTTCCCACCTTGAAGCATTTACCATTGACAGCGAATCATCTTCAGATTTTGATGATGCAATTTCACTTCACCATGAAGACGGAAACATTATTGCTGGGGTGCACATATCTGACTCCAGCTACCGTATTTTACCTGATAGCATTCTTGAATCTACAGCATTCAGGCGAGCAACCTCAATCTACTGCCCGGATCAAACCATTCCAATGTTACCGCCAACTCTTTCAGAAGGAGTTCTTTCTCTTAAAGAAGGAATAAAAAGGCCATGTGTTTCCTTCATGTTCAGGCTTAACAATGATCTGGAAATTGAATCCCGCAAAATCATACCCAGCCTTATAGTGGTTAAGGAAAGAATGACATATGAGGGAGTAGATGAAATTCTCTGTGACGGGAAGAATCATCCTCGAGCCAGTGTCCTTGAAAAACTCTGGGATATTGCTTCTCATCATGAAACTCTTCGCATTGAAAAAGGTTCTATACAATTCAGCAGACGGGATCTTATACCCGAAATAAGGCCCAATGGAAAAATCAAGCTTGTTATAAACAATGATGACACACCCGCAAGAAAACTCATCAGTGAACTTGCAATTATTGCAAATGAAACAGCAGCACTCTATGCTGTCACCAATTCAATTCCTTTTATTTTCAGGTCACAAGAAAGACCGGATGGAAATATCGAGGAAATTGCATCAAGTATCATGGAAGGTCCAGCAAGAGAATTTTTTAAAAGAGGACTTTTGAAACGTTCACTAACCAGCCTGACACCCGGACATCATGCAGGTCTTGGACTGCAAGCTTACTGTCAGGTAACATCTCCAATCCGTCGCGCACTTGACATGGTACTTCTTAGACAACTCGTAAGTCATCTTACATCAGGCTCTCCATGTTACAGCACCAAAGACATCGAAAAAATTATGCAAGAAACCTCCCAAGGTCTTGATGAAGCAGTTATTATTCAAAAAGAAAGAAATCGTTTCTGGCTGTATAAATACATTCAACAGGAAAGACTTTCAAATTTCACAGGCACAATAGTTAGAGCCGATCCACCAAGGCCCCTGATTGAGCTTGATGAAATTTATTCAATTCATTCTTATGTACCATTAAAACCACTTGGCAATGTTCCACAACCGACTCTACTTGGTCAGCGAATTAAAGTTGAAGTTAAAAAAATTGACCCCTCGCAAGATATATTTTATCTACACGAAGCACCAAATTCGGAATAAGCAGGATGTTTAACCAGCATTTTCTCGGTTGGAACAAGCCCTTTTTATGGAGCCTCACCGAGTGGCTCGCTAAAACGGAACCCTCATTTGACTTTCGGGGAATAATTCTAACCCTTGAATCAAGAAGAGCACAAAGAAGAATTCTTGAACTACTATCTTTCAAGGCAGAGGAACATGGTGAAGTTTTGCTACCACCTCTGATAATTTCTCCATCTGATATTTGCCATACACTTAGGCCACCGGACACCAGAGAACTATACTCTCATGAAAGGCTTTTAATCTGGAACAAAATAAGGGCTAATAATAGCTCACTTGTTGAAAGGATTATTTCCAGTCCAAATAACCTGCAAACTGATACCTTCAATTCTGAAAATATAAATACCCCTGAAGATTTTGTCTTACTTACCTACTTAGACAAAATTAGGGAAGAAACTTGTAATCATAACATTACAACAGAAAAAATTTGCTCTAGCGTCAAACATTTGTCCGACTCCACAACCGAAGAAAAGTGGACTTTGATTTCTGAATTATTCTTGCTATTTAACCAATATCTTGTTCAACATAATCTCCAGGACAAATATCTGCTTGCTCCTATAGTCAATACCTCATATCGATATTCAGGGTTAAATTACAAAAAAATAATACTTGCTGCTTGCGCACACATTACTCCCTACCAGATCAAGTTATGTGAAAGTCTGGGTATTCCAGGAGAGATACTGATTTTCTCTCCCCCTGAGCATGCTGATGGCTTCAATTCATATGGCGGCATCCAGCCCGAGTACTGGCATCTAAACAGATCATCCCCAAACAGCTCACAGTTACATTTTATAAACTCACCTCTTGAAGCACCTTCACTTGTTGCAGGTTTTGCCGAAACTGCACTGCAAAATGAAATCCCGGAATCACATATCTCTATTGGAGTATTATCTCCGGAGTTAACAGCACCACTGCTATTTGAACTTGACACAAAAAATATCTCTGGTGTTGCTCCTGGTATTCAATCTCTCAGAGATTCTGGCGTTGGCCGATTCATACTTTCAGTTTGTGGAGTTTGGTCTGGTGGGGAAAAGTGCCTTCCAGAATTGATTACCCATCCTCTTTTTACCATTCTTTGCAAAGAGTATCTAAACATACAGAATTCTTTTGATATGTCCGACACTAGAGCTGAAGATACCGAACTGTTTAACATAGAAAATCTGGAAAACTCAACTATTTCCGGAATTCTCGCAGAGGACATTGATCAGTTATTAAAAGAAACTCTATCTTGCAATATTCTTCAGGCAGACTCGCTTGCAAAAGAAAGAAAACAAAGATTATTATTTGTAAGCAAAGTTCTTAATCATTACAATATTACAAGATTATCGAGATTGGGTACTATTCCCGAATTTACAAATCAGCTTCAAAATCTGATTTATGCTGTTACAAATCACCTTTGTACAGTCCCAAATGATAATCTCATGGATTTAACGGATGAAAATCAATTAATCGAAGATCAATTCACCCTACTTAGGGGCTTAAATGAAGCAGTTCAGATTCTTTCAAACTTTTCTGATACCAATCCTGAATTGCCGGACACCCTAAGCAGTCAGGTTTTTCATTCCTTAATCAGGGATCATTTTTTTCTAACCGAGACTGCACCACCTGATTCTAAAGGGATTGAAATTCTTGGCTGGTACGAACTCTTGCTCGATGATTCTGTGGCAACCTGTCTTGCCCTACTAAATGAGGACTTCATTCCGGTAAAAATCAACCCTGACCCATTCTTGCCAAACTCTCTCAGACGATCTGTTGGCTTACCACACAATGAAAGCCTTTTTGGGCATGATGCTTATCAGCTTTCAGCAATACTCAACAGCAAAAGCTCAATAAAGATTTTTGCCGCAAGGAAGGCTCAGAGCGGTGATTTAATGAAAATATCCCGCCTTGCATTATCTACAGAGAAAGAGAAATTGATTGAGACACTTTCCAGATTTTACAGCGAAAATACCCAGTCCACCAACAAGGATGAAACTAACTTAAGCAACTACGACGCTCCTTCTTCACCACAAGACCTCATTCAATCACGACCAATACCAGCACCAGAATGCCCCTACAAGAAATTCCCGCTTCCGGCTCTTTCCGTTTCAGCGATTAAAAACTACATCAGATGTCCATATGAATTTTACCTTCGTTATTTACTTGGCGTTGAAATTCCTGACTTTGGAGCAAGAGAGCTTAACAGCGCATCACTTGGAACAATTCTTCATCTTGCATTTGCTGAAACAACCCGCTCTACTGGTAGAAGGCCTGACTCGGCAAACGATATATATGATCTAGCTCTAAGCACTTTCAATAAAATAATCGATCAAAGATTTGGCAATATTCGCCCACTAATGCTTGAGCTTCAACTAGAGAATATCAGAAAAAAGCTGCTTGGATTTTCGAAATGGGAGCATGAATCAAAAATCAATGGCTGGATAAATGTGGCAACAGAACTTAAACTTCCTGCAAAAAAAATTATTCCCTTATCAAACGGAGAAACAATATCAATCAGTGGCACAATTGACAGAATTGACTACATTCCCCATCAAAACATAATTAAAATTACGGATTTCAAGACATCCGACATGAATTATTCTTTCAGAGATTGCATTTCTGGCGATTCATGGATTGACCCACAACTTCCATTATACTCATTTATACTGGAAAAGAATCTTGATGCGCTAATGGAGAATACAAAAGTTAAGATTCTGCCTGATCCCACGTTTCAAATATCACTTGTGAGCATTGACCGAAGAGGAAATCCCACTGAGGACTTATATAACCCTGATAAAAATGACATATCAAACTGTATTGCACTCGCAACTGAAATCGCCGAGAACATTCTGTCTGCTAATTTTCATTCAATAGAAGGACTTTCAAACGGAATCTATCACCGTTTATTTGGAACCAGTGGCGACATTACCCAGGAAAATTTGCTCTACGATGAGGCTCTTTCATGATAAGACACCTTACAATAGTACGAGCAAGCGCTGGGTCTGGAAAAACTCATTTTCTCAGTGGTCACCTTTTAAATCTTTTGCTTGCTGGCGAATCACCAAGTCGAATTCTCGCAAATACTTTCACAAGAAAAGCCGCAGGAGAAATGTTCTCAAGAGTTGTTACCAGACTTCTCTCTGCACTTGAGAGTGATATTTCATGCGAGGAACTTGCTAAACAAATTGAATGGACTTCTGAAGACCTGACCCTCACCAAACTTACCCCCGAATACATTAAGCAAATACTTACCCGTTTTATTAAAAATCAGGATTTAGTAAAAATATCAACACTGGACAGTTTTTTTGTTTCTCTAGGACAGGCCTTTTTTACTGAATTTGATCTTCCAAACAATTGGAGAATTGCTGACAAATGGGAAACATTAGCTCTTGAGGAAGAAGCACTTACGCTAATGGCAGAGTCACTTGGCAAGGATTCAGTTAAATCTCTTTTATCACTTGTTGCCGGCCTTGAGATTCCATCCCAAATTGGCAGTTTTATTTTAAGAGAATTAAGAGAATTATATCATGAATTTTTAAACAGCGATCCTGGACACTGGAGTCTCAGGGAGGTACCATGCAGGGCAAACTCTGATGAAAAATTATTACTTATAAATGAAATAAAATCCCTTCTTTCTGGAGAACTTCCCGACTCTACAACTCATCTTAAAAGTTACAGAAAAATTCTGGAAGGTTATCTTGAGTACCTTAATGAAAACAGATTCGACTCCATCCTTTCTACGGGTTTTTCTTCCCGAATTGATCTAGATAAGAACCATACATATTATAATAAGCCGATACCACCATCCGTAATTTCCCTTACAGAAAGACTTGTTAAGGTTGCAAAAGCCGAGCTGCTAAACGAGATCAACGAAAAATCCCTTGGCCTCGCAGCACTCTTGTCAAGTTGGCAATCTGCCCTTGTTGCAACTTCAAAACAAGCGGGAGTTTTATCTTTTGCTCAGCTTGAGAATTGCCTTTCAAGAAATGCAAGATCGATATCCACTCATGATGTGTTCTTCAGAATTGACAGCACCATATCACATCTTTTGCTTGATGAGTTTCAGGATACTTCACCTTCACAGTGGAACACTCTTGATCAGATTGCATCTGAACTTATTTCAAAAGCCTCTCCTTCAAATACATTTCTAGCCGTTGGTGACTCCAAACAAGCCATCTATTCATGGAGAGGTGGCACGTCCGAACTTCTTGAGGAATTAGGCTTGAGGTATCCTGAACTTGCAAATAGCGTTATACAACTAAATAAAACCTACAGGTCCTGGCCTGCCGTAGTACGTTTTGTTAATCTTGTTTTTTCTGACATCAAAACTAATGATGCTCTTGAATACTGTCCAGAAGCAAGAACCAGATGGGCTGCAGATTTCATAACCCATGAATCCTGTAAAACGAGTGAAAAGGGCCAAATACAGGTTAAGGAGATTTGTTTTCCCACTGCTAATGAAGAAACCAAAACTGAAAAATACAATCGAAATGAAATTGAATCTGCTATATTTTCTACGCTATGGGCAGATCTTGATAAAATTCTCCTTGATGATTCGATCAGGTCAGTAGGAATTCTTACCCGTACTAACGCCCAGGCGAGTCGGATTGAAAGGTTTCTTTTTAAAAAAGGAATTCTTGTTTCAGGTGCTGGCGGGGAGCCCCTTACACATTCTAAACTTGTTCAGCTTATTATATCCCTTTGCTCACTTTCAGAACATCCTGGCGACACCCTTGCGTTTCACCACCTAAAAAACTCTCCACTTCGGGCACGAATATTACAACTTGATGGCCCTGATTCATTCAAATCTAATTATATTTTATCAAGCAAACTTAAACAAAGAATTCTTTATCACGGTCTAAGCAGAAGTATAGGCACTTACCTGTTACAATTCAAGAATCTTTTAACTAAAGATGAAGAAAAATTAATAAATCATACCCTTTCACTTGCCATGGGTTGTGAACGAACTGGTGTAAGAAAATTTTCTGACTTTAATAATGTTCTCACATCTTCAGCAATTGAATCTGGTAATGAATCAAAAATCAAACTAATGACTTTTCACAAAAGTAAGGGGCTTGAGTTTGACGTTGTCATGCTGCCATTTACCGACGACGCGTTTGCTAAAAAATCTGGACCAAGAATTCTGAAAAAACAGAAATCCGCGCTTAGTCCCCCAGATTGCATTATCAGAAACCCAATTAAAGATATCAGGAAATTTTTCCCTGACCTGGAAAAAATGTTTGATGACTGGACACGCTCTCAAACAACAGAAGGTTTATCTCTTTGTTATGTAGCACTAACAAGAGCTGTCCACAGCCTTTATATCTATCTCTCTCCTGAAAATCCTGGCTTTAGACGTGTTGGTAATACTGGATCTCTTGGAAGTCTCATAAGAGGGGCATTAAGAAACTCAGAAACTACAATGTTACCAGTCAGTATATCTTTAAATAATGAATCAATAAGCGACCATAAAAACTATCAAATACTTTATAATGACGGAACACTGGATTCAGATCATGGAAATATATCCACTTCAGACTTATTGGATAACAAATCAGAAGAAATTGATATAATCAGATCCCTTCAGGATAAAACTTCGATAACACCCGTAATCCCTTCTTTTGCTGAATTTAAAAATGTAAGGCGAAGCACCCCTACCAGTGTGGAGCCTATAATCTCCCTTCCAACAAACATTAAAGCTATCTCCTCAAATACAGATACCGGATCAGGGGCAAGATTTGGTACACTTGTCCATAAGGCACTTGAATGTTTAGACTGGATTGATGAAGACTTATTTTCAGATGATAATTTTCGTAATTATTTATCTGAAAAATCTGCAATCAAAAACGAGGGAATAATTTCATATCTTGAAAATGCTTTCAGACACACCGAAATCCGAAAACTTTTTATGCCGGAAACCTACCTTAAAGATGATTCTTCGTGCAGTCTTACACTTGAAACAGAATTACCATTTTCCCTTATAGAAAACAATTCAATAATTGCTGGTAGAATTGACAGAATAATTCTTGTAACCAGAGAAAATATACCAGTAAAGGCTCACATAATTGACTATAAAACGGGGTCTCTTCCTGATAATCAACTGCTGACAAAACAAAGCAGGGCTTACATTAATTTTGCTGAGAGAAAGTTTAAAATTCCAAAAGACCAGATTACTGCAAGCTTTGTGCTGCTTGGATCTGGAAAGTCAATATTATTTTGAAACTATACGGATATACACAGCTGGAAATTGATTCATATTCTTTAAATCTTTATTTCCCAATCCTGACTTATCTTCCGTGTCGCTGGATTTCTCTGACCTGTTTTTTTCGCTAGAAATGGATGCGACCAAAAACATTCTGTTTCGTTGAATCCCCAAGTCTGAAAGCATTGATCGAACCAGTGCTGCACTTTGAATTCTGCTGTTTTTTTCAGACTTATTTTCTCCTATCTCCAGGTTAACATTTGGATACAATTTAAGTATCCTTGCCAAAAAAAATAATTCATCTTCCGAATCAGTAATCGTCCCTGGGATCTCCGTTGAAAACTTTATTCCAGAAAGTATATACTCTTCACTTGGCGCCCTCAATTTGGCACTCTGGATAAAACTAAGAACCTTTTCTGGCATGGATCCAGTTTTAAAACCAGGATCAAGCTGCAAGGCTTCTACGTTATCAAAATAAAGTCCTGACCCAGTCGTTGAATTTACAGTATTACTTCCTTCAACAATTGAAAACTTATCTCCATTACCAGAAAATTCCGTAAGTCCATTTTCCATCTCACCACTACCAATTTTAATGTTTGAGAAAGTTGTATTTGACCCCAAAGAAAATCGGAAGACCTCATCCCGAAATGACGGGCTACTTAATAGAAAAAGCATGAGAACAAGCCCAGATAAAAACAACAAAACCCCAAAAAAGATTTTTAGCTTTCCAGCTTTCGGCATTTTTCCTGATTCAGCCTTGGAAGAGTACGATCCATAAGACTTAAGTGAAGGATCGGTATAAAGCAACATCTGAGAAAGAGAATCTTCCGAAATTTTCCAGCTCGATTCAGAATTTTGCTCTCTATGATCAAATTCCGAATCTGATAGGGCACGTTTATTAAAATCTGATGTACCAGCTTTTTCGTGATCTTCAACCGCCAAAGCATCATCTATTTGACCCAAAGTATCTCCTACTTGATCAGAGAACAACTGCTCCGGATCACGATTAATGAAATCCCTGGGCCTTATATATGCTTCCAGAAGAGACTGAATTATGTTTAATGATCCACTTTTTGAAGAAAACTCCCCAGTCGCAGAAAGAGCCCTGGAAAGTATATATAAAACAGAAGGAGTAAAAATTGCCATTAATTCGAATACCTGATCCCCATCAAGACCTGTCAGATCCTGAAGCTCCTCCAGGTAAGGATTAAGCTCATTTTCAAAAATGCGAACCAGAGCAAGAGCACCATAGGAATAAAATATTTCAGGGTCAAAAGTATCAACTAAAGAAGGGTTATATTCATAAGTGGAGTGATCACTGATCAAATCAGCCAAGCTGTGTATTTTAACTTTTCTTGCAGGGTATCTTTCATTTCTATTTTGATCCTCCTCCATACACCTTTGATAAAGGCGAAAAAGCAGATCAGACATGACAAGTCTTACCTGCTGCTCAAGATAAGAACTGTCTATATTAAGAAAATCAGAAACTTTCGCTCTGTGGTCTTTACTGAATATGGAAAATAGTGCTGGTACTATTGTGCCTTCTGTTTCATCCAAGCCCGAATGCACTCTTATCATCGGCTGAATGCGACGACGAGCAATTTTTTCATGGGCTTTACTGGCAGGTAACATGGTTCAAGAGCTCACTATCTTAAACTACCGATAGTACTTAAAAGAAAAAGCCATGGGTCAGACCTTCCCTATATAGAAATATCACAAAGGTTCATATAACTACCGTAAAATAAAAAAAATGCAAGTGAAGGGTTAGGGCCCCCATGCACACAAGTTAAAACAGATACTTACCACTCTTTGGGCGGGTTAATCAGGAAGTAACCTCAATTTTAACTTTTATAAGCCCGGACTGAATCATATTCAGATGATGTGCTGCTGCAAGTGAAAGATCCAGCACTCGTCTTTTAGAAAATGGCCCGCGGTCATTAACTCGCACTAAAACGGTTCTTCCATTAGCAAGGTTTGTTACCAGCAGCTTTGTTCCAAATGGAAGATTTGGATGGGCCGCGGTAAGTTCAGAATCCTTAAGAGGTTCACCGCTTGCTGTTTTATCTGAAAGTCCAGTACCAGTGCGATAATAAGAAGCCACTCCATAAAACACTTTTTCTCCATGTTTAGAAGGAGAATAAGGCAGGTCAGGAGGATTTAGATCCGTGAGCAGTTCATTACCAGTAACAAGAGAATGGCTCACTGAAGAAACATTACAGGAAGGAAAACCACTCCCTGCTGTTTCCAAAACAGAAGAAACGACAGGAAGCACACAGGAGGATGCGCTTAAAAGTAAAGCGACCATAAAGCCATAGAATCGAACCGAAGAAGGACAAATCAATCCTCTCAGCCATGCAGTTGAGCTTGAGAAATACATTAGATGATAAGAAAATATTCAGACCAAACTGTCAATAAAACATTGCTCAATTAATCTTAACCCATTGTTTTTACTGAGTATTTTATCATTACTTAATAAAAAAATATCGATCTCAAGTTAACTGTCTGAAATTATTAGACAATCTTTCTCAAAACTAAAAACCGCAACAATATCTTCAGAACCTCCTCTAATTTGTCGACATCTAAAGGACTAGGGACGAGAGGAAAGGGGGAATAAAATCGTGTTTATCTGCACACTACCTGAAGAAATTGAAGAAATGATTGAAAACAGTATCTCCGAAATTGGGGAGACGGCTTTTTATGTTGAGAATCTTGTAGACAGGCTCTCAGATTCACTTCTTAGACCAATGTGCCCCGCTCCAGATCAAGCTCACTAGGATCCGAACTATAAAAAAAAGCTCTACGCAACAGATCCGCCCTACTCGACATGACCAAGTGATGCTCGAGATGAATCTCGTGACTGTTTATGCAGATTTTTTGCTATACTAAGTTCCTCAGGCTTACTTAAATCATGATTACCAGGTTTTTCAAATGAACCAACTGGATCAAAACTTTTCAAAAAGGCAGATACTTTTCCAACGAGCACCTCACTCTCCACTTTAAGGACATCCCTTTTTTCATCTGCAGAAATCCATATTTCTGCTTTTCTGAAACGAGTCTCACCTTCAGTATCTGTGAGTTTTTTTACAGAAGGTATAACCTTAAAAGCATCCTTAGCCACATCCGATCCTGGGAGAACAACTTTTTCTAACGAATCAACCCTGAAAGAAATCAAAAAACGATTCTTGCCGTTAAACACATCAAATTCAGCGGTTGAACCCACATTAACGGGAATACTTCTTGCGAGAAATGCAGCAGAAATGGGATCCAAAGTTAAATTACTTGAAGCAAACTCATGGCGATTCTCAACTTTTCCATTCTTCATGCTTACCGAAGAAATATGCCCATCTTCTCTAAAGTAAATATCTGTTTTTTTACTTTTGGAATTCTCGGTCTGCACGCTATGAAATTTTATTGGCCGAAGAGTCTCTCCATCAAACTCACTACCACTCGTATGCCTTAATTTGTACAGAACATCTATTAACTTGCTTGTGTTTGCTTTTGCTTCTACTGCATACATCTTGTTTGATTCTTTTACAGCAGACTCTACCTGAACAATTCCATTAGCAACCTGTAACCCCTGCCACTTGATATCATACTGATAAGTCCCTTCAGCAAAATCAGTAAAAGAAGGCTTGTAAGATTCAGTGCTAACATTAACAGTTGATGGATCAATATAATCTGCACTTGAAAAAAGCGGAAAAAAAACACTTCCGATTATCAGCATAGAAAGAATAAAAGGATTCTTCATCCCGGACTTCCTGAAACTTGGATAATGTGCAATCATTTCTTTAACTATTCCAAAAATGAATTGTATGATGACCAGAAAAACTAAAATATTTTCATAAAAATATTCTCTGGTGCTTATAACATATTTACGAGGAGGTATGAAGACTTTACATTTAAAAGGTAAGCATCTTAAAATACTGGATTTTTATGTGACTAAATGAATCTGGCTACAAACTTACCTGAAAACAACAGAAGAAGTGACTTAAAAATCGACTCACCCCACCTGTTCGGGGTTTTAAACAGGCTTTTATCTAGGGACACAAGTTATCCTGATTCCTTATTGGAAATTGAACTTGCATACAGTCTGGCGAAAAAGTTTGGAGGGAACAAAGAACTATACTTCAAAAGAAAAGCTGGCTCCTCATTTAATCCAAGAGCAGCTCGAATACCTCTGATTCTTTTATCTGGATACCCAAATGCAGAATATAAGGAAATTATCCTTTCCATTTTATGCTCCCTGTTACTGGAAGACGATAAAAACGACTGTATTATTTCAAAAACAAATCAATCCAAAAAATCAAATAAAAGTGATGAATCAGAATCCATATCAGAAATAACTAAAGAAAAACTTTTAAAAAAATACCTCTCTGAATTTACAAGAATTGAAAAAATCAGAAAATTCCTCTCTATCTCTGCAAAATCTGTAAATGAATCTCCAAGTCATATAGAAAATTTTCCTCATGACCCAACTCCGTCTGATATAAGGATATTAGTTTCAATCTTTGTAGATAAAATACGGCATCTGCATCTTGCTTCTGATTATTTAAATACAGAGGAAATGAGATTACTTACTGAGTTATGCAAAAACGAAGGAAGGACTTATATTGGTTTGTCCGGTTCGTTCTTTCCGTTTTATGAACCTGTTATAAATAGATGGCTTTCTCGACAAAAAGACCATTTTTATAGTAAACAGAGTAGTCGTCTTTAGAACTTTTCAAGGATTAACCCGCTTAAAAAATTAATGTCAAACACAAAAACAACTACACAAGACGAAAATCTGAATGATTCACCTGAAGCACTTCTCCCTCCGCCTTCAATTGCTGAATATTTAGTATTTCCGTTTTTTTTAATTGCATTCATATCGACTTTGATACTCTTTGAAATAATTCAGCGGGCAAACAAACTAATCTACCCAAAGAACACTGAGTACAGCATCTTATGGTTTAATCGGTTTGTGCTATACAGTCTAAGGATAGCTCTAGTAAGATTGCATATTGAAGGGAAAGAAAAACTACCCAAAGAGGGCCCCGCAGTCGTTATCTCCAATCATCAATCAATGTTTGATATCTCAAGTATTCACGTTGCAGTGGCCGAATTAAAACCCAGGTTTGTAGCCAAGAAGGAGCTTGGCCAGGGCATACCTGGAGTATCAACCTGCCTTAGGTACTCAAACGCTGCCCTTATAGACCGCTCCGATCCCGCTCAGGCCTTGCCTGAAATTGAGCGATTTGCAAAATTTCTTAAAGAAAAAAAAGCATGCGGAGTGATTTTTCCTGAAGGCACACGAGCGCGTTCAGATTCAATCAAGAGCTTTAAAAAAAGAGGTCCCCTTACTCTGATGGATGCTGTAAAACCAGCATGGATTATACCTGTGACCATTCAAAACTCATGGAAGCTTCAAGCCAGAAAGCGGGGTCCCCTTCCTCTTGGCGTAGATATCAATCTAAAAATTCATACGCCACTTTTTCTCGAAGAAAACGGGAATTCAAATGATATTTTTAGAAAAGCAGAGTCCATGATACGCTTGGACTGAAATTAACCAAACGTATTATCAGGAATCATATAGTCGTGATACAAGTACCACCCAATCAATTGGATATTACAAGTGCTTCAGCGCTTGACACTCAAACCAAGGCCGTAACGCTTAATAGAGATCAAAAAATTTATGGAACCTTTGCCGAAATTGGCGCTGGACAGGAAATAGCGGCCTGGTTTTTCAGGGTTGGTGGCGCTTCTGGCACAGTTGCTAAAACCATGTCTGCTTATGACATGAAAGTTAGTGATGACATTTACGGCAAAACGACACGATATGTCTCCGAAGCAAGATTACTCTCAATGCTTGATCATGAATTTCAGCTGTTACAGGAACGACTTGGGCCTGGAATGGGAGAACATAGAAGTTTTTTTGTTATTGCCAATACAGTATCAGCACGAAACTATGAAGGAACAAACGAATGCCACGGCTGGATCGGTGTCCGGTTTCAAAGGAATCCAAAGGATGTTCCCTCAGATATCATTTTGCATGTTAACATGCTTGATCAGGATAATATCCTTCAGCAACAGGCTATTGGTCTTTTAGGCGTAAATCTTTTATATGGGGCCTATATGATCAAAGATAATCTTGAATCATTTCTCACCTCACTTCTTGATGACATAAAACCCGGAAGGATTGAAGTTGACGTAGCCTACTTTAGGGGCCCATATTTCCCGGACTGGAATGATGCCCTAGTCGGAATTCACCTGATAGAAGACGGCCTTGCTGAAGCTGTTCTTTTTTCTCCAGATGGAAAGCTAGAGCAGCCATCAAGCATTATTCGAAAAAAGCCAGTTCTGATTGAGCGCGGAACTTACAGGGTACTAAATAAACTCGCACAGGAATCAGTAAAAAAAGCAATTGAAATGGCTGAACAAGGAAAAGATTGTGGAAATACAAAAAAATCCCCGCGTGAGGTACTCTATATAAATGAAGTTTCAATTCGATCAGTGCATCATAACGAAACCATGCAGATCGAAGAGCTATCAACTCTCCTGCCAAGATTATTTGGCCAAGGATCTTATGTTATGATCACCGACTTTGCATGGTATTATAATGTATCAAATTATTTAAGAAGATACACCTCAGATGATTTATGTTTCATAATGGGAACTGGCACTATTATGAAACTTTTAAGCGGCGATGTTTATGATAGCGAATCTGGAAATATTCTTGAAGCATTAGGAAAACTTCTTGCAATAGGAGTTAAGATAATATCTTATCCCATATCGAGAGAAAGCATTGAGCAACATCCAGCAACTTCCAAGAGTGATCTTAAAAGCTGGCATATTCCGGAAATGGAAATGATTTCTGCAACTGACATTGAGCCAACCGGGTTGGAAAAGCATTTGTACCGATATCTGATTGAATCCGGAAGTTTGTTATCTGTTTAACAATCTGAAAATCAGGAAATTTTGAGTACTCTAACATTCAAGAACCACTTCCGGTTTCACACAAAATAGGATAGGGAATTAATTATTTACCAAAAAAGTCTGTTTTTAGAATATGTTCAACTTATTTGAACAAATTAATAATCAATCCCTGTTGCCTTCCCAAAGCAGGCACGGTATTTCGGACACTCAAAATATCCTGATACTACTTACTAATTATGCTTGGCTCTATATGATTCGCTTCATTTATCCAAATAACCTCCTGGAACAAATTTTTTCTGATGAAGATTTTCATTTAAAATGTACCGAGCAAATCCATACCCATCAAATCACTACTATTTTTATTTTATAATTTAGGATACCCACTATGAACGGAGAAACCTTAGTAAGCCTCTACCGGACGATGCTCTTAATGCGCAGATTCGAAGAAGAAGCAGCTCGTGCTTATACAGAAAGAAAAATTGGCGGATTTCTTCATTTATACATAGGCCAGGAAGCTGTTGGGACTGGAGTAATTGCTGCCCTCAAGCCAGATGACTATGTAGTATCTTCATACCGAATACACGCACAATACCTTGCCAAAGGAGGAACGGCCCGGGCTGGCATGGCAGAACTTTTTGGAAAAGCCACTGGCTGCGCAGGAGGACGAGGAGGTTCGATGCACTTCTTCTCACAAGAAAAAACTTTCTCGGCGGTTGGGGTATTGTTGGTGCACAAGCCCCACTTGGTGCCGGGGCCGCATTTGCTTCAAAATACAGAAAGGATGGAAGAGTAAGTATCTGCTTTTTAGGCGATGGCGCTGTCTCAATTGGCCCATTTCATGAGGCGATGTGCCTTGCAGCTCTATGGAAACTGCCTGTTGTTTTTATAGTTGAAAATAATCAATACTCTATGGGCACGCCCCTTTCCAGAACATTGGTAACTGAAGATGCTTCTGTAAGAGCACTCGGTTACCCTATGGCAAGGGCCACTGTTGAGGGGGTGGATGTTGTTGATTGCTATTACGCCGCAAAAGAAGCAATTGATCGCGCAAGAGAACAATCTCTGCCCATGCTTCTTGAATTTAAAACTTACCGCTATCGTGGTCATTCGATGGCAGATCCAGGAAAATACCGAACCAAGGAAGAAGTTGAGGAGTGGAAGCGAAAAGACCCGCTTATACTTGCAAAAAACCGGATTGAAAGAGATTTCCCTCACCTTTTGCATATACTTGATCAGATTACAGAAGAAGTGGAAGCGGAAATTCAGGATGCAGTTAGATTTGCAGATGATTCACCCGAGCCTGATATTTCAACAATAGGAGATCATACCTACCTGCCTTGATGCAGTACAGACAGCCTGAAAACAATGTGAATTTTAGTCTTGATTTTTTTAAAGTGAGAAAACCAGAATGAGACAACTTAGTATTAGAGAAGCTCTAAACGAAGCCCTTGATGAAGAAATGACAAGAGACGACAGGGTCTTCCTGATGGGAGAAGAGGTTGGATACTACGATGGTGCCTACAAGGTATCGCGAGGACTTCTGAATAAATTTGGCGAAGAACGGGTCATAGATACTCCGATCAGCGAAAACGGATTTGCTGGAATTGGTGTAGGGGCAGCAATGGTTGGACTCAGACCAGTTATTGAGTTCATGACCTGGAACTTTTCTCTTATAGCAATTGATCAGATTATAAACAGTGCTGCAAAAGTTCTTTATATGTCTAACGGTGAATTCGATTGCCCAATAGTATTTCGAGGCCCAAGCGGATCTGTGCATCAACTAGCCGCCCAGCACTCCCAGAGCTTTGAATCACTTTACGCAAATTGCCCAGGACTTATAGTAATCGCTCCCTCCAATTCATATGATGCCAAGGGACTTCTAAAATCTGCAATCAGAGATCCAAACCCTGTTGTTTTTATGGAATCCGAGGCAATGTACGGTGTAAAAGGCGAAGTCCCTGAAGGAGAATACGTTATACCAATAGGCAAAGCAGATACAAAACGGCCAGGCAAAGACCTAACTATCCTCTGCTGGGGCAAAGCAGTACCAACCAGCCTTGAGGCCGCAAAACAACTGGAAATTGAAAATATTTCAGCTGAAGTTATTGACCTTAGAACCTTACGCCCACTTGATGAGGAGCATATTTTTGAATCGGTCAAAAAAACCAACCGTGTGCTTATTGTTGAAGAAGCATGGCCAGTTGCAAGTTATGGAAGCTGGCTTTCGTCCATAATCGCAGTCAACCTATTTGACTATCTGGATGCCCCCCCTCTGGTTCATTCTGGTCTTGATTATCCGTACCCTTATGCAAAAAACCTTGAATACTTCATGCGACCTAGACCAGAAAGCATAATTCTGCATGCAAAAAAACTTTTATAACACATTCATTTATTGCCAAAATCATGATCACTGGTTTGTATAGAAATGGAGCACATATAAACCCTGAAATTGTCAGTCCGCACTTTATTGCACCTGATGCGACACTAATTGGAGATGTAAAAATTGGCAAAGAGGTATCTATATTTTTTGGCGCAGTTTTAAGAGGAGATCTGGAGCCAGTTCGTGTTGGAGACAAAACCAACATACAGGAACACTCTATGCTTCATACAACTCGTGGCAGAAGTCCCTGCGAGATAGGTTCAGGGGTTACAGTAGGTCATAGAGCAATTATTCATGGGGCAAACGTAGGCAGCAATTGCCTAATAGGAATGGGTTCAATTATTCTCGATGATTCAAAAATAAGTGAGCATTCACTTGTTGGTGCTGGATCTTTAGTGACCGAAGGAAAAGTCTTTCCTCCCCGCTCATTAATTCTCGGATCTCCTGCAGTAGTGATACGAGAGTTAAGTGATAAAGAAATTGATGGCATAATAAACGCAGCAAATGCATACATAAAAACTGGACAGGAGTTAGCTCAGGCACTGGGAGTCTAATTCGTCCCTGCCGTATTTCAAGTTCTAATGCATATGACTTGAGGCATTGGTTGAACTATCACTATCAGAAAACAGGCGAAATGGACGCCGGACACTGACACCATGCCCTTCCCTAAGATGCTCTTCTCCCAGATTGGTTATTATAAACTCCGCTGCATCAGCCGCTGTTTTAAATCGATCTTCTCGCTCCTTTTCGGTGCAAATTCTTACAAAATCATTAAACCATTTTGGTATCTCAATTATATCAGAATGCATTTCAGGAACTTTGCTTACCATGTGCATATGAGCAAGTTCCAGATAATTTTCACTATTAAAAGGACGTTTCTTCATAATCATCTCAAAAGCCATAATACCTAACGAGTATATATCACAACGCCCATCTGGAGACTCGCCTGCAAGTTGCTCCGGAGACATGTAAAATGGAGTACCAACAGTTTCACCAGTCATGGTAAAATGCTGATTAGAATTCATGGCCCTACCAAGCCCAAAATCAGTTATCTTGGCAGTCCCATCCTCGGATAACAAAATGTTATCAGGTTTAAGATCCCTATGAATGACTCCCCTCTGATGAGCCGCATAAAGGCCATCACAAATAGAAAGTAAATGCTGAATTATACTAACAAGATCAAGTCTAAGAGCACTATCACGAACATATATTCTTTGAGCAAGTGATCCGCCTCCAACATACTCCATACTAAGAAAATAAATACCTGCCGCTCCTTGGCCAAAATCAAAAATTCTCACTATATTTGGATGGGAAAGCAAGGTTCGGGCGAGGAGCACCTCATTTCGAAAGCGGGAAAACTGGATCTCGTCTTTTGCGACTTCTGGATGAAGAATCTTGAGTGCTATTGGCTCTTTATCAAGGGCATGGTCGAGAACATGCACAACTACCCCCATGGCACCATGGCCAAGAGTTCTTATTACTTCATACCGACCAGCAATAAATTCACCTGATTTGAATAAAGTATGCTTTGGTGGCGTCAACATAGTATTACGTGCTTATTAGGTTCTTTAAAACTAGAACAGCAACATCGCTGTTCTAGTTTTTTTTATTAATATCAAAATGTTAGGCTTCCCTTTAGCTAATCTCAACAAGTTTTATCTGAACATTATCTGTCTAGCATTTCAGAAAGAGGAGTAAGAAGCCAATTAAATGCATGTCCCTTTCTGAATACATTTTGCGTCTTTTTGGAAATCGAGGCCTGTGCCTGAGTGCTTATTCCAACTGAGTGCCAACTTTCCTTGGAAATATTTTCGAACCTGTTCAACCTGATATTTTCAAGAATCGAAAACAATGTTAACCACTTATATTGCTCAGTCCCCGGAGCCACTTCCTCTGAAGGCAAACTGAACGCTGCTACACCAAGGGCAATTTCCTTGCTGCATCCACCTGCAACAAGAGAAAGAGCTGCAACCTGAAGAGGATCGCACTTATAAACATCAACACAAACCTTGCTTATATCTTTTCCGGTAGCAAGACCCGCAAGTGCAATTTTAGCCTGATCCTCAGTGCCAGAAGCAAGCTGCACAGCCAAACCTGCCCTGCCAGTAAAACCAGCAAGTAAACACCTCCCAATTCCAGCCTCTGGAGAATGTTGCCCAAGGACGACTCCTAATCGGCAACGCAGGAATGCATCATCCATAATTGCCCGAAATATTCTCTCACTAAGATTAATCGATACTCGCTTTCCGACACTATGAATAAAGCATAATGATGCAGCAACATCAGAGCCAATGAACTCCAAAGCCTGAGTAAGTTTAGTTGGAGTAAGATCACGATATTCTTCAGACACTAGATCCTGATCCTGACAAGCACGCATAATCAGCTTTTCAATCATAGTAAAAGTCATCGGATCAACTTCACGTACCTGTCCTGCATAACCATATACGGATCTGATCATTATCCAGAAAACCCAAGGTATAGGCCTTACTTTTTTTATAATGTCAGCTGCAACAATCCACGAAGAAGAGGCATTGCCCCAAAGCCTCCTCTCGCTTTCAGCAAAAAACTCACTCGTGCGCTCAACTTCCTCCGCAACTTTAAGCTCAAAACCATCCTCGGCTGTACTTCTAATGCCACTGTCTCCCGTCTTGTACTCCACTATCCCTTCCCTTTTATATCTTTTGTTGATTTGAATGAGGCTAACTCAAGAATCACATGGTTTATCGACACTTTTATGTTTTGACTAAAGCATAATATTTGCAGTAAGTTACTGTTAGTAACAGGTACTTTGTCACCTGGTTCAGTATTTACTAATATTTAAAGTGGCTTAGAAAAAATGCAGATTTTTCAACTGACTTTTCAGTTTGTAAAACAACATTTTGAAATTATCAGAAAAGAATACTCCACCAAAGAATGTCACGGTGCACCAAAACAAAATATTAATCCTGCCAATGCAGTCGTATCCACACCAAAACCCAATCAGAATCAGCCTGCCACAATTCGAAAAAACAAAAAGTCCAACCGTACTTTGCTATCAGATCCCCAGTTGAAATTGATATGGGACTCTCTGGCTCACTCCTACTTTCCAGAGCTTTCTTACCTGAATAATTATCAAATACAATGGTCGGGCAGAATTCAGACCCGTTGCCTTGCTTCCTGTAATATTGAAAAGCAAATCGTGCGAGTTGCTGGAGCAATGAAACTTGAAGAATCAAAACCTTTTCTCGATGCCTTAATCTACCATGAGCTCTGTCATGCTGTGGCTGGAATTAGAGTAGAAAGGGGAAGAAGGCGTATTCACACAAGAGAATTTAAAGCTCTTGAAAAGCTACACCCCGGAATAACCGCTTTGGATCAATGGATACATGACGGCGGATGGGTAAAGGCAGTTAAACACCATAAGGCACTGGAAAGAAAGAGAATTCGAAATAGCTAAAAAACATTTTTTACGCTTTTCTGTTATTCGACCATAACCAGTATAACCAGTCCCATTATTTCCCAAAGGTTTTTTCCTATGACTACCACATCATACCATACCCAACATAAGGTTGTAGAAGATCGACAAAAATCCACAAACACTGCTATCAGCAATGAAGGAACTTCTCTTCCAATGGTTCCATCCACTGAGCACAATAGTAGTCCCTCAGATAAAAATAAATACCTAGTAACAATAAAATCTGAAAACAAATTTGAAATTAAAATCGAACCTGGCTCGAAGATAGGGTTCTCTTATGAAGTCAAATCCGCTTCTTTTAACGCAAGAGGAAGCTTCCCACCTAAAGACGAGTCAACAATTTCTTTAACTGATTCAAGGCTATCTTATAATCGCAACTCAAATGGCACATTAAATTTAAATGTTAGCCCCGATGTAACTTCACTTACAGCAATAATTCACGATAAAAACGGGAAGATAACAAAACTTGATCTGATTAAAGGAGGCTCTGCAGTTCAAACTGAAAAACAAGAAACTCCCGAGCCACAAACACCAGGAAACACACCAAAATCAGAAACACTGCCCAAAAGCGAAAATAAGCTAGTGCCAGATTCACCTCCGCCTCCTACTTTTCATGAAACAAAATCTGCCTCTCAAGATAAAAAGGACACAGCACAATCTATTAGCCCAGCTCCCGACATCACTCCTCCCCAACAAAGCATATTTAGAACAATTCCCAGAGCACCTTTAAAAGATAATCAGGTAATAATTCTTCCGGCCCCACCCAAGATTTCAAGGAGCGAATTAGGAACACTTCCGCCAGCTACTAATAATACAGTACAAAAACCACAAGCCTCTCCAATAAGTCAAAATCCTGCAGATCCAGGTTTAGAGATTAAATCATCCCCGGATCCCATCAAGATACCAGGAGACATTGCCGTTAAAGTTCAGCTTAGGGGCCTAACCCCTGAACAAATCAAGGGAATAAAGAAGGATGAAAATGGACGATACACTTACTGCAACGATAAGGACTGCATTGATCTTGGATTTTCAAAAACTGATAGTTCAAAAGCCACAAGTGAAACTGGATCAAAAAGGGAACCCGACAAAGAAGCAGTAGCTACTAAAGCGACAGCAGAAAAAAAGGAGTTATCACTAAAGGCAATACCTCCTGATTCTAAGCTGAAATATGAAATTCAGTACGCAGACAGCAAGGGTCGTGGCAGTCTTGATTTAAATGATTACAAAAGTTTTCCAGTAACCATGAGTGGCATTGGTGTATTTTCTAAAAATCAGGATGGTACAATTGCATTTGAAGCAGATAAAAGATTTAATGGGAAAATACAGCTTGATGAGAAACAGGAAGTTTTTGGAACACCGTATTCCAAACAACCAGATCAAACAACTGCTACCACAGCTTCCCAGGGTTTAAAAGAAGAAAATCCACTATCAAAGCACATGATGACATCTCATCAGGCAAAAAAATATATCAGCGAGCACCCCGATGAAAACGTTGTTGTTGTTGTTACAAACCCCGGAAGATGCCCTCCATGCAAAAAATACGAAGAAATTCTACCCGGCATAGTCGAAGGTCTTGGAGACAAGGCTAAAGTTATAATAGTCGATGAGCGAAATAACAGCCCAGATGCAATGCCAAGCTTTAATGTAAAATCAATTCCAGCGACTTTAATTTACAATGCACGTAGAATCGTATCTGCACCTGCAAGAATACTTACTGGCCCACAAAAACTTGACTCGCTTGGAATGTAATCTTTAGTTTACATAGAAAATACCCAGGATGCATAATTCAAAATAAGAGCTGATACCATTAAGCGTTAGTTAATTAATTTTAACAAATTATCAAAATGCTTGTCATCGTGAAGCAACTCAACCTCGTAATAAGAGGCAGTTGCAGCTATTAGAATATCAACACATGGAATGGTAAGCCCTTTACGTCTTAAATATGATCCTATCTTAAGAGAATATTGCCACACTTCACTTGTGACCTCATAGTTTTTTATGACAGAACTAAACTCTTCAAGTATTTTGATTTCATGGGGATTTCTGGTTCCATTCCAAAGCTCAAGCTTAATAGGGTCAGACCATGCGACAACACCACTTATTAATAAACTCTGAAATTTTTCTTTTTTCTGCTTATTCCCATTTTTTCTTAATGCATCAATCCAATAGGAAGTGTCTACAAGTATAAATTTACCTTTCATGATTTAATTATTTTTCTTAAATTTGAAAGCTCGGATTTGCTTATCAACCCTTCAAATGTACCTAAATGCTTTGCTAAAGTTATCAACTTGCATTTACGATTATATTCTTCAATAGCTTTAAGAATTGCGTCTTTCTTTTTAGAAGACCTGGAATTCTTAACTAACTCTTTAAGCATGTCATCGGGTATATCAACGGTAGTTTTCATATAAGCAGAATATCACTGTTTTATATTATAAACAAGTTAAAAGCGTAATATTATTTACTCTATTTTGCCTTATAATTACCGATAATTTGCTCGACTAATAATCCGACAAATCTGCCGGTGGGTAGGCCGCCCTAAGGGCGTTTAGTACTGCTATAAGATCTATAATTTCCTGAGTAACTGCTCCTGTTACAGGTGACAAGTAACCAGATGCTGCGGCGAACATACCGATAATACTTAAGGCCATACCACCTACTGCACTTTCAAGAGCTATTCTTCTCATCCTTTTGGAAATATGAAGAAGCTCATCAAGTTTCCTCAGCGACCCCTCAATTATTACCGCTCCGGCAGCTTCACTACTGACATCAGAAACTGTACCAAATGCTACACCAGCAGTTGCAGCACTTAACGCAGGGGCATCGTTAATACCATCACCTACAAACAGAACAGAACGAACCGCACTCTCATTTTTTACAATTTCAAGTTTCATTTCAGGCGACTGACGGGCAAGAATGCTCGTTATTCCAACCTGATTCGCAAGATCCCTGACCTCTTTTTCTTCATCTCCAGAGAGAAGAGTAACGTTTTCAATTTTATGGCTGGTCTTTAGATGTCTAATGAAATCTTCTCCGCCAGCTCGTACGGTATCTTTAAGAATTATCAGGCCACAAAGTTCGCCATTCACCAGTAAAAGACACTCTAATCCAGACTCTTTGTCTGGCAACTTTACCTTTGGATACTTACGCAGCACATAAGACCTGCTTGATACCATTACTTCACTTTCCCCAATAATACCCTTGATACCAACTCCAGGTATTTCCTCCACACTACCAGGTATAACAAGCTCAAGCCCCCTTCTCATAGCCTCCTTATGTATTGGTTCAGCCAGGGGATGAGAAGAGAACTGCTCAAGGGAGGCTAGGAGTAGTAAAACATCTTCCTCAGATTTTGAGCCAAATAATTTGATATCTGATATCTCGGGCGTTCCATAAGTCATTGTTCCGGTTTTATCCAGAAAAATACTTCGAACTTTCGGTAGCACTTCAAGCATGGCTGGATCTCTTACAAGTATTCCACACCTTGCGGCAACAGAGATACTTCCAATAATGGAAATTGGTATCCCAATCAGTAAAGGGCAAGGAGTTGCAACTACCAGAACACTAAGAAAACGAATTGAATCACCTGACAAGAGACCTGCAAGTACAGCAATAAAAAGTGCAAAAGGTGTGTACCACGCCCCCAGAGTGTCTGCCAGTCGCCGTATCTGTGGTCGAGTTTGCTGAGATTCTCTCATTACATTCATTATTTTATGATACCTGGTATCTTCTCCGATCCTGGTAACTCTTACATGCATTACACTGGAACCATTCATCGCCCCAGAAACAATAGCTGAGCCTTTGGTCTTTGATACATGATAGGGCTCTCCAGTTAGAAGTGACTCATCCATGGAACCGGTTCCCTCTACAACTTCACCATCTACGGCTGCCACTTCATGGGGATTAAGAATTATCAGATCACCAACATTAACTTCTTCAAGAGGAACCTCCTGAATAGTGTCATTAAGCTTTTTGTGGACTTTTTGAGGAAGACGCTTTGCAAAATTATCAAGGGCAGCCGAAGCACGACCCGAAGCAAAAGTCTCTAAAGCCTGACCTCCTGACAACATAAGCACCACAATTGCAGCTGCCAGATACTCATCAAGTATAATTGCAGTTATGATCGATATGCCCGCTAAAAGATCTGAACTAAAATTTCCCTGGAGCAAATCAAGAAACAGATCCCAGACAAGAATTAAACCTCCAACGAGAAGAACAAAAAAAAGAAAGTAACTTGGATAATTATATGGATAACATAATAAATGAAAAAAGATGCCAAAAGTTGAAACTACGGCAATAGATGTATGCTTATCAGATTTAATACTATTAATTATTTTCAAAATTCATGACCCCCTTCCCAATCCTGAGCCCGGATGATAACCTGCATGGAACAAATGAGTCACTATAATTAATTGTTACTTATTAAAACTCTGTCTATTTTTCCCAAGCGAGGTCGTTTATGGTATCTTTGCTGAAAAAATTGTCGAATAAAATAGCTGTCTTCACGTCTAAACTTGGGATTGACCAAGGAGCATAAAAGACCAAGGAGCATAAATAAATAAATATAAAATAAACTTTTTAAGCTTAAAACTGGTTTATCAGGTATTATCTTTTAATTTAACTGGCATAACTTAAGTTGTTGGGTCAGTTCACGGCGCTCCGTTCATTGCTCAATGGTGAATTTAAATAATTAGACTACTTTTTAAGAATTTGTTAACATGCCGTAATTAAATATAATAAATGGGTTTATAATGAAAGATTCTAAAATTATCGGAATATGTTCTATCGGATTTCTATTGATCTCAGCCTGCGCAACAGGACCTGCAAGACCTCAGTTCTTCCCTAATGATCACTATCGTCGGGTCGGTGCTGGTGTCGCAGAAGCTGATTCTGCACAGTGCATGGCACTAGCCGACCAATACGTGCAGAACCCCTCTCAGTGGCAGGATGCCACAATAAATACAGCCGGTGGAGCTGCTGTAGGAGCTGGAGCAGGGGCAATAAGTGGCGTAATCATGAAAGGTCAGGTAGGGCGAGCAACTGCTGCCGGCGCTGCAATTGGTGGAATTGTAGGAGTAGCAAGCAGTCTTGCCAAGATGGGGGAAAGGAATCCCTCATACGACAGATTTGTTGAACATTGCCTTCAGCAAAAGGGATATCAGATTGTAGGCTGGAGCAGGTAATTTTATTTTCTTTTATTCCGCTTCAAACTAGCCTCGCTAATTGATAGTATTAGCGGGGCTTTGTTTCTAAACAGCTCGATTTACCAAGTTTGCCTAAGAAGCGATATCGAAAGTGCGATTCCTCCAGTTAAACCACCCAGACCAGCAAGAATGACAATAAGTGCAATTTTAGCCAGAATCTTTCTCTCCGTTGAAACTATCATTTTCTGCAAAGAATTTGATCTGACATAACTCTCTTCACTTAAATCAGCTATATCAATTCTGATCTGATCCGTGTTAATCATACCCAGTTTCTGATTTATCAAATCAATACGGGATACCAAGTCCTGCTGGATTCTGATACTCTCCTGAAGTAGCTCCGGTACATAAGTTGATTTATCAATTTCTGTACCGAGCATTATAACCGGACTTTGATCTTCAAAACCCTTGCTATCAAAATCTTCTAAATTTTCTGCATTTACTTCAGTACTTGTAGAAATTTCATCTTTCGCCAGATCCCAATCGGGTGTTCCATCTCCAAAATCAATACCGCCAAGAGTATTTGCAGTTGCCCACCCGAAGCCTTCATCTACGTTCCTGCTTGATCTTAGCCTCGCCCATGAGCTTTTTGTAAGAGGACTTACAGCTTTAGCTTCAAAATCAGAAGCAGACTCCACCGAAACTGCTTCCCCTTCAGAATCAGATAAACCCGAAGATGGTTCAAACCCAGAAAGATTAAGGTCTCCTGAAAGTGAAAGATCAATGGTACGAGACTCAGATTCTATGGAATCAACCCCAAAAGCTGAAACTCCAGAGTCTTTTACGGGAAAAAAGTCGGAAATCAGTTTTTTTAATGTTTCATTTGGAATTGCGAATTTTTCTATCGAGTTATGCTCCATGGTGGGTCTCCTCCTGAAATCCTTACCTTACTCTACAAACTTAAGATGCTGGTTTTTACTAAATAGATTAAAATAAATGCTAATTTACACTTAAAATATTAACATTATTAGGGCTTTTACCGATAATAAACCACGAACACCCTATCTGTATCTACGAAGGACACAATATGCGCTCTGGGATTGCTCAATCACTATTTCTTGGAAAAATAGAAACCGGGGAATTTCACCCATTTCCGACTTTCAGCACTACAGAGCTTGAAACACTGGAACTGGTACTAGATAGCGTAAAAAAATTTCTTGAAAACCACTCTGAGGATTTCAGTCGCTTTGACAAGGAAGGCGCACAACCAGAAGAGTACATAAATGCTCTTAAGGAACTTGGACTTTTTGGACTTATAATTCCGGAAGAGTATGGTGGCATAGGCCTTTCAAACGCTGCTTATTCACGAGTCCTTGGTGAGTCATCATCATTTGACGCATCTACTTCACTTACCATTGGAGCTCACAGCTCAATCGGAATGAAAGGATTATTACTTTTTGGAAGCGATGAGCAAAAAAAGAAATATCTTCCCGAACTTGCAAGCGGCGAGAGAGTTGCGGCATTTTGCCTCACAGAGTCAGGGGCCGGAAGCGATGCTGCAAGCGTAAGAACCACTGCCACAAAAAATACTGATGGTAGCTGGACACTTAATGGCGAAAAGATATGGATTACCAATGGTGCCTTTGCAAGATTCTTCACTGTCTTTGCTCGAACTGACTCTGAGGGAGGAAAACTTTCCGCTTTTATAGTAGAACGTGAATTTCCCGGCGTTTCAAGTGGTCCCAAGGAGGACAAACTTGGAATCAGAGCCTCGGCAACAACCACTGTTCGATTCGACAATGTGAAAGTTCCCGCAGAAAATCTTCTCGGAGAAGAGGGCAAGGGATTCAGGATTGCAATGGAAATCCTCAATAACGGAAGAACCGGACTTGGTGGCGGTTGTGTCGGAGGAATGAAAAAAATGATTGAACTTGCATGCGCTCAATCCATTAACAGAAAACAGTTTGGAAAACCAATTTCCGAATATGGGCTTATACGTGAAAAAATCGCCCAGATGACTGTAAGATGCTATGTAACAGAAAGCGTTGTTAGAATGGTAGGGCACCTTATTGATACAGGTCATCCTGATTATTCTACGGAAGCTGCAATTTCCAAAGTATTTGCTACTGAAGCCCTTTGGCTTAGCATTAACGATGCACTTCAGATTGCAGGTGGAAACGGTTTCATGAAAGAGTACCCCTACGAGAGATATCTACGGGACTCAAGAATAAACCTTATATTTGAAGGCACAAATGAAATTTTGCGCCTGTATATTGGCCTTAGTGGACTCAAAGCTGTAGGTGAGTACCTAAAGGAAGTTGGTAATTCAGTAAGCTCTTTTCTTAACGATCCGATCAAGGGCTTTGGAGTTCTTTCAGCTTATGCAGGTAACCGCTTTACTCAGGAAACGATGATGGGGCTACCTGAAATTAGTGGAATCAATCCGGAATTGAAGGAATTTGCAGAAATATTTGAGAGGGCGACTACATCACTTGCCAGAATCAGTGAAAAACTCATAAAAACTCATAAAAAAGAGATCACTGAAAAGCAACTTGATGTTAAACGGGTTGCCGAAATTTCTATACATATTTTCAGTGGGTTAGCCATGCTACACCGGGCTCATTATGACCTGGTAACATCTGACAAAAAAAGAAGTGAAGCAATTTTAAACATTGCCCGGATATACAGTCATGGGGTTAAACGGCAAATAGCCGACCTCGTGAGGCGAATCGAAAAGTCAAATGAAGACAAAGATATCGATAGTCTCGCCGGATTCATCACGGAAGCTGAAAAATACCCATGGGATGCACTTTGAGTTCATTTGTTGATTAATTTTTTTCTGGAGACATCCATGCCCAATATTAAAACTGAATCAATACTCTATAAATCTGGATATTCAATGCAAACTTTACTTAAAGCTAGCTCACTTTGTCTTCTAGTGATGCTGATTACAACAATATCAGCTGAGGCACAAAGTAGAAGAAGTCGACTTTCTCAATTGGAGTTTGACAGGGACAAGAAAAAAACTGAGACTAAATCAGAAGATCCCTCTTCTCCCCTTGAGAAATCCTTGCTTCAGGTGGTAAATGCTCAGCAACAGTCTCAGGCAATTAAACAGGCTGAACAAAGCAGGCCAGGCCTTTTAAGCAAAGAAGACCTGGAAGAAAGAAGAGACAGCCAGAAATACAGATAGAGCTACTTTCGATCCCCTTTAACATTTGTTATAGTCTTCCCACAACCAAAACGGGAGCATAACTTATATGTGGGATCTGATAGAGCGGGGTGGCCCAATTATCTGGCCATTGATCCTTACTTCAATTTTAACATTCACCGTTATTCTTGAGCGCAGCCTTTTTCTGCTTCGGCTAAAGCTAAAACAGTCACCAGACAAGAGGGAACATTTTCACTTACTTCTATCAGAGGGACGACTTAATGAAGCTGTTTCTCTTGCAAAAGTATCCAATGATCCTGTGCTTCAGGTTGTCTTTGAAAGTTTTCATCAGAAAAGAGAGGCCTTTTCAATTCGTTATCAAAAAAAAGCCAGAACACTTTTGGGAAGCATTCATAGGGGAGTACCAATACTTGATACAGCAATCACTATTGCCCCACTCCTGGGTCTTCTTGGTACAGTGGTAGGGTTAATTCATTCATTTTACTCAATTGGAGAAAGCTCCATTACCGCGCCTATTGCCATAACTGGCGGCATCTCAGAGGCGCTGATTGCTACAGCATTTGGTCTTGGAATAGCAATAGTAGCACTAATACCGTATAACGTACTAAATGAAATAGAAGAGAAAACCCGTGAAGAACTTGAAATTCTTGGAAACAACATTGAAGAACTATTGAACAAGCAAGAAAACCATGACGGGGAAAAACAAAGAAAGGATATAACTCTTGTATGAAGATTTCGGCAACGAGACAAAAGAAACGTGCCCGAATTGAGGTCATACCACTAATTGACATTATGTTTTTTCTTTTGGCAACCTTTGTCCTAGTTTCGTTTTCAATGACCGAAAATCGTGGACTCCTTGTTGCTCTTCCAAACAGCAAAACAAACGAATCCAAAGAATCAAAAGCCGATACCAGCAACCCAGAAGCTCCACTTCAGATTACAGTCAGCATACTTGAGGATGGCTCATTTGCTCTAGACAAGGAGTTAATGCCATTTGAAATTCTTGAAACGAAACTACGAAATTTAACCGTTTCAAATTCCAATCAAAAGTTTCTGACTCTTATGGGAGACAAGAACTCAAACCTTCAGAGCACAGTACGAATTCTTGATCTCGCAAGGGAGCTTAAGATTGACTCGGTAACTATCAGAACAGTTACCGGAAATACTCAAATTTGAAACTGACAGAATTAACCTGATTTTCAGTTTTCCATTTAATGAACTCCAGCTTCTTTTACCGTCTCTTTCTTTACCTTCCCTGCCTCGACAGATGCATGATTTGAAGAATTATATCCAAGATAACTGGCGAAAGCAAACTGTTCTGTAAAAGGCATTTCAAGCTCGAACATAGACTCTCCGTGCTGAGCCAAATCAAGGCCAATATTTTCATGCTCTTCAGACACTCTGAGGGGAAGAACAAGAGAAACAATTTTATAAATGAGTAGTGACATGGAAAAAGAAAAACCACCAACCACCAACACTGCAAGCAAATGATATAGAAAGGTCTGATACGCCCCTGCAATAACTCCGACTTCCTTTGCAAATACTGCGGTAAGCAACATTCCAGTTATCCCACCTATTCCATGACAGGGGAATACATCCAAAGTATCATCAAGAGTTAATTTACTTCGAAGATGAACAGCATAATTTGACACACCTGCAGCAAAAAAACCTATAAATATACTGGCCCCAACTGATACAAAACCTGCAGCAGGAGTTATTGCAACTAGGCCAACTACAGCGCCAATACAGGCGCCCAGAGCTGAAGGCTTTCTACCGCTCATTGCATCAAACATTATCCAGGCCAGCATAGCAGCCGCCGAAGCCGTATTAGTTGTAAGAAATGCAAGAGCGGCATCAGAATTTGCACCAAGAGCTGATCCGGCATTAAAACCAAACCACCCAAACCAGAGCATTCCGGTACCAAGAAGAACAAAAGGGATATTTGCAGGCACAGTGCTTCTGCCTTCAATATGAGATTTTCTTCTTCCCAAGACCATTGCACCAGCAAGTGCTGCAATTCCGGCAGACATATGAACGACTGTGCCACCAGCAAAATCAAGAACTCCCCATACCCGGAGAAAACCCTCAGGGTGCCATGTCCAGTGAGCTATTGGAGCATAAATGAAAACACTGAATAAAGCAGTAAACAGCATATAACTTGAAAAGCGTACTCTCTCAGCAAAAGAACCTGAAATGAGAGCAGGTGTGATTATTGCAAATTTAAGCTGAAACAGGGCGAAAAGAACAAATGGAATAGTTGACCCAAAATCAGGATGCGGAGAACCCCCGACTCCTCGAAACATGAAAAATGTAAGAGGATTTCCAATAAAACCTCCAAAACTTTCACCAAAGCAGAGACTAAAAACAAACGCAACCCAGAGCATACTTACAATACCCATACATATATAACTCTGAAGCATGGTTGAAATAATATTCTTTCTCTGTACCATTCCCCCATAAAAAAAAGAAAGACCCGGAGTCATAAGAAGCACAAGTGCAGTTGCGGCCAGCATCCAGGCAGTATCTCCCGAATCAATAGAAAGTTCTTGAACCGAAGTTTCTTTAGAACTTTCTGGAATAAAGGCGGCAATCAGGGCAAATAACCCAAAAATTCCGGCAAGTACCGCCCAGGACTTTTTTCCGTACCCACTCGAACCTTGAGCACCCAAATCATCATTGTTATTTTTCATATATAATAACACTCTATTTCAGTTTATTTTAAGCAAGCAGGATTGTATTAATATACATATCTAACTATTAGTGAAATTGATTCAATCAATCTTTAAGATAAGCAGGATTAATACTCTTGAAATCCGAATCCGGTCATTAAATCTAATGAATTTTGCTTCTTAAAAAAATGGGGAAAAACGACTACGAATCAAGAAAAAGGTTTACACTTGCCTGATCAAGTAGTCTCTTTATTATTATAACTTCATTTTTGGAGTTAATGTTTTCCCCGCCAGATTGCTCCACTCGACCCAAATGAGCCTGAAGAAACTTGATACCATCTATAGCATCCCTGCTTAACCTTATTGATTCATACAACTCCGTTACTATCTCAAGTTCCCTGCTGCCATCTCTGTAAAGTGAAGCAAAAATAGTGGCCGCTTCATTTGGCATTTTGCCAATCTTGTATACAGAAGCAAGAAACAGGAGCGTTCGCTTGTCGCCGGGCATAAGCTCAAGTATTCTTCGACAAACCAGAACAGCTTCACTTAAGCGACCCATCTGAAGATAAGCAAGAGCAAGATTTCTCATGGCATTTACATACTGAGGAGAAATTCTGATTGCCTGACGAAATATAGGAATTGCATCAGCAAACTTACCACATCTCAACTTGACAACTCCCAAATTACAAAAGGCCTCACTCTCCTCGGGAAATTTATTTATACATAAAACTAATATACTCTCAGCCTCATCATATCTGGCAAGCTGACATAGTACATAGCCGTAATTTACATAAGTAGAACAGTACCATGGGGCAAGCGCTAATGCTTTTTCAAAAGCTTTGGCACTGTCAGCATATTCAAGATTATTGTTCAACTCCACACCAAGTTCAAAATAACTCTTCCAGTCGTTCTCTTTTTCTTGAACCTTAACCTTTCCTAGTGGAGTGTAGAGATCGCCCTTTGTTTTTCTGGCTCGAACCTCCGGGGTGTGACCAAAATGGTGAATCCTGACCCCCGGATCTGCAATTGCAAGCTCTTTAATATTATAGATACTGTGTTCCGCAAGCTCATGTATACGTCCCTGATAATTAACTCCCATATTATTGGGAAACAGGCGAACCAATGCACTTTCAAAATACCCTTTGTAATTTCTTTCCCATTCAGGAAATTCACCTCGACAGGGTTTAAAATCACTTAATCTTTCATCATCACAGTAGTGACGCTGAGTTAAAAGATAACTGAATCTTTTGTTATTTATGAGTTCCCTTATCCTGTCATGATCACTTTGATCAATGACTTCATCCGCATCAAGCACGAGAATCCAGTCACCACTTGCATGTTTAAGGGATTCATTTCTTACAACAGAAAAATCATCAACCCATTCATGATTAAATACTCTAGCTCCAGCCTTATTTGCAATTTCGACGGTCTTATCTCTGGAACCTGTATCAACCAGAATAATCTCATCGACAAGAGACCTGACACTTTCAAGGCACTGGGGGAGCCAATCCTCTTCGTCTCTTGCAATCATGCAGAGTGAAATTTTATTTGCAGCCATAAGCTTATCAGCTATCACGTAATTCTTTTGCAATTACTATTCGTTGTACCTGACTGGTACCTTCATATATCTGCATCAGTTTTGCATCACGCATTAATTTTTCCACAGGATATTCCTTGGTATAGCCATATCCACCAAAAACCTGAACAGCATCTGTTGTTACCTTCATTGCCATATCAGCAGCAAACCTCTTTGCCATGGAAGATTGCAAACTGTTTTTTTGACCCTGATCAGCAAGCCAGGCAGCTTGATATGTAAGAAGTCGGGCCGCTTCAATTTCAGTAGCTGAATCAGCGAGAATATGTTGAATAGCCTGAAATGAAAATATGGGTTGTCCAAACTGCTTCCTTTCCTTTGAATACATAAGTGCCTCAGAAAGCGCCCTGTCAGCTATTCCAACGGCAATGGCGGCAGTCATCGGACGAGTCATGTCAAGGGTCTTCATCGCAATTGAAAACCCCTCACCCTCACCTCCAATTAAGCGATCCTTCTCAACAAACACTTCATTAAAATTTAAAGAAACCGTATTAGAACAGCGTTGACCAAGCTTGTTTTCGTGGTGACCTCTGGTAATACCTGGCGTATTTCCATCTACGACCACACAACAGATTCCCTTATGTTTTTTTGCGGGATCAGTTGTCGCAAAAACTGTAAACTGATCCGCAAGCCCTCCATTGGTTATCCATTGCTTGCTTCCAGTAAGAAAATATCCATCCTTAACGGATGTCAATCGCGACTGTAATGAAGCTGCATCACTACCTGCTCCAGGTTCAGAAAGACAAAATGAGGCAAGCGAACCTTTTTCGGCGATGTGCTTTACAAAACGCTCTTTCTGCTGATCGGTTCCAGCAATTAAAATTGGCTGAAGAGCAAGATCATTGGCAACAATGGAAGTTGTTACACCTGCACACCCATAACTTAATTTCTCTATGACAAGAATTGCATCAAGAGAAGACAAACCACTTCCAGAAAGATTCTCTGGGACAATAATATTAAAAAGCCCAAGTTGTTTTGCCTGAGAAATAATCTCAAAAGGAAACTCCCCCGACTCATCAAAGCCAGCCGCAACAGGAATAATAACTTCCCGGGAAAATGCCTCGGCAGATGATGCGAGTAAATTCTGGGACTCTGACAAGCTGAAAGAATATCCACCAGTCATAAGGTAAGCCTCTTGATTCTTTCTTATGGTTGCTTAGTTTAAATTTTTTAAATTTATTCAATATTTTAGACTACTAAAAACACTAAATGGATCCTTAATCTGAAAGGGAAATTGACATTAAAAATTATAAAGGAGTTATATAAAGCTAAAAGTCTAAGTAAATTTAGCTTATTAGGTTAAGATTCTGACCTAGCCCGAATTATTCATGAGACTCTGTAGCGAGAGCGGTGAGTGTCTGATTTTACAGGTGCTTTGTGCATTTTTTGGGGCGATAGTGTGCTGAAGCACATTGAGGTCGAAAAAAGGTGCAAAGTGCCGGTAAAATTGGGCAATCGACGCTCGCAGCAGGAGGATCATGAATATTGCGGGCTAGTAGGGAAAATCTAAAAAAAGCTTGATACAGTTTTACTGATCTAATCCGTAGTTTCGGTTTCAACTTCCGAACTTTCGGCAAAATCCTCAGGTCTGGGTGGCTTGGTAAAACGTCTTACGATTCTACCCTTTGTCAGATCATAGGGGGAAATCTGCAAACGGACATGATCCCCGGGAAGTACACGAATGTAATGCTTTCTGAGTTTACCCGCTAGATAGGCAAGAATCTCATGGCCGTTTTCAAGAGCCACAAGAAAAGTCGTATTGGGGTAACATTCTTTTACAACCCCGTTTAATTCAAGATTATCGTCTTTCGCCATATTAGTTTTCTAGCTTACTACTCCCTTTAATTTACTGAAATTCTGGACAAACCTTATATCAGTAAGGAAATTTTGACAATTTACAGATGCTTAACAAAACATTTCCAAAAGAACAGAAACAGCCCCGGCCAATTGACAGTAAAAAAGGGAGCATAGGTAACTAACTGCAATTACTAAACTATTTCAGATCATAAAATTGAATGATGCTTTGTCATAATACTGTTTCATAACTTAGTAGAACAAGTTTGAAACAGTGGTGGGGTATGAGATCAGCTCAGGAAAACAGGATATTAGGCAGGATTATTGTAGGTGCAATGTGCATTGATGGAACGCTAGGTAAAAAAGAGCGTGAGCATGTTGCTGTTGTTCTTGGGAAAAATGGCGCAAGTGATCTTGTATCATCAGTCGGAATAGCGCTTGACGAAGATTTGGGTGATTTTGATTTATTCAAGGAGTGCAGAGACCTTCTGACAATTCTTGGCCCAGAAGCTAAAAACAAGGTGCCTGATATTTTTAACCTTGTAGCAAGAGTTGTTGCGAGTGATCGCTTTGTATCAGCAGAAGAGGCTTCGTTTTTAAGTGCACTTTCAAGGCGGCTTAAATTATCTACTGAAAAATCTAAATCAATTCTTAAAAAAATCATCGAAGAAAAACGTGGTCGCCTTGAGATTTCCGGCGAACAGGTTGATGCAATGATTCATCCACATCTAAAAGAATTGCTTAGCTTCTGCGGCGCAGATGAAGTAGTTGGAGAAATTGCCGAAAATTCAATAGCCGAACAAATCTATTTACACGAAGAAGAGTTTAATGAAAACCTTACACTTTCCGATGTTGAAAATGCGCTTAAAGTTCTTGGCCTAAGTCGAGGCGGAAGCCTGGATGAAGCTGAAGAAATATGGAAGGAAAAACTTGAAGCGACAAACCTTGGAAAACTTGCTTATCAAGGTGAAGCATTTGTGACTTCGGCTCTTGAGAATATACAAAGAATCCATAATGCGTACAAAACCCTGATAAATTTTGAGAAAATGCGCTCTAAATCAAATCTGAAATCAAAAAGCGATAGCGAAAGTGAAAAGATAGAGAGCTTGGCTTAGTTCTATCTCCTTTAAATGAAAATTTAAGTTTGCAATTTACTTTTTAAGAAACCGGCTTGTTTTTGGTCTATAAGAATATCTTCTGGAAGAAAAGAATAAACTTCTTAAATATATCACTAGGTAAAATAAAGGAATTCCTCCAACATAAGAAGCCAAGACTAAAGAATTTGAATAACGAAAAACATGACCTGCACCAAAACCTGCTAAATATAAAAAAAACTTGATGACAAAAAGGCTTGAGATAATGTCCCAGGCAATATTATTATTATTTACCCAATTTAGAGATTTTAAATGCTTCTCCACTTCAACAACTGTATCGGGCGATGAATATTCAATCCCAGAAATAGACCAGGTAGTCTCTAAATCAAATGTAGACTTTTTTGCGCTAAATCCCTTAATTGATCTCGCATTATAAACTTTAGAATTTGTAAACTTAATTTTATCAAAGCCCTTTACTGCTTCTTTTAAGGAGCATGTTAAATCACTGCCTGTATATACAGAATCTTCTTCAAACAAAATAACTTTAACATCTGTTTTACTATCGGGACAATACAACAGGATTTTTTGATCTTCAAAAATCACATTATCTCTTGCAGAACAAAGTCTTCGATATAATTCATCTCTTTTAAAAGCAGCCAAATGAAGATGATTTTTTGATGAAATCATACCAGGAAATAAATATGGCAATAACAAATAGTAAAATAATCTAAGAGGAATACCAAGTATAATTCTATCGACTAATGAATTACTATACACTCTGACATCATAATGTTCTATTAACTTAACCTTTATATCTTCAAACTCTTTTTGACGGCGATTTAATCTTAATAACTTCTTAAGGCTTGTTAGCTGATAAGTTGAAATTTCATGACTATCCGGAAAGTCCTTGAAAAACTCTAATGCCACCTCTGCTGCCTCCCTGAACTTTTCTTTATGAAACAGATTGTGAAACAATTTGGCTCTGGTGAATGAACTACCCGGATGTAATTCCATAAGCTGCTCAAGACAATGATCCCTTCGATCATAACTTTTATAATAATCAAAAACATTGTAGGCATGATCTAAATTAAGAGTATAATTACAAAGCTCTAAAGATTTGCATAAATACCCAAGAACCTCCTCTTCATCAGAATCTAGATAATAGAAGCATACATAAGATAAAATATAATAATACCAGTTGTTATCAGGTGCCATTTTTATCCTTTCTTTGCAAAGCTCTTTTGCACTACCAGCAGTGCTCCTTTGTAAAGAAAAGAAATGTATTGCACCGTCGATAACTTCAGTATTATCGGGGAATTTAGATAATAAAATCTCAATTATATTTTTAGCAGAATCAAATTGATTAAGAGAGCAAAGGACATTTACATAAAGCAGTGATCCTTCAATATCATCCCTGTTTTCAGGAGCAATTTCGGCATTTTCAATTATCTCTAATGCTCTTTTCGCATTGCCCCTATCGTAATAATTTCTCGCTAAAAAAACATCATTCTTTAGCATAAAATACTCTAAGTTAAATCTGGTTCAAAGTATTTAATGGTTAATCTATTATTCAGTCTGAAAATCAAATAGTGTAATCCATTCACAATAATTGCGAGAGAGAGATATAATGTAATAATAATGTTCCACTCTTTTACTAATCCCAAATTTAACATATATAATCCTAATAAAATCAAACACAGACCATACAAAAAAATCTGGCAATAACTTTGCAAAACACATTTTGACTTCTTCCATCCAAGGGTTAAAAGACCAGCTTCAATTTCACTCAATACATCTGGTGAACTAGTTTCAAACTCCTCAAAGCTTCCATTCTTTTCATTAAGTTCCAAACTATGATCACTTAATACAATATTCTTAATATCCTCGATATTAATCGTCTTTTTATCTTCCAACGCATTAACAACATCGCCTTCAGATAGATAATTTACATTACCAACAAGTTTACTTGCCAGCGAAATTTCTGAATTAGTTATATGAAATTTAGTATGATTATGAGAATTTTTTTCTAGAGAAAACAAGACAGATGATTCAAAGAACTTAACATATTCGCTAACAACAACTATTCTTCTATACAAGTCATCACTTTGAAAAAGTTTAACATGTTTAAAATCTTGTACAATCAGAACATGCACTAAATAAAATGGCATTAGCACTAAACAAATCAAATAAATTAATACTGGAAAAATCTGCACAAGAATAAAGGACAAAACCAAGGAGTCACTGCGCTCCGCAACTACCAGAAGAGGTCGAGATGCTTTTTGAATAATTTTATCAAATAAATCTCCATAAAGTATGTCTTTAACGTCATTTATATTGTCAATTATCCATCCATCATCAGGATACTCCTTAACCATATCTAATGCCGATTCCAAAAACTGCTTATAGTCTTTTTTATCCAATAATTCCTTCAACAAGCAGAATCTTGCTTTATAAGACAGTGGATCCCTTTTAAGTAATAATTCTAAACAATTATTTTTTTCTTTTTCCAGACCATACTTGCCATAGACTTCATACCCAAAATCAAGATATTCAGAAAAATTTGATAAAGCCAGTGCTCTATTGAGACTGTTCAAGACCTCCACCCTGTCACGACATAACCAGTGAAATCCAACATAAGATAATATGTAGTAATAGTAGTCGTTGTCAGGATTTTTTCTTATCATCTCTTTGGCCATATTTTCAGCATCAACTGCTAAATGTACATAACCCGAGAAAACCTCAATAGCTGAATCAAATATATTTTGATCAAATGGAAAACGCTTAAGAAGCTCTTTCAATATTTGAATACCTTTTTCATCTTTATCGCAATGGCAATATAACTTTGCCAACAAAAGTAGAGCTTGGTGATGTTCAATGTTATCAATATTGAGATTAATATCTTTAAAAACTTCTAATGCCCGGAAATAATTATTTCGCTCGTAGTAACTATAAGAAAGTGCGATAACTTCATCAATCATTAGAGGATTAAAGCATTCGGTGATCACGCAGATATTCCTCTACGTCCTGATAGCTCCTGTCTCCACCAGAATATTTAACCAGATTTCTGGCAGTCCTAAGCCAATCCTCTGTAGATGGAAGCATTTTAATCAGGACTTTATTAAAATCATCCTCTCGCAAATTTCTTTCAGTTCCACTCTCCAGCATTTCATTTAAGGCGTGTTCTTTCGCAAGATCAACTAAACCAACGATATCAGCTCCGGAGAAATTGTTCAGCTTTTTAGATAACTTAACCAAATCAAAATTATCAACAGGAATTCCAATTAGCTGAGACTTTAAAATTTCCAAACGGGCGACTTCGCATGGTGGGGGAATGAAAATCAGTCTTGAAAATCTCCCCGGCCTCTTCATTGCAGAATCAACATCCCAAGGCATATTTGTAGCAGCTAAAAACAAAATATCTTCATTATCAAACCCTACCCCATCTAATTGATTTAAAAATTCATTAACTAAAGTTCTTGAATAATCAGACGAAGATTTACTTCTTGAATATGCAAGCGCATCAAGCTCATCAAAGAATAGCATGCTTGGTTTTTTGGCACGAGCCTTATCAAAAAATCCACTTAAATTAAATTCGCTTTCTCCTATCCACCTGCTAAGTACTTCACTGATTCTTACTGGAATAAATTCAGCTCCACATTCAAAAGCAATTGCCTTTGCAAGCATAGTCTTACCACAACCAGGTGCACCATAAAGCAAAACTCCTCCCCCAGCCTGTTTCTTAAATCTATTATACAAATCAGGCCTTAAAAACGGTTCAATAATTTGAAGTCTCAAAACTTTTTTTGTATCTTCATGTCCACCAATATCAGAAAACCTTACAACATTTTTGTTTGGGCTTTTTAATGGCAGGACTTCCGCTTGTTTTTTAGTACCTCCTTGAATAACTCTAATTTTATTTAATGACTCTGGATTTGAATTATTCTCGAAATCTGATGATTCAGCATTACCCTTTAGAGTATCTGCTTCCTCATCAAAACCAAGCTTACGCAAGGCCGTTATTTTAATATTTAATTCACTATCCTCAAGTTCTCTTTCATCGCTAATAAACTTTAGCTGTTTTAAGACTTTTTTATATTCACCAAGATTTGCATACTGAAATGCCAACTGACTTCTTAATTCAAGGTTAAAAGGATCATCAGCTAATTTCTCAATTAAAATAGTAATATCCATGGGTTTCAGAATGATGTTAAAGTTCTTGAATTATATCGGTAGACTACGGTAAAGGTTGATTAAATTATATATTTGATGATTTTATATGGTATCTTATTTAATTAATTCGATAAAATCGGCTTGAATATATTTCCAGGAGGCACACGCAAGGCGAGGTGAAGTGTGACCACTCGCAGTAGAAGAATCATAAATAATGCGGATTAGGTATTTTACTGCCCAGTTTCAGAATCAGGCATATAAAAGTAAACATTACTTTCAATGTGATCAGCAAGACGATAGTACTTTTTCTTCCAGTCGGGATTTTCTATTTTTTCAGTGTGATCCAGTATCATTATATGGTTATAAGGAAAGTACTGTTCAGGTGGAGCAGTGTAACCATAACCTGCCCTACCTGAATATTTTCTTAAATAGTAAGGAAGTGGCCAATAGGCCTGAGTACCAATAACAATACGTCGTCCTGGATATTGGTTCATATACGAATCAATATCTGCTACCAGATCCAACATTCCCTGAGTAGTATGTACATACGAAAACGGATTAGCTGAATTAACAGAACCTACAACTGAAAGATAAGGCAACATTAATCTTCCAATTTTGTACTTTGACAAGGTATTGTAAGAAAAATTGTATTCAAGCATGTATTTAACAGAAACACATAAACAAAATACAAGGAGTATATTAGATACTAATAATGGCCTTAACCTGAGCACAAACAAAGTACCGGACATTATTGCCGGAGCACTCATATTAATAATCAACCAGGGAGTTTTATAAGGAACGTAGGAATAAACCAGAAAAGATACTAACGCATAAAGAGCAACTCCAACCATAACTCTGTCGTAAGCACTTGTTAGAGAGTTGTAAAAAGAAGATAGGGCTGAATTTATTACCCTAGGCAAACGACGCCAGAACCCTTTGGCAGAAAACCCTTGCCCTAGACTAATCATAAAATGCCTGGCCAAACAATAAAATGACTTTGCAATTCTATACAACCAGAACAAAATTGCTCCTAGTGACAGAAATACAAGGGGCTCTGTATCTTTCATAATCTGGAAATAATACCAATATGGTTTATGATGCCCTGTGTCGGAATGTCCCCTGCCAACCCATTGTGGAACTCCCATAAAAAGCTCCCTCAGACTTTCCGAATGATGAAAGAAGCCCGAATAAAATAAAAGCAAAATAAGCAAACAAAAGAAAAACCCCCAATATAAATCCGTCAAATGAGAGGATAACTGTCTTAACACTCTTCTGGGATCATAAAGGAGAAATGTTACAACGAACAAAGAAAACCCTGTAATAATAAATGTCTCCTTGGTTCCAATCAAAAGTGAAAGTCCGATTCCAAGATGAATCAACATGGAACTCTCTCGACGCTCCATCCAGCGAAAAAGTGAAAAGACAAACCAGAGAGATACTAGAACAAGCAGAGTTTCATGGATTGAATACCTGGAATGATAAACCATACTTGTTGAAAAACAAAAAAACAGCGCCACAAAAATGACTGCGCGAAATGATATAATCTTTCGCAGGAAATAAGGGATAACTACAGTAAGGACTCCGGGAAGGATAGCAGGCATACGATGCCATAATTCGGAACTTCCAAAAAAATAATGAAAAAAAGTCAAAAGATAAAAATATGTTGGCCCGTGATAGTTTTGATAGGAGTAATGATAAAATCCATCCCTGAGAGTTTTATCTGCAAAAAAGAAATTTACACCTTCGTCACTGTGAAGTGGTCTATCAGTAATCTCGAAGATCCTGACTAGCAGCCCAATAACAAGCGGAAGGAAAAATGAAACAAACAGAATGATCGCTCTATAACCATAAATCTTACGAAGGGCTATAGATCGCACTGACATGGAAAATCGCACTGACATAGAAACAAGACCAATTAGATTCAAGAAAATAGCTGCTTACAAACATTTTAAAAATGCAACAGACTGATCTAACTCTCAAATAATTAACATGAGCTCAAGCATAAATAATCAACTATGAAAACTTCAAACATGAAAATAAACCTTCCAATTTGCGATAACCTGATGCCAGGGACGTTTTTTATGGGGGAGCAGCAAGGGATTTATCTTGGCAAAGTTAATTGCTGCTCCAATGGGCACCCATAGGAGATGACCCTGGTTTAATATGCTTTTGATGCCCCCATAAGCTGAAAGCCTTAGCTTAAATAACCGCCCCATAAACTGCAAAAACAGGAGAGTATCACATGAGCGCAATTCATAGTTTAAGAAGCATAAGCAAACCAGAAGAATCAAGTCCGCTTAGGGCAGAAACACAACCTGCTTCCACTGGTAAAGCAAAGAAAACCGTTACATCAAAAGCCAATTCAACCACATCTCTTAAAGAAGTTTCAGAAAAAATTCCTGAATCAAAAGCAGATAGCAAAACCGAAAAGGCTCCTCTTTCAGTGCGAATTACACAAATCATGACTCAAGGTGCTGATTACATGAAGGAGGTTCGCGATCGTGCAGTCGCTGACAAGGCCAAGGGAGTAAAACCCCTCGAAGGTTCCCGAGCATATTGGGGTGAAATTGTCGCAAAAGCCGAATCTTATGCAAGAGCAGGACAAAATCAGATTATAGATCAATTTGCAAAGGAAACGGGGAATTTAATCACTAACGCACTAACAGGATCCAAAACCGGCACAGATCTTACTAGCGCAGTAGCTGGAGGTGCTACCGATGATATTCTTGCTGCAAGCGCAGGGAAAAACACTGCATTAACAGGCGCAGCTTCCACAGCAGGAAAAGTTGCTGGAGCCGTTGGCGCTGCATACTCCGTTTACCAGCTTTGGGAAAATAAAGGGAAGGACGGCATTGCGGCAAGCGCAGTAAACGGTGCAACAGCCGGCGCCTACATCGGATCAATGATCTTACCCGGATTAGGCACAGCTATTGGCGGAGCAATTGGAGCAATAGGTGGAGCAGTACTTGGTTACTTTGGATCAAAAGGGAAACACCCGGAACATGAAGCACGTGATAAAATGCGCGACATACTAAAAGAAGTCGGATTCCTCGATAAAGACTACACAGTCGGCCTTGCTAATGGATCGAGATTCTCACTAAACGTAGATGGAAAAAAGAAACTAACCAATATTGACGGCGGTTCCCGATTTGGTTACCAGTTTGATCCATCCAATCCACTTTCAGGTCCGGCTATAGGAATGCTTCAACCACTTGCCATGGTAATCACGGGTGGAGATCAAAAACTTGCCACAGACCTTACCGGCTACCTGGTCAATGCAGCAACCTCTGACGCAAAAGACCTGACACACCTTAGAGAAAATGTAATCGCCATATACAAACAAAGCAAACTTGACCTCGAAGGAGTAGCAGAAGGAGTAGACGCACTAAACCAGAACGGCAAAATAAGTGATCATCAGGTAGAGGCATACGCCGGAGGATTAATGAGCGTCGCTGATCTTGATGTTCTTAAACAGATATCAGGCGAAAAAGCAGAGACACCACAAGATGGCGTAACTATTCACTAGGATTTAATCAGATAAAATCTACTAAAAAACAGCTTATAAAAGCTAGAAGAACAAGGGGCCGTTTTGCAACCGCTCCTTGTTCTTGACCTCCAGCCAAGACTATCGTAAGTTCCCACTCCCCAAACCAGGCCCAGGTAGCTCAGTCGGTAGAGCAGTGGACTGAAAATCCACGTGTCGGCGGTTCAAATCCGTCCCTGGGCACACATTAAAACCGCTCGCAGCACGGGCGTGGATTTTCAGTCTCTGGACTGCAGCTTTTCCCTTTGGGGCCACGTGTCGGCGGTTCAAATCCGTCCCTGGGCACACATTAAAACCGCTCGCAGC
>DAOLCO010000009.1:0-42700 GCA_035327825.1 Oligoflexia bacterium | reverse complement strand
TCTGGACTGCAGCTTTTCCCTTTGGGGCCACGTGTCGGCGGTTCAAATCCGTCCCCAAAAACACTGCCTTTGATTAATGCCCGGCTTCGCGTTAATCTAAAGGGCATGAGAAAGAATCAGGCCACAGACACAAAAAACAGATACTCCCCAAAATCAGTCAACCCAACTAACTCAAGAAAACTTAAACCAGAGGATATAATTAAGGAAATACCCGCCACATCAGATATTTCTAAAGGTACATCTTTATTCTCACTACTTAAAAACATAAACCTTACACAAGTTCTGGTACTTCGCTCCGAAAGCATGGTTAGAATGTCCAGATTCTCTGGTAATATACAAAACAAACTCTCTGCCCTGATTCCATCACTCGAAACTGAAATCTATCAGGGGCCACTTCTTGATAGCGAAAAAAATATATCCCCCCTTATCTTCTCTCTAAAATCACAAGGACTTTTTTCAAATGCAAAAATAATTATTGTTAAAAATTCGGAGATTTTAAAAGCCAATATCCTTAATCGAATTCTTGATAACCTTCCTCCATCACCAGAGCAAATATTGATACTTCAATATAAAGGCGAAAAAGCACCAGCTCTGGAAGTATGGAAAAAAATTATAGCAAAGGGAACATTATGCGATTTTCCCCCTTTTGATAAAGGAGAAATTGAACGCTGGATTAATCAGGAAGCAAAAAAAAGTGGTACCCTCGGAGTAGATAAGGAAGGCATACGCTGGTTACTTTCACAACAGAACATCCAGATTGACCAGCTTGACTCACTTCTTGAGAAAGCTTGCCTTTTAACAGACACTAACAAAGAGATTAATCTGGACACCCTTCAACAACTATTTAACCTTGAGATTGAGGCAGATACATTTCAACTTTTTTCACATATTGCAAAAAAAGATTTACTAGTTGCAAATCTTTTCCTGAAAAGTATTCTGGATTCCGGATCTCACCCACTTATGCTTTCAGGTTTTTTTAATAAGGCAATAAAAGGACTCCTTGCTGACTCTAAAACGGCAAAAGCAGTTGACGCAAAAGAACATGCTCCTGATTTAAAAAACGCGTGGTTTCTTGGCAAACTCTCAAGACAACACTTTCCATATTCCAGACTTAGATCAGCCATCAAAACTCTCGCAGAACTCGACAATAACCTTAAAGGAAAAAATATCGGAGAAGATCGAACAATTAAGAGTAAATTACTCGAAATATAGATTCCCGGCCTCATCTTAATTGCTGAAATTCTAATTCATGATAGCATACCATCTCGAAAAATTGATTTCGTAATCCGTTTTCTTTTGCAATCAAAATCCTTGCCCCGGCTTTAGAAAAAAACTTCAAGACTAAACCGGGGCGAAATTGTATAAATTTTTTCAACATAGACAGAGATACTCAGGAGATTTTCACAACCATGACCCAAGCCACCACAGAAAAACATTATGACTGTATAGTAATTGGATCAGGACCAGGGGGCTATGTTGCCGCAATAAGGGCTTCTCAACTAGGACTTTCAACAGCAGTAGTTGAAAAAGAGTCCCCCGGTGGAGTTTGCCTGAATTGGGGCTGTATTCCCACCAAAGCACTTCTTAAAAGTGCTGAAGTTTACCATACTCTCAGGCATGCTTCTGACTTTGGACTATCAGTTCAAAGCGTTGGATACCATTTTCCTGCTGTCATTGATCGATCGAGGAAAGTTGTCGACAAGATGACCAAGGGTGTTGAGTTTCTTCTAAAGAAAAATAAAATTGACCTGATTAAAGGTCACGGGGCATTACAAAAGGACGGAAAAATTCTTGTCTTAACCCCAGAAGGCAACGAAAAATATTTTGGCTACGAAAATGTCATCATTGCAACAGGCGGACGAGCAAGAACCCTTCCACATCTAAATGTAGACGGAGAACGCATAATAACCTACAGACAAGCCCTTGCACTGAAAGATCGACCAAATAAATTACTCGTCATAGGAGCCGGAGCAATTGGAATTGAGTTTGCCTATTTTTATAACTCCTTTGGAGCTGAAGTAACAGTAGTAGAAATGGCCGACCAGATTCTACCGATTGAGGACTCTGATGTTTCTGCTGCACTTGCCAAAAGCCTTGGAAGAAGCGGAATGAAAATCAAAACCAGCTCAAGTGTTCAAAGTGTAACAAGAAACGGTGATACCGTATCTGCCGTAATTAAATCCGGAAATGAAACCGAAACATGGACTGGGGATTTCTGCCTTGTCGCTATTGGAGTTCAGGGGAATATTGAAAATCTTGGTCTTGATCAAGCTGGTGTTGTGACTGATCGCTCGTTTATACCGGTTGACGAATACTATCAAACTGAGGTTCCAGGAATCTATGCCATTGGTGATATTATCGGCCCACCACTTCTCGCCCATGTCGCAAGCCACGAAGGAATAATTGCTGCCGAGCATATGGCCGGGGCAAACCCTCACCCAATTGACTATCTTTCAATACCTGGATGCACTTTCTGCCAGCCACAGGTAGCCTCGATCGGACTTACAGAAAAGGCCGCTCTCGAAGCCGGCTACAGTATCCGGACAGGCAAGTTTCCATTTTCAGCAAGCGGTAAGGCCGTTGCAACTAATGAGACAGATGGATTTACCAAGGTAATTATTGATGAAACCACAGAAGAGGTTCTTGGTGTTCACATAATTCACCCTGAAGCAACCGAACTGATTGGAGAAGCCTCGATTATTAAATCCCACGAAGGTATTGCTTCAAGCGTGCTTAATACCATTCATGCCCATCCAACTCTGTCAGAAACCATAATGGAAGCCATGGGAGATGCTCTTGGACGCGCCGTTCATATCTAGAACATATTAACGAGCAAGTGATCATCCATAACTCCATGAAGGAAAGCACTAAATGGCCACTAAACGAAAATCATCAAAGGCAAAAACCTCAAAATCAAACCAAAAAAAACCAGCAAAAAAAACAACCTTAAAACCTTTAAAATCAAGAAAAGAAATCCTGTCTGATGCGTATAAAAACATGCTTAGGGCAAGAGCTGTTGATACTAAAAGCATAATACTCTACAAACAGAACAAATCTTTTTTTCAGATTGGATGCGCTGGCCATGAAGCCGTTGGAGTTGCCTTTGCAAAGGCAATGACTGCCGGTAAAGACTGGTTCTATCCATACTACCGCGACATGGCACTGGTCTCTACTCTTGGAATGACAAACGAAGAGCTAATGCTTAACATTCTAAGTAAGGCCGATGACCCTAATTCAGGTGGACGGCAAATGCCAATGCACTATGGCCATGAAATCCTTCGAATCGTAAATCAAAGCTCTCCAACAGGAACCCAGTTTTTACAAGCTGTTGGTACAGCCATGGGAATAAAGTACCTTGGTGAAGATGAGGTAGTCTATGTCTCCGCCGGTGAAGGCACCACAGCACAAGGATCGTACCACGAAGCACTTAACTGGGCAGGGCGCGAAAAACTGCCAATTATTTTTGTAATTCAGGATAATCAATTTGCTATTTCAGTGCATATCTCCGAACACATTGCCGGGGGTAGCGTCGAAAGAATATCAAGTGGATATGACGGAGTTGATGTCAAACGAGTAAATGGTCTTGATTTTGAAGAAACTCTAAAAGCCGCAAATAATGCTGTTAATCGTGCAAGAAAAGGCGATGGGCCAAGTGTTCTGATATTTGACGTTGTAAGACTTCAAAGCCATTCAATTTCCGATAATCAGACAAAATACCGCTCTACAAAGGATATTGAAAAAGACCAGAAAAAGGATCCTATCCTGCTGCTTGAAAAAAAACTTATTAAAGAAAAAATTCTCTCAAAAAAAGATATTGAAAACATACGACACCAGATCAATAAGGACGTAGACGATGCTGCTTCATGGGCAGAACAGCAAAGTGACCCCAAACCTGACACAGCTCTTGATTTTGTTCTTCGGGGCGAATATCCCGAACCAGTAAGCGAACCAATACTGGATGGAAATGAAGAATTTCTTGTAGATGCCTTAAATCATGCGCTTCACGAGGAAATGGCTCGTAATCCAAAAATGATTATTTACGGGCAAGATGTTGGCTATGGGAAAGGCGGTGTTTTTTCCGTAACAACAGGGCTCACAGATGCATTTGGCTCATCAAGATGTTTTAACTCACCACTTGCCGAAGATAGCATTGTTGGAACAGCCATAGGACTTTCTGTAATGGGCTACAAACCTGTAGTAGAAATTCAATTTGGTGACTATATCTGGACTGCAATGATGCAGATAAGAAATGAGCTTGCTGCTCTTTACTATCGATCAAACGGAACATTCTCCTGCCCGGCAGTAATAAGAGTTGCAGTTGGGGGCTATATTAGAGGAGCTCTCTATCACTCACAAAATATTGAAGCAACATTTGCTCACTTTCCAGGTCTTGTAGTTATTTACCCTTCAAATGCGGGAGAAGCAAAAGGCCTTCTGAAAAGTGCTATCAGATCGAATGATCCTGTTTTATTTCTTGAACACAAAGGCCTTTACAGACAAGTATTTGCAAAAAGCCAAACAGGAGGAGCAGATGATCTTGTTCCAATTGGAAAAGCCCGAATTGCAAGACATGGAACTCACGCAAGTGTAATAACGTGGGGAGCACTGGTTCACAGAAGCCTCGTTGTAGCTGAAGAGCTTTCTCATCTTGGATATGAAATTGAGGTAATTGATATAAGAACAATTTCACCACTAGATAAGGAAACCATACTTGAAAGCGTTCGAAAAACAAGTCGTGCACTTATCGCCCATGAGGATATTGAGTTTTCAGGTTTTGGATCTGAAATAGCGGCACTTATTGCGGATCAGGCTTTTTCTATGCTTGATGCTCCGGTCAAAAGACTTGGAGCAGCTTTTTCAATGATTCCACAGGCACCAGCCCTTGAAGCGGTTGTTCTTCCATCAAAAGATTCAATAAAAAAGGCATTAATTGAGCTTCTGGAATATTAACCCCCTATCCCTTTTCCTTGACCCCTTTTCCTTGATAGCAAGAATTGATATAATGCAGCGAATTTAAAATTGAACGTAGGAATGAGAAAAAGATGAGAACAGAAATGCTTATGCCCCAGATGGGAGAATCCATTGCCGAAGCAACCATCATTCGTTGGCATAAGAATGTGGGTGACACAGTAAAAAAAGACGAGACAATACTTGAAATCTCAACAGACAAGGTAGATTCCGAAATTCCAAGTCCTGAATCTGGTATTGTAACAGAGCTTATCGCTCCTGTTGGAGCGACAGTTCCGGTGCAATCAGTAATTGCGATAATACAGTCTGAGGGTAGTGCTACCACCTCCCAACCCCAAGTTCCAAGTCAAACCTCATCAAGTACCCAAAGCTCAAAGCCGGAGGTAATTAATGTCGGCGCACCGATGCCAGCAAAGACTCCACTTGAAGCAAATCCGCCTTCAGCTCCCTCTGTTTCTGCCTCCTCTGCTTCTTCTCCCCATACATCTTCTCAAGCAGTTTCTTTAGCAGGGGCACATGCTGGCAGAGTTCTATCCCCTCTGGTTAAAAATATCGCGGCCCAGCATGGCATAACGATGGATGAACTGGCCCAGATACCAGGAAGTGGAGCACATGGAAGATTAAGCAAGGATGATTTACTTCACTATATTGACTCAAGGAAATCATTCAGTGCTGGAAAATCATCTAGCACAGATACATTTACTGGACATACACCACAGGCAGAATCAATTCCATCCAGTGCCCAGGTACCTGCAAGACTAAGTGATGGGCCTGGAAATATAGTTGAGCCTTTTGATACTATGAGAAAGGCAATTGCCGAGCACATGGTTCGCTCCAAAAAGACCAGTCCTCACGTCTACTCAGTTGCTGAAGTTGACATGACCCGTGTTTCAAAATGGCGAGAAAAGCATAAGAATGAGTTTAAAAACCGTGAAGGCTTTAATCTTAGCTACATGCCATTCTTTTTGGAAGCAATAACAAAGGCCCTTACAGCATATCCCAGAATCAATGCCACAGTTGACGGTGAAAGTCTGGTAATTAAACGGGATATTAATCTTGGTTGTGCTGTAGCTTTAGGCGAGGATGGTCTTGGAGGACTAATAGTTCCCAACATAAAGAATGCCGGATCGCTTAATTTTACAGGAATAGCAAGAGGCCTTCAGGACATTGCAAGCAGGGCAAGAAGCAAAAAGCTAGCTCCTTCTGATGTGCAGGGTGGGACTTTTACGGTGACAAACGTAGGCGGATTTGGAAATATTATCGGCTACCCGATAATAAGCCAGCCTCAGCTAGGGATACTTGCCCTTGGAGCAATCAAGAAAAGGCCAGTAGTAGTGGATGATGCGATTGCTGTTCGTGATATCTGCTATATAACCCTGTCTTATGATCACCGCGTAATTGATGGGGCCTTGGGTGGGCATTTTCTGAAATACATTACTGATTATCTTCAGAACTGGGATATGAATCGAACTTTGTAGAAAGATTCATGTAAGCATTAAGCACTGCTATTTGTAGCGCCAACATGACAAATAATAAGTTCACCGTAAAACTTGCCCCAATTCGATTAGGGGAGTTTGACATGGGAGGGGTTCTATATCATGCAAGGTATTTTCACCTGCTTGAGGAGTGCAGAGAATCCTTTTTTCGCTCGATTTCATATCCATATGAAAAACTTACGAAGGAAGGATTTCATATGCCACTGATAAAAAGTGAACTTAATTTTAACGCTCCCATACGCTATGGAGATGGTATAACTGGACAAATATCACTTGAAGCTATTAGCAAACTAAAGCTCCGGTTTATATACGAACTATTTATTGATCCATATTCAGAAAGCTCAAAACCGGTTCATAGAGCAAGCACAACACATACTTTTGTTGTTGCAAAAGGCGACAAATTAACCTCATCCAGACCGCCAGATTTGTTTTATACGGCTTTAAAACCTTATATGTCCTCTACCTTAAGTGACATTAATGAATAACGGTACTTCCCTAAAGAGAAAAATCGTATCAAGCCTTTTTTATTTTACAAGGTCACTTTTCCTTAAATTTTCTCTAAATAACGCACTCCCCATTCTGATGTACCATCGAATAATAAGGCCCGAGGATTCATATTATCTGATTCAGGATGGCATGTATGTTCGTCCAGAAACTTTTGAAATGCAAATGGAGTATTTAAAAAAAGTTTTTGAGATTCTTCCTCTTGAAGAGCTGATTCAACGAAAAACAAACAAAAAAAACGACTTGGGCTCCAAGCCTTTTATTTCCATTACTTTTGATGATGGATGGTTTGATAATCTTGAAAATGCGATTCCAGTTCTTGAGAGTTTAAAAATTCCAGCTACCATTTTTCTTCCAACTGCCTATATAGGAACAGGGAAAATTTTCTGGGCTGATCAGCTTGCAATTAATCTGGAATCCTTTAGGCTAAATCATACTCATCTAAATGTAATTTCATCCAGACTTACTGAAAAACTGGATATTACAGATATAAAAAGCGACATTCTTGGGTACATAAACATGAATGGGAGGGAAGGCGGTTACTCTCATAGAAAAAATATTCTTGATTCCCTGGTTGAAAAGCTTAAGATTCCAACTTCCGACAACAGAAGAGATATTTTAAAAATAATATCTACAACTGCTAAAGAATTTTGTAAGCCCCCTCCAACCTCATCCCCAATGTTTCTTAATTGGGATCAAGTAAGAAAAATAAGCGATAACTCACTTTTTACCTTTGGCCTCCACAGTCATCAGCATGAACTAATGACAAAACTAAACCCCGAGCAGAGAAAAGACGATATACTTCAGTGCCTTCAGACATTCAGAGAACAAAAAGTTTCTCATCTGCCGGTTTTTTGTTACCCTAATCAGGACATGAACGAAGAAACAAATAAAATGCTGGGCGACTTTGGGATTCCGTATTCTCTAGGAAGCATATCAAATATGACAAACGGACATATAAGTTTTTGCAGAACTGGAATACATGAAGATATTAGTAGCTCAAAATCTCTATTTTCCTTCAGACTATGGTCAAACAGATAGTATAACTGAGCAATGAACAAGTTAGTGGCATTAATCAATCAATTCCTGAAAGATCGCCTCAATAAACTTGGTAATGGTCCTCATACAAAATTACTACCTGTTTATCAATTCTTAAAACGGCGAGTAACAGCCGCCTATTCCTTAAGAGAAGATAATTTAGAAAATATAAAAAAACAGTTTGCAGAGAAGCGTGGAGAACCGTGGGTAATACTTGAATATAAAAGAATAACAAATCCGGAAAAAACAATAGTTCCAATTGCCGACACTCATTATGTAACTCCAAAAACTTTCAGATTGCACTGCAAAATACTTTCAAGAAATGCCGAAGTTGTTCCCCTTGTCAAACTGCTTGAAAGAATTTTTTCTGGCGAAACCATTTCACCTGGTACAGTTGCTATTACAATAAATTGTGGGCATCTTGATTCCTATTTAAATGGCCTCCCTCTGCTTCTTGAACATGGTCTTCATGCCTCATGGTTTGTTCCAACTGCTTATATAGGCTCAAAAACCCTTCTTCTTGATGATATGATAGCTGTTTCCATGAAGCTTTTTTCGCATCATAAAACACCAATAGGAAATTTTCAGGCACTTCATGAAGGAATGATGAATAGCCTTTCTAAAACTCTTGAAAACGGGATTCCAACGCAAAAATCAATTGCATCCTTTCTTGCTCTTTATTTTTCTGTGAATGCTGAAAATAAATCATTACTATTTAGCGAATTAAAACAAAAGCTCGCTGAACTCCCTTCCGGGCCGCCCGACTTTGAAGATTTCATGTCCTGGAATGACCTCGAAGAGCTAAATAAAAGAGGTTTTTCTGTTTTACCAATGCTCCATACTCATCCTGTAATTTCTAATTTAACCAAAAGCGCGCTTGAAGAAGAGATTAAAAATTGCAAAAGATCACTTGAGAGCCTGGATATCACATGGAATCCGGTTATATCTGCCCCCTACGGAATATACTCTGATCAAAGTCTCGAAAATCTTTATTCAGCCGGAGCTGCTTCTCTTCTTGCATCTGAACATCCAGAGCCGATTTTCACGCAGGAGCTGGATTCAAAAGTACCTGTATTTGCAAGGGTCGGAATGTGTGAGGCCAATTCTTTTAGTCGAGAGTTATTTCTCTCTCGCCTCTGGGAGCTTATTTAGGTTAATATTCGTTTATGATTGATCAAAGTGTTGAAAATCTGGCAAAAGAATTTGTTGTAAAAATCAAAGGCATTGCCCCTCCATCTTTCGCCTATGAACTTGACGAATCAATATTATCGCTTAATGTTCTTGATCTTTATTTTGACGCGCGGTTTTACAAAGCAAGTGATGAGGACAGACTTAAAGATATACTTACTTCATCGGCATATGCAGGAATTTGCATTTATAAAGTATTTTTTGGATTTAACCAAAAAGCAAAGCTGACACTTAGCACTGACAAGGAAACAAAAATACTTTTAAAAGTCACTGACGGGCCTTTTATTGCGAAGGAACCTGTATCAATTAATCTAATTGAAGTATTTCTTAAAACCCTTCTTGAACCAGCAGACAAGATTCACTACATAAAAAGCGAAAGAATCCCTTCTGGAATGATGTTCAAAAAGTTTAGCTATACAATTCTTGGGATTCTTTCGGGGATGCATCCCTTATTTACAGGTCCCTGGAAAGACAAATCAGAAGAACAATTATCTGAATACCTGACCTATCTGTGTAGAACTCTATCAGAACAGTATTCGGTAATTTTTCTAAGCAGACTTCCAGGGTTTGAAGATATTCTTGGGCCAAAGATTTTCTTTCCTCATCTCGTATTTCCTCCTCTTGGTTATCAGGAAGATCAATTTGGAGGAAGAGCGAGTCTTGCGGTTCTTCACTCTTTATCATCACAGAATAGCCCAATTCAATCTCTCAAACAGCTAAGTGCAATATTACTTGAATCCCCTGACCCTCTTCACTGCTCTCTTGGTTATATTTTCTCTGCTGCGCTCAGGCAAAAACAGGATAATACTGTCCTGAATTACTTCTCTGAAATTTATCCCCTTCTTGGTTGTACTCTTTACCCTGCAATACAATTTACCAGACGTCATTTTGAATTACCTGAAAGCTGGCACTCTTTAGCAAAGGACGAGAATTATAATGAAGCATCAAGCATTCTTGATCATGATCTTGGAATTGGTCTATTTCCCCTTCTTCTTTGTCCGGATCACTCTCTGATTCTTAACCCAAAGTACCGGCTATATTTTGAAATGATCTGTAGTCTTATGTTAAAGGAAGCGCATCACCTTGGGCGTATTTTTTATAAAATGGTTGATATTCCTTTAGGAATCAGAATTCAGCATGCATTTATTTCATTAAGCATTGGTGAGATAGATGAATGTCTTGATATTATTAAGGATCTAAAAATAATGGGCGAAAGCCCGCTTGACCTCTGGTTTACTTCATTTCTTGCCAGTAGCCTTTCCGGACTTCTTCCTGGTAGTTCCTCTTTAAGTATTGATAATTTGCCTCCATTGGACAAGGGCATTCTTGATCAGATAAAGAACCCTCAAGTTAGAACAAAATCCATATTATTTCATTACTACCTGCTAAATTCGGATAAGGAAAAAGAAGACTTATTGAAAAAGCAAATTAGCAATCTTGATTGCGCCATGATTTATGAGGGGTTGAAGCTAGGTAAAACTAACAACTTGCAATTTATCCCCAACAATTCGCTAAGCAACTACAAAAGAATTGCCTCTTCTCCATTTTATTTTTACAGTAATGAGTATTTTGTCTAATCAACGCAGAAAAAATAAAACAAGATGTATGAGAACCTGCGCAAGTACATTGTATATACTGCCTTTAATAACTGTCCAGTAGGGCCAGTTTGGCATCAGGCCCATATTCAATATTCTATTACTTGCCCGGGTTATTAATTAGACTTCTACTGCGGGTTCGATTGCCTGATTTTATCAGCACTTTGACCCTTTTTTCGACCTCAGTGTGCTTCAGCACACCGTCGCCCGAAAAAACACGCAAAGCACCTGTAAAATCAGACACTAGCCACTCTCGTCACGAAGCCTGATGAATAATCCGGACTAGGTTTGAAAGTTTTCTGACCTCTGTATATCAACAAATGTCGATTTACAGAGGTCAGAAAACATGCTATTATACCTCTATAAATGCACAAATGTCGATTTACAGAGGTCACTCATGAATAGTAATTTCCTAGGAAGAGAAGAAGAACTAAAGAGTTTAGAAATAATTAAATCTAAGAAAACTTCTTCGCTCATAGCAGTAACAGGAAGGCGAAGAATTGGTAAAAGCACTTTAGTAGAGGTCTTTAGTAAGTCTTTTAAAAGCTATGTAAACTTTCAAGGACTTCCACCTAGGGAAGGTCAAACAAATCAAGATCAATTAGATAATTTCGCGAAACAATTTTCTCTACGCTTTAATCTACCAATCACCACCTTTTCTGATTGGTCAGAAGCGTTTTATTATTTATCTGAACAAACTAAATCTGGCGAGTGGCTAATTTTTCTAGATGAACTTTCTTGGTTAGGTAGATATGATAAGGATTTTTCAGGAAAACTTAAAATTGCATGGGATACTCTGTTTCATAGAAACAACAAACTAGTTCTAGCTATATGCGGATCAGTTTCAAGCTGGATAGAAAAAAATATTTTAAACAAAACTGACTTTGTAGGGAGAATTTCATTAGTAATAAGACTTCAAGAATTAGACCTAAAAGCATGCAATAAATTTTGGGGAGAAAGAACTAATAAAATATCTAGCTTTGAGAAATTTAAACTCTTAAGCATTTTAGGCGGAATACCTAAATATTTAGAGGAAATTAACCCAAAAGCAACAACAGATGAAAACATTGATCGTCTTTGCTTTAAAAGTGGGGGTTACTTATTCGAAGACTTTGACAGAATATTTAATGATATCTTCGAGTCTCGTTCTTCTCTCTATAAAACCATAATAACTTCTATGCTAAGTAGAAAACTTTCCGCATCTGAGATAGCTCAAGAATGCAGTCTTAACGTCAATAGCGATTTAACTGAATATCTAAAGGATCTAAATCTTTCTGGCTTTATAGATAGAGATTGGACTTACAAAGCAGATGGTAAACGATCAAAAATTAGCGTTTATCGAATTAAAGATTGCTACCTAAGATTTTATTTAAAGTACATAGAACCCAATAAAGATAAAATTCAAAAGAATATCTATAGGAGTACAAATTTAGAAACTTTAAAGAATTGGGAGTCCATAATGGGGTTGCAGTTTGAAAGTCTTGTACTTTCCAGGCTTAATGAAATCATTCCTCTACTAAAGATAGACCAACATAAAATAATTTCAGCAAGTCCTCATGTCCAAAGAAAAACAAGTAGAACAAACCCTTGTCAGATCGACTTATTAATCCATTTAAAAAATGACACTTATTATCTTGGTGAAATTAAATTTAGAAAGAAAATATCAAAAGATGTAATTAAAGAAGTGGAAGAGAAAAGAAAATCACTAAAAGTTCCTAAAAATTGTACGATTAGACCCATTCTAATTTATGCAGGCGAACTAGATGATCGAATCAAGGACGAAGACTATTTTGATCATATTATTAATATGGAAGAGTTGTTATAGTGTTAGTATAATTTCACTTACCGAGAATGGAACAGTGTAGAAACAACCCCACGCATGTGGGGGTGTTTCCTATATTTCTTGAAACTTCTTCATATTGGTAATGATGACATAAAAAACGAAGCGCACAAACAGCAAATAATACTTAAAAACAAAGATGATATCTTGCCTCTTGTAGATTATTGAACAACTTACATCTCAATTTAAATAATTAAAAAATAGCTACGGGAACGGAATTTGCCGACTTAGGTCGAACTGTGGGAGAGACTCCTAGCCCGCATTATTCATGAGACTCCGTCACGAGAGAGGTTAGAGAGTTTAATTTTGCTGATGCTTTGTGCTTTTTTTCGGGCGACAGTGTGCCGAGGCACACCGTCGCCCAAAAAAACACGCAAAGTGCCAGCAAAATTAAGCAATCGCCTTTCGCAGTAGGTGGATCATGAATAATGCGGGCTAGTTCATCGCCTTTCTTTGAGTCCTCGGAGCAAAACGTCTTGTATGGCCCAGCTCTTCTCCAAACTCGAGATCATCAAGGCTTCGATATCCAAATGGCACTCCTTGAGAAGGATCAAAAGTTCTCATGTTTAGGAACTCTTCAATACTTACACGATCAATCTCTCTAAGCTGCTCTTCAGCTTTGGCCTTAGCTCTTTTTCTCGCTTCTTTCTTTTCTTCTTCTGTAAGATTTGCAAGGAATTGACCAGACTCATCCATCAAACCAGATCGTTGAAGTTCAAAATTTTCATAAAGCTCTTGCAGCGTTGTAATTGATTCAGTCTTTGCAGCCAATGCTCCCCCTGCAATACCTGCGCCTCCTGCTACAGCACCCATGAAATGCTGATTCAATTTAGATAAAGGTGCTTCCGTTGCTGCATTACCCGTAATTGCATCAATAACAGGACCTGCCTGATTTTCAATAACGGACTTACCAGTACTAGTAACTTCGTGAACAACATCAATATATGCCTTTAAAAAAGCAATTCTTCTGCTAAAGTCAGCCTTATAGCGGCCAAGCTCCTCAAGACTACCATCTTTTCCAGGCCCACCACCAGCACTACCACTCCATGGAACAGGAATACCTCCATAAATTGCAAGAGCTTCATAAATCTCATAAGCCTGCTTCTCAACATCAGCATCCCACCTAGCCTGCTCTATTTGAGCTTTTGCTGCAGCAAAGGCAACTTTCATCTCCTGATCTGATGCAACATTTGAAACATTTCTCTCTTTAGCTGTCATCATCTTGGTCCACAAATCAACCACGCCATTTGATTTTCCACCACCAAAAAAGGAAAAAGGATCATTTAATCCCCTTGCAGCAGCACTTTCAGCACCAAGAGCTACTGCTGCTGCCTGCCTTCCGGCTATACTTCCAAGAGGAGCACGATTACCAATAACTGCTGCCTCCCAAACTCTGTTTTGCGCACCGACAGGTGAAATTACAGATTCAGTTAATGTAGTAGCTCCATACCCAAGGGCTCTTGCCTCTGTTCCATGAGAAGTTGGACCAGAAAGCCCACCTACTTTTCTAAGCATTTCGCTACTGGTAGCCTCACCACCCATGGCATAACCAAGTCCTCTCATTTCTTTTAAGTCCAGAGCATCTCTTTGTAACTGCTGAACAACGTTCTGCTGGGTTCTTGCAAGAGTAGCATCTGAAAAGAAATCTGCGTATTTAGTAACACCTTGCGCAATTAATGATGCTCCTGCATTAGTACTTCCCAAAATCAACTGCGCACTTACAACAGGAATAGAAAGTACAGACACAGCAAGAAGTGAATAATAGCCTGTCATCTGAAACGTAGGGTCCATATGCTGAAGAGCATATAAAGCAGCGGATACTTCCTCTTGAAGTCTACCATCATATTTAAATTCCTGTTTCTGATAAGCAAACAAAGACCAGAAAATTGTATCAAGTTGCATAACCACTGCAAGTCCGATATCCCAACTCTTTGCCCAGAACCATAGCTGAAACCAAATCAAAAATCCCTGGGCTTTTCCAGGAACAAGAAGAAGAAGGGCAAAAAACGGAAATAAAACTCCAAGAAAATACAACGCTAATCCCTGATAAGTAGGCAAAGATAGTGCTGCATAGATAAGCCTTTCTTTCTCAGCCCATTCCTCAGCACCAATTTTTGATTGTTCTATATATGAGTTATGACCAGTATAAAGCCTTGTTTTAATTTTTCTTATATCGTTTCTACCTGCAAATCTGGCAAGAAGAGATCCCCTATCAGGATTACCTGTTTCATTTCTAAACATATACATGGCAATAATTCTAGCTATATTTTGAGCGTCATTAGCGTCAAGTATTGCCTCATCATCACTTCTCATCTGATCACCTTTCTTTCCAAGACCTTCGGCCTGAAGTATCAGATTATTAATTGCAGCACCTTTTATTCCTCTTTTTTCAGCTTCCTTTTTTATCTCTTCATGAAAACCTTTAGCCGCTCTTATCATTTCGGTATAGGTAATCCTCCAAATCTCATCACAGCTGTATAGTCGAGCCTTGATTATATCTTTATTTTTATTCAAATCCTTCTCAGTAGAACCCTCTGCCTCCCTAATAGCAAGATACTCTACTACTGCCGGAGCATTTCGTACCGAAATCTTTTTATTCATTAATGTTCTAAAATCTTCTTGCGCCTTTTGGGCACTGATTGCAAAATATCGACCTGCCTGATCTACTCCTGGCTGCACACTTCCAGGTGCAGCACGCCTGGTTGGATCATTTGCCGTCCTCGCAGCTTCCAGCGCCTCCTGACACTCTCCTAAAAGTGCATAGTGAATAAGCTGCCGAAGTCCTTCCTCATCACTCTGGTAAGTAGAAGTTAATCCAGCAAGCTGCCCCTTTGTAATAAACCACATGTCATTTTCAATTTGATTTCTTGAAATAGTATCAACCATTGCGCGAACCACAGCACTAACCATCATTACATAACGGTTAAAAACCTTGGATGTATTAGCTCCGGCTTGACCTTCTGCAACTTCAGAAACTCCAGCAGAAACGGCTCCCTGATCCCTTTCCCTTGTTCCAAAACTCCATTTGGCATTATCCATCTGAGCTCTGTCCTGAATGACGGCAAGAAATAAAGCAGGGCCAATCAATAACCACATTGCAAGTTTACTCTGTTTTAGTATTGCTAGCTGAAAAACAACAACAACAATACCTATAAGGTAAACAAGTCCTCCTATTTCATTTCTAAATGGGTCTCCAAGGGTATCAAGAATAGAAGACTGATAGATATATCCGGCGCTCTCAAGAATACTTGAGACAAGCGATCCTGCACTATTTTCAAAAAAATTTGATGAAGGCATAATTTACTTTTTGGCCCCCATTGTATTCTGAATTAAACTTTGAAGCGTATTAGCTCCGGCAGCACCAATATTACGCCTTTCAAAGTATTGTCCTTGTTGCAGAGCTCCGAAAAACTCCTGATATGGAGAATAGATATTTAATTCATGGCTATAGTATCGAGATGCAACAGCGCGATTTGCCGCATACCTTGAATATGTTTTTCTTGCATTAAATCGAGTAGCAGCTACCTGCATTCTCTCCTCTGCTTTCATTTTATTCTCAAGTTGCTGAATTTCCGAATCCAGATTAGCCTCAACAACAGCAAGGCCTGCTCCTAATCTATTACCAAGAAGTTTTTTAACACCTCCAACTAAACCCAAAGTAAGAACTTTCTTATCGAGCTCCTCTCTTAGTTTACTATTATTTATTTCAGCAGTTCTCTGGGCCTTAGCAACATCTCCTAGAAGCTTTCTTTCACTTCCTTCCATATAACTCTGTGCCAGTTTACTTCTAGCAAAGGCAATTGGAGCACCAGCTATTCTGCTTGAATAATCAACCATGCTTTGATTTATCAGATTACTAAGCTCATTACCGCCACCTTTTACAAATACAGCAGTAACCATTGGAACCGCAAACATACAAGTCGCAATCAGATTGTAGTAAGTAGCAAGTGCGTAGTTTGGATCAAGTTCAAATACCTTAGTCCAGGCAATTCCAAGATTCTCAATTTCTCCTTGTTTAAGATTTGGACCCCGTGGGAACATTGAATAGAGCATGTTATCGATCATCATTACCACCGCAAAACCTAAATCCCAGAGCTTTAGCCATGTCCAAAGTCCAAACCAGGTAAAAATAGCTGCAGCTCTTCCCGGAATAAGCACCATTAGTGCAAAAAATGGAAATGCTGCCGAAAGAAGTAGAAATCCCGCACCTTGGAAATGAGGCAAACTTAATGCCGCATTTACAAACTCAGAGCGCTGACCATATTTTTCAGAAAAATTAAACTGTTGAATTGCTTCTGTTACATCTGCATTATAGGAACCGGGCCCTCCCGATACTTTGGAACCTGCATCCTCCTGATGCAGAGCAGAAAAATTTCCCATTGTAAAACCATCAGTATGGCGATTTACCTCAAATATTTCATCCCACATTGAACGCGCAATGATCCAGTCAATTGCAGCAAAACTAGCAGCATTTTCGACATTAAAATTTACTTTTCCCTCAGCTCGCTCTACGTACTCTGAAAACTTTCTTTGAAATAGCTCTCTTGTAATTACAGGATTTTGACCAGGCTGATGATACCACTGAGAATGGCCTGTAAGACTATCGCTTACGTCACCTCTAAGAATGGGTATAAGTTTTTTCCATAGAGAATCACAGGTATAGGTAGTTTTCTCAAGATTGTTTCTGTTCATCCAATCGGTAAAATCTCCTCCCATAAAGGCAACTTCATGAGTTATAAAAACTATTTTTTTCTTGAGTAACTCCGCACGCTCTCCTGCAACTCTTCTATGGTTAATTGAAGAGTTCTGATTTACTGATTCCCTTAAGGCATCAAAGTATGGCCTGCACTGTCCTCCCATTACAACTTTTATAAGAAGCCTTAAATCCGGATCATTTATCTGTGAAAAATTCCAGACGCCATTCATGTATCTTTCAACTTTTGATATAAAATTATACTGACTATCTTTTTCAGTGAGGTTAAGCTGATCAATCAGCCTTGCAACTACCTCTGACATGAATACATTCCAGAAATGATATACTATTGAAACCCGAACCCCAGTTCCACCGGCGTTTCCATTGTCTATTATTCCAGTAAGAGCTTTTTTAACTGCTGATTGGTCATAGGTCTTGTTTCCAAATGACCACTCTGTTCCATCGGACTGGGTTCTTACAGTTGTAAGAAAAAAGAATAGTGTTGGACCAATTACAAGATAACGACCCCAACGATAGCTACCACCAGAAGCAAGAGTAATAATTGCCCCAATAATTGCAACAAGATAAAGTCCACCAGCAATTGTTTGCCCCGTAGCACTTCCGATATAGTCAAGCATATCGGATTGCACATAGGCACCAGCTGTCTCCATTGCAGCAGCAACAAGGGTAGTTGTTTTTGGTATTCCTAAACCTGCATCAGGCATTACTTATAAACCTTTTAATTGCAATAATTTTTTTAAAAATAACTTTATAGCTTAGCAATTATTATTCAGCTGGATCAGAATTTCCACCCGCTCCCCCTGTAATACCTGGCTTTGAAGCTCCATTTTTAATATTAGGACCCATAATCACTTCTCCAAGCCATTCCATGCCATGAACCTTAAGTAAGTTAGGAACATCTTCACCTTTTACTCCATAGTAACCAGGCCTTGCAGCAAGTCCGATTTTATACGAAATATCACTTGCTTCGAGAAAATTTTCACTTTTGCTCATAGAAGGCATATATCTTCTTCCTGTAACAGCAGCTGAGGTTGCCTGTGCGTCTCTTAGAGCTCTTTCGGTATGCTGAAAAACATCGCCAATTGTTACTGGACTCTCTGGATCACTCTCCATTCGTTTAATAAGTGGATGATTCGGATCCTGAAAAATATAAGAAAGCTGCTCCTTAGAAACAATTGTATCCATTGATGGCATTACCTTAGCCACATGAGGAATTACAAGGCGTTCTCCATTTAATCTTGCTTCCTCCTGAACGAACTCTCTCCATTTAATTTCTCTTGGAGTTTCACCCGATTCCAGCTTTCCTTTATACCAGCTTGATTCATTTAAAACCTCATCTGGGACTTTCTCATCAAGTTTGGCAATTCCAGAGAACTGTGAAGGCAGATTGTACCTTGGGGCATCCTGGGGCAGATTTCTATTAACCTGATTTTCAAATTCTTTGATTGAGTCTACTTCATCGTTTATCTTTCTTTGGAAATCTCCTGTTCCAAGTGTTGCCATGCCAAATGCAAAGTTATTTGCAGCTAAAGCTATAGCCGCAGTAGCACCCTGAACTTTTGCATACTCTGAGATATTGTATGCGTTTTCCTGCCTATCCTGACTTACAGGATCTCCAAAAATTGTTCTTGCAGCTTGCCTGTTAATAGCACTTCCATTTCCATCTGAGAGAGACTCTCCCCCCATATTTGCGGCCATATTCCCATAAGTCTCAGCTATGCGCCCAGCTAGTTCATCTCGTGCAATTTCTACACTATTAGCAATATCACGTCTTGAAGCAGCTGTTTCAACCATTCTGAATCGCCCAGATGTCTGATCAATACTATTTTTAAACATTCCAAACATTCCAGTTGCACCAAGACAGAAATGTGCTGTTAGAAATGGAACCGAAACCGTCATGAATGAAACTATCTCCCAGTATGTATTTTGAGTAGCAAGAGGATCATTATTCAGAATCAGGGCATAAATAGATGATGGGTCTTCCCAATTTACATTATTTTCGAATGTATTAGTTCTATGTTTAAGAATGTCCCAAAAAATATCCCTTGCAACGTGAACCATGGCAAAACCAAGGTCCCAGCTTTTGACCCAGACCCATAGCCCACACCATGTAAGAAATGAAAGTGCCTTTCCTGGAATTACAAGAAGAACAGCAAAAAATGGAAAAGCAATACTAAGAAGATAAAGGAGTAATCCCTGAATATATGGTATTGTTGTTGCAAAGTATTTAAGACCAAAATATCCCCCACGTGCCTCAGCCTCTGGAATCCCTTCGTAACTTATCCTGAAAAGTTTTTGATTAGTAGGCGAACTAGAAGATACATGATTATTTAATGCGCCGAATGTTGTTTGACCAAGCAAATTTTTATAAATGTAGGCTGCAAGAACCTCATTTGCGCTTGCACCTTTTCCCGGTGTACTAAGCGCCTCTTTCACATCATCCATGGCTTTTTCTTTTGGATCAACTTCATCTCCCTCTTTTGATCCTGCCCATTTCTCGGTCTTTAGCTGGTTTTCTGCATAATCTTTTAACTCACTACTTATCCAGTGCCATAATTCCTTGCAGGAAGTTTTGTAAACACCATTTACACGACTTAATGAGATATACTCAATCATTCTTTCATCTCTAGGACCAAGCGTTATTTTAAATTTTTCCCAGTTTTTTTTTGCTTCTTCCGCTGGCTTGTTAACATCCCCCTTATCTCTTACTTGCCTAATTACTTTCTCTCTGGAATCAACCCCTGTTTGGTACTGCTGCATTGATTCGAGAGCACATTCTTTGTGAAATCGGTCGATTATCGAATGTAGATCACCTGAATCTGGTATCGACATCAGCACATGCGACAAAGCCCGCTCTCTTGCGACAAAACGCAGATGATCCTTGTTCTCTGTATTAAGTAGAAATGAAATTAAAGTATGCAGTACTTCCGTTGTAATTCCATCAAAGGTTGCATAAAATAGCGATACATTCGCGCCACCTTCATTGTCAATTGCCTTGATATGTTTAAGAAATTCAGTTTGCCTACCAACAGAGTTCGGAACTTCATATTTTCCTAGTCTTGCAGTAATTCCATTATGAGCAGTAGTAGTAGTCACCATGAATGTATAAAGTAATGGACCAACAAGGAGATACAGTCCCTGGCGATAATTTCCAAATACTGCAACTGATCCAATTGCCATTGCAATCGCAAATACATAAAAGAATGAAGCGATATCATTTAGTACGCTCATATCGCTTAGAATCTTTGCCTGATCTATTACTCCTTTCGTTTGAAGTGCTGCGGCAACAATATGCGCCACTCCTCCCTCTACAATCTGTGAAGATAAGTTTTTAGGAATAAAAGTTTCGGACCAATAAAGGACAGAAGAATGGGATACGGCACCTTCGGCGAAGGATAATAAATTTTCAAAATTAACTATTAAATCTGATACTTGTAACACCTGAATACCCGAATTTCAGTCTTTTCCCCTTATCCTTGTTATGAAGGATTTGCTTCAATTCGGCGCAGGATCATATAAAAATAACAGTGACTTGCGATCGGAATGAATAGGGTAGAATGGATATTCAGGAAAAACTCTTTTAAAGCTATTTTGGCTTATGCCCTGATGGTAAAATCTTTGATACAAAACCATCTATAAAAGGGCTTGCAATATCAATAGCTTGACGCTTGATTCGACCTTCAGCGAGGGCTCTTCCCTCTGCTTTTGCTTTATTCATTCCGGCTATTGCATGATTTATCTCAAGATGAAGGCCCACAAGCGCCTCACCATGACCGAACCACTCAATACGATTTGTACTAAGATAGGCCCGGTCTACATCAGCAGCGCTCCAGGATAACCAGTTACGACGCTCGGATTTCATAATACTTGAGTGAACAGTTATATACTCGGCGGCTCTTCTGTAATATTCTCTGCTCATTTTTTGATGTGCCTCATTAACTCCCGCTACTGCATCAACTGAATTTCTTCCGATATCGACTATAAGCCCCAAGGCAGCTACAGGAGACGTTAAAACTCCACTAATAAACCCCTTATCCGCTTGTTTACTTATAGCAGAACTTACAGTCCCACCAATTGCAGCAGCTACTGCATGCTCATACTCACTTCTGATAATTGCTCCCTCTACAGCAAGATCCACTAATTCATCAAGAAACCGTTCTTGCTGATACCTTTTGACAAGACTTTCAGCCTTATATCCGGGAGTTTCCGGCATATACTTCAAACGTCTTTGATAGGCTCTGCTATTTTCTTGTTCTCTTCCAATAAGTAATTCTCTGCCAATTACATCCGAGGGAATTAAAACTTTATACTCACCCTCAACTCGAGGAGTCAAAAATCTTGAGTCAGGAAGATTTCTTTCAAAGGCCATTTAGAAGATACTCCGTAATTAGTCTCTTAAGTGTTATGGCAGGGTTAATTAATCATATGATATATTTACCAAAACCTTTAATTTTATTAGCTATTTTGGCTCATCGGTATAACTGCCTGGCAACAAGCTCTGATTTCTAAGAGATTGAACATCCCTATTATTGCTACCTGCACTCTTTTGATCATCCATTGCTGCTCCACTTGGATTTGAGGCTGCTCTAAGTGGTCTATTATTCATATCATTAACAGCATTCACATCTTCCAGTTTCTGAAGACGTTTTTTAAACCCATTAAGATTAGAGCCAATAGCTGAGGAATTCTGCACAAACGCCAATCCCTGTCGTTGTTCTTGAGGCTGGGTTATTCTTCCAAGATTATCAGTTGATACGAATCCTTCAGCAGCGGGCGACAATCTTCCTGCAAAATCTGTTACCCCACCAATTATAGCACCTCCAACTGCGCGCTTTGCGCCAAGAATTATCTGAGCCATAACAATTGGTACTGCACTTACCATAGCTGCAAGTATTAGCCAGTACAATGCAAGTGAATATCCATAATCTCCGGCAAAGTGCATTTCAAGAAGACTAAGTGGAGTTGCATCTGATCCACTATCAAGATCGAAGTGGGTAGTGTTAGGCATTATTTCCCAAAGTATCTTGTCAACTACCATCACCATTGCCCAACCAACATCCCATGACTTGGCCCAGGCCCATAATGCCATCCAGGTAAAAAAGTTTCCTGCCTGTCCGGGCACTAAAAGAAGAAGACAGAAAAACGGATACATTACGCTTAGCACATATAATAAACCACCCTGAAAATAGGGAATCATCATTATTATATTAAATGCTTCAAATTTCTTGGCAGCTGCAAGCTCGTTTGCCTTATGGCTTCTTAGCTTATCCATATTACCAGCAATACTTCCTTTCCTTGCACCAAGTGAATCATCAAGCGGATTGACAAGTGACATGTCTCCGGCAAGATCACCCTGAAAAGCCGTTTGTGGAGCTCCCATCTGCATCTCTTTTCGAATTAAGAGACCACTAAAAATGTTTACTATAGTTCCAAGACTACCCTGAACTTCAGATCTTAACGGACTAAAAGGGCAAGGATCCTTACTGCTTTGTTCAAGTTTTGCTTTGGTTATTAGTTTCTTAAGCATACTATCGGCACTATTTTCCACTGTAGCAGCTGCTCCTAAAAAGTGAACTTCTGGACCAAACACTACAGAAAAATTGTGCTCAGTCATACCCGCAACATCTTTCTGAGTGCTCTTTGCAACCCAATTCCACAGATCAAGACAACTGAACATATCATCCTCTTTAAATGATGGCTCAATATATTGTATCTGCTTCAGGGCATTTTTATCGTCTACGAGTCCCTTCTTTTTTGGAAAATCCGCGCAGTATCTGGTTTGAGCATTTTTATACTCTTCCTTTGCCTCAAGACGAGGATTTCTTTTTAACTGGGCTGCCATTCGTGCGTAGTTTATTTCCTTTCCGCAGCGAGTAAGAAGGTAGCCAATCAGGATTTTACTCCCCCCATTTCTAAGCTCCATTCCGAATAGTTCTTCCATTACACGCTGACGAACCATAAACATTACCTGTTTTTCAGCGTCTTTATTCGTAATAGAATTAATCAGTGTTTGCGACAGCTCAGAAATAAGCTCATTATATTTATGAAAAACGAAGGAAACCTGGGCTTCCGAATCCGCCCTTTTCATTAATCTTTCCTTATTACCACCCGGATCAGTAAAGGCTCCGAACCTCCATTCCGGGCCTTTGGCACTTATTCGGTTATCCTGTCCACCAATTGAAACTCCTGATGCAAAAACAAACATTGGTGGGCCTACCAAAAGCCATAAGGCTGGCGCATAATTTCCCATTAATCCTACAGTTAGAACAACACTAAACAGAACTCCCAGATAAATAAGTCCACCAAGCTCTTCAAACAGTCCACTAAGATTTGATAGAACCTGAGCTTGTGCGTGATACCCAACAGTTTCAAGTGCGGCCACTACAAGAGTTCCGGAAGCGGCTCCAGATGATGCAATTCCATTCTCTGCCAAAACCATTTCGGGCATAATAAAGAACACGAATAAAAAAAGATATAAGATGAGAAAGCGTACCCATTTGAAAGAAGCAGACATCATCAGTTACCTCTATTCATAATCTGGGATGCTTCAAAGACTGGTGAATTATTATTTCTATCATCCACTTCCAACTCCTTATAATCTCTAAAATCTATTCTCTCAGTTTCTCTAAAATATTCGTGAACAAGCTTTAAAGCTGCTCTTGGAGCCTGATTTAGAAGTTCAGGAGAAATGTTGCTTGGTCTTGAAGCGTGAAATCCACCGGGTAAACCTTCGGCATTGCTATCACCCCGCGCACTTTCGAAAGCGAGAGCACGGCTATAAATGTCCTCAATTGCTAAAGTTACAGGAGCACCATTACCTGAACCGGGTTCATATCCCATTTTTGAGAGATAGCCTGAAATCTCTGTTTGCATTGTTTTTATTTCATTTGCATAAGCAGCAGGGTCGGTCGCTCTATAATGAATATCTGAGCTAATAACTCCAGCTTCTGACATTGTATCAGGAGCAAAGCCATGAAAATTAAAAAATCTTGAAATTGGTGATGTCTCAAGCATACTATTCTGGATTGCACCAAAAGCTTTTTCAGAAGTTTCGCCAATATTAAAAGGCGTTGATCCGTCCCGACCATATAATTTTCCATCAGTACCAAGCATTAAATCATTAACAAATTGCCTGTTACCGCCCATGGTTGAAAAAAGTGAATCAGGAAGATCTCCCTGCAAACCATTAGCCGCAAGATGCTGACCATGAGCTGCTCTGTATATTGCGCCATAAAGAGTATTTTCATTCTGAAGAGCGCTATAATCAACACCTGGCACAACAGTAATCGCTGACTTAAGAAGGTCTTGCTCACTGAAACCGCTCGCTGCTCCATATTCACGAATAGTATTCATGAATATATTTGCATAAAACTCGTATACTTTTCTTGAACCTTCAGAGTTATTTCCCTCTGCACCCAATAATTCGGAAATTTTATCGGTAATAACTTCCGGATTTGCTCCGAGAAGAGCGCCAGAGATAATGCCAAGGCTTTTAGGGTTTGCAAGGCTTCCAGCAGCATATCCAAGATTATAAGAAAGATTTTTTTGTGCGCTTAAAATTGAATCATGCTGTGCTCGCATCATGCCTAATAATTCTTCTATCGAGTTTGCCGTGGGATCGTTAGTCTCAAAGCCACCAGAAAGTCTTGCACCTGATCCATCAAGTGCAGCAGTATAAGCATCATTATTACTTTGAAGCACTCCCCAACGACCAAACACGGGATGAAAATTCCCTTTATGCATACTTTCAAAGTTACTTGAGGCCTCAACCATTGTCTGGTAGGTTCCTAACATTTCTTTTGATATGTCCTTGGAACTATCGAGAAGCTGTTTGGTTTTAGCACTAAGGTTAGCTCCTGGTTCCATCATTTTTTGAGGAGCTTTTGATAGCCCACCAAGAACCGCATGACCCATAGCACTTGCTCCTTTCGTACCTCCTTCCAGACCACCAACTTCAAGAGCAGTAGAAAGTTGAGCAAAACCTTTTATCTGAATCATCATTTGAGAGCGTTCGTTTGCAGCAGCAATAGAGTGAGAAGCGGCCCCTCGCATTGAGGATCCGACTGCTTTTGACTCAACTGCGTCGGTAAAACTTGATAGTACAGCTTTTCGACCCTTAAGAATAATAGTTCCCATAATTGCAGGAACAGCAAGCATCACCATTGAAATAACTGTATAGTGGTATGCTATACCCTGCACATGGCTGAAATTATAACCTTCGCCGAGAATTACTGGTAACTGTTTATAGTTCCATGGTCCATTTCTAAGTTCTAAAGGCAAGCTCCAGTTTGGAAGAAGATTATACATTACTCGCTCAAGAAGAGTTACTCCTGCGTAACCAATATCCCAGCTCTTAACCCATAACCATGCAAGTGGAATATTAAAGAAATTCATAGCCCGACCGGGAAGTAGAACAAGCAATGCTGCAAATGGATAAGCAATTGCAATAAAGTACAGCAATAGTCCCTGATAATAGGGTATATTCATCGCCCAACTAAAAATCTTCTGTCTTACTCTTGTCATTTCATAAATTGGCATACTAACCTGCTCTGAATGAGTAATACCCTGAATCAGGTGAAAGGTGGCTGTAACTCCATAATCAATTGTTGCATTTACTTTATCTCTTGCATCAGCAACTAAGGATTGCAGAGGAGTTAGCTTTACTTTTCCTCCCAGATCCGTTGTCATTTCTTCAGGAAGGAAAAGGGAGGTAAACCCATTTAACAAATTTTTTGTCATATTTCCTGCTTCCATTAAGGCTGTTATGGTGTGGGATTTGGGATTCATTGGATCGCCCGAAGAATCATGCCGCTGAAGAACTCGCTGAAATGTATCAACGCGACTTAGATGGTTCCAGAGTAGCGCCATTGCAATACCTGGCCTTAGGTCGCATTTTCCGGAAGATTGATTTCCCGGGGATTTATCATCAAAAAGTTTTGCAGTTAAGTCGCGGCACGCAGCCTGTTCTCCTCCGACCCCCCACTCGCCAGAAGCCAAGGCAAGTATATTTGGACTGGTTTTAGCAGCAGTAAGCCAGACATGTTCAAGTAAAATATCCCAGGCAGCGCTGCAGCTTATATTAACTTCAGCATCCTTTAAGCTTTCGTTATAGTACTGTTTAGCCCTCAAAGCTTCACTATCTCCTGCTTCGCCATGCGTTTTTATTAAATTCCTGAGATAGAATGTTGTATTAACCTGAATGATTTTATTCTCAACATTTCTCAAATAATCTGCACTTTTTTCCTGAAATACACTTCTCAATTTTGGAAGTTCCTGTGTATTTGGAGTGCTGATAATACCTTCTGTGACCCTTTGTTTTATATATGCTCCTGCTGCTCCATTAGCTGAAGCGTAGCTGGTCAGGCAATTTTTTAAAATATCATCTTCAAGAATATGAATAAAATCAGTTTGAGCAGGCATCATTCTGGCAATTGTTTCAAGCCCTCTCACTTTGCTTGCCACCATCAAGTCTTCGCCATCTTCATTTTTCAGCATTACTCCAACAAATTCATTAACAATATCATTTATTGGTTTTGCAAAAAGCCAGAATCCTTTAGCAACTTTTATTTCTCTTGTATCATCGCCAGCTTTTTCATTTACTTTTTGATTATCATTTAGGGAAGCTTCTTCACCCTTATTCCCCATTATACCTCTTGGCTGCCCATCACCAATCTGCGCAACAACTCCTCTGATATCGGTTGTTGGTCCAACCAGAAACCAGTAAAACGCAGGGCCTAGAATGAGGTATCTTGCGGCACGAAAACTGCCAAACATTAGAACAGAAATAACGCCACCAATTGCAGCAATAAAATAAAATAGCGCTCCAGCGTCGCGAAAAAATCCTCTAAAGTTGGAAATGAAATACCCTTGGGTCATTAGACCCGCCTGCTCCAAAACCGCTGCAACAAGCGTCCCTGCGGATAAAATATCTGGACCTACTGACACTCGCTCCTACTCCTCTTAACCTGTGTATCAGGCTACACAACCTTTAATTACGCCGAAGGAGCTTACTAATCCTGGCTCCAATATTTCCCTCTGCCGGATCAAGATTTCCCGATCTTTCTAGATCAACCACAGCTTCTTCAAATGTCTGGCCTACAACTGGACCAAATGCTTTTGTAACTGAGGATAGCTGCTCGGATCTTTTTAATCCTGCTGCTCCTCCACCACCTCCTCCTCCAATAGAGGCAATAAGACCTGAGGCGCTAAATGAGCTTAATGCACTTAGATTTGAGCGATTATTGGCAAGGTTTTGAGCAGCCTGAACAACGGAAGCATTTATTGCTGACTTAATTCTATCCTTATTCATTTCAAGACCAGTAATAACTGCCCTAAGCTCATATTTTGATTGTTTATCAATTTGATCGTATCTTAAATGATCAAAATAACGCTCAATTAATTGTCTAACTATAGCCTTATCGCGCTGTCTAACTTGATTATTTAAAGCCATGAGCTCTTCAGCAGCTGATTTTATATAAACCAAATGTCTTGTAGCTCCAGCAAGTGCACTAGCATCACATATTGCAGAGATTGCTTCTGCAACAGCAAGTTTCTGATCTTCTTGTGAAACTTGGTTTTCAGTCTGACTTGAAGCGATAATTATAGCTTCAACTATAGAACCAGTGATTCTCAATCCAACAGTTGCTTCTGGCAAATTATCTCTTAGGATATCTTTACCACCTCCTTGAGATATCGAATCCCAATTCTTTAAAATATTATAAAGTGCTGGACAAGCGCCCAGCTTAATGTTGAAAAGCTTATCTTCATCTACTCCGCAATTTCCTTCCAATCCAAGATCTTTCTGTGATGGATCATTTTTCTTGCATCGATTGCGAACCATTGAAACAAATTCTAATGGCGCCATTTTTGAGGTTTGAGTAACATACCTTAATGTTGATTCTGTGTTTGAGCTATTTTGTTCAGGAATTTTTTTTATTACAACATCTCCAAATAAAAGTTTGAAAATCTCAATATATTTATTTAGTTGCTCTGAATTTATTTCATGAGATGTACCTAAAAATGCCCTTTCAACGGCAGTCCAAACTCTCTCATTAGAAATTAACTTTGTTGGTTTTCTATTTTGACCATCTCCAAGCATATTAAGATCCTGGTCAGTAGAAGCACAACACAAACAATATCTATATGTTCCATTTCCATGTCTTGAATAATCTGTTTCGCTCTTTGGGCTGTACTTTTTCTCGCTAGAAGGAGGTTGTCCACATCTTTCCCGATCGCATTGAAATTCTACTCTTTTGTATGTATCTCCTTTAATTCTTGCAGTAATAGGCTTTTCATTCAACGCAAGTTCTAAACAGCTTTCAAGCTTTTCATCAATATCTCTGTAAACATTTGCTCTTTCAGGTGTCGCAAGTCTCTCTAAAGACCAGTTGACCTGACGCATTATTTCAGAAGTTGTATTGGCATCAGCCTGGGCCTGAATATCGGTAAGACCAGCACCAAGAGTCTTGTCGAGAAATCCCATTGCAAGAACAGTAACCCCCCTCAGTGTTTTTGCCTGATCAAGATATTGATTTCTTGCACTTCTATCGTTTAAAAAATCCAGATCCAACCTGAATTTTGGCTGATACATTGCCATTGACGTCCTAAGAACTTCGTCATCTATCCCTACATTTTCACTGGGAAGACTTTCCCAGTCTTTATATTTAAATATTTTAGGCAAGCTTGTAACAACGGCAGACCCACCTCCACCATTTTTACCACGTACCAATCCACTGGTTGCCCCAAAACCGCCTGTTGTATTATCCGTAAGACCTCCTCCACCACTATCCATCATATGCATCCCAAAACCTGGCTTTGTACCACCTGACCCCCTGTTAGCAAGAAAGCTACAAGGAGGATAGTTTAAAGGATTATTACCCCTATCAGCAGCTAATGGAACCTGAATGTTCCCGTTACCATCAACAGTTGCACACCCCGCATCGTGCTGAGCTGCGAACCCAGGATGATCATTCCCTCCCCCTCCTCCTTCATCTTTTGGGTTATCGGAAATGGAAAGACTCTCTGTTGCATTAACAACACCTCCACCACCACTACCGCCGCCACCGCCGCCACCGCCGCCACCGCCGCCACCACCTCCTCCCCCACCACCATCAGGGTTACAAAGCGGGTTTCCAGGGATAGAGCAGAAATCAAAGTCCTCGTCGTCATCGTCATCTTCTTCAGCACCAGTCAGATCATCAGAATCGTAGCGTCTTCCATCCTGACTTCCAACAACACAAGTAACGCCTGAATTACTAAGGGGTAGTCCATTAAAATCTTCGGCTCGATTATCAACAGTTACATCCGCAACACCGATCGGATTTCCTGCAGGAAGCTCAATCTGATTTGTTTGCTGATTCCAGATAGCACACTGGGCAAATGCTTCACCCGAAAGCGTTATTAAAAAAATAAAAAAACTTACATAACTGAGATTAAGTGATATCCGTTTCATAATGTACCTCTCTAAAACTTCTCAACTACTACCTTGTGATTTACTTTACCTGGAAGATTAACCGGCCTTGCTCCACTATAACTGACATTAATAACATCAGGGTTAGTCTTTGAGGCCATTATCAGCTTTTCCCCTTCACCAATCGGAGTTTTAATAACTGCCTGAATTGAAGGCTTGTCTTCAAGGGGTAGGCCCTGTGCAGTACGCACGAATTCAAGCATACGTTCAAAACTTTGCTGACCAGATTTGAAATAAGTTCTTTGTCCATTTGGTAGAACTATAAGTACGACTGGAAGGAATTTAAATTTGAAGTTTTTTGCAAACTCAGTTCCTTCAAATACGGGAATACTAAGTCCGGTATAAGCTTTAAATTCATTTAACCAGAGCTCATCTCCCCCACCAACTACAAGACCAGTTAACTTTACTCGTTTATCTCCAGAGAGAACCCTGTTTAATCTTTCGACATCAGGAGCCATAAATCGGCAATAGCTGCATGATCTTGAAAAAATAAAGAATATCTGCACTTCTTTTTTTGGATCAGGAACTATTCTCTTCATTGCAACATCATTGGTTGGCTTTATAGTAACTCCTTTTTCAAGACGAGTCCTTGCAAGTTCAATGTCTATTGCCTGCTCTGCACCAAGCCAGTCTTCTTCTTCAATGACTTTTTCTTCAATTAATGCATCTCCAATTAATGAAGAAATTTGCCTAACTTCAAAAAAGTAATTTTGAAGCACTCTTACAAACTGTTGGGCGTAGGCCTTTGCAGTGACCTTGTCACCCCTTCTGTTACTTTCAATCATTGAAATAATACTACTTGGAGCTTCTGGATTAATTGCAACCTGCGGGGTTTGATCAGGCGGGAGAAAGGTTTTTTGGGAAATATCTGCTGTCTGAAATTCAAGATTTGGTTCTTGTTTTTCCGGAGCATGAGAAACCTGCTCGTTTTTAACTACCTCCTCATTATTAACTTCAACTGCTTCTTTTGCCTTGTCTTCAAACAAGGATGCTGCAAATGATTTGGGGAAAAATCGCTCCAGAGGTTTAGAGATAAGGCCTGGAGAATTCTGGTCAGACAATGAATGAGTGGGAAACAGAACAACAAGCCCAATTACAATTGAGCTAAAATGCAATATTCCTGAATATTTATTATTCATATCCGTTTTTTCCCAAGCAAGAACCCATTAACCTGATCCCTTGATAAACCGGGCTCTACAACTGTTATTACAAATAGTTACAGAAAGGACGCGCCAAAAAGTCCGATTTGGAACATTAGTATCGAGCCCAGTATAGGCCCTTATCTGTAAAATTATGGGTTTGCTTCAGGAATAGACGATATTGTTGATAATTCCAGGATCGATAATTTCCGGTGTTTTGCAGGAATTACTAAACCAAAAGAGCAAAAACCCGCCTATCTGAAGGTGCAAGCATCAGGGCCTTTGAAAATGCTTCGGCCTGAAGTTTCTTATCTCCGGTTCTGTCGCCTATAAGACATCTGTTTAAATATATAGTCAGTGGACAAAGGCTTATTATTTCCGCCTCCTTAAGTAAACTTAGCGATTCTGAATACTCCTCCTGCCGTATTAGTGCAAAAGCTGTATTATTAAGAATTTCACTTCTAAGTACGGAATCAATAAGAACACCATCCTTCTTTTCAATTTTTAAAGCACCTCTGAAATACCTGAGCGCAATTTCAGGCTCATCAAGCGCCAAAAGAATTGAACCCCAAAGGTTTAAAAACTGGGGATGAGCCTCGGATCCAGGCTCAGAAAGCAGCCTCTTAGAAAGTTCATGAGCATCATCAAGATCACCAGCTATAACTCTTAACTTGATATGCTGAACACGAAAATTAATGTCAGAAGGATTTCTTTCACATAAATCCGAAATAACCCTGCTTGCAGTAACAAAATCAAAATCAAGCGAAGCCCCGATAAACTGAAGTAAATCCTTTTTATATGAGTCATCTATCAACAGTCGCGAAGAAGGAAGACTTAGCCAGGGTAAAAGCCCAAGCTCATGCTCAAGAAGATACAAAGTCTCATATGCCTTTTTAAGTTCATTAGGGATATAGTACGAACTATCAAAAGCATCTTCAGCAAGCTTATAAGCCTTATAACTCTCTAAAACAGCTTCTCTTACTAGTGGTACAGAATCTCTTTTCACCCTTGACGCTGCATAAACTTCTGGAGGAACAAGATTATGCTTCTGATAAAAACCACTGCAGGAAATACCAAGAAGAGACAATTGATCATCCGGACACATCGAAAGTGCCCTGAACAAAGATGAACTCATGTCTCGAGGCACTCCAAGATCACGCAAATAGGAAAGAAGAAGATTAACAGGCTCAACCATTGGCGAAGAATCGCTAAAAAGATATGGTGGCATTATGGATTTTCTTAAATATAACTCTGAAACATGAGAAAGTGGCAAATCGGGAAAAGCCTCAGAAAACCACTGGGAAGTCTGTCTAGCAAGCTCCTTTTCAACGCTTTTAAGGTGCTGAGCCTCAAGGGTTTCATCAAGATCACTCCAGGCGCCAGAAATAAATGGACTAAGACAAGAAATTAATCCTAAAGAAAGATAGGAAATAACATTACTATCCCCAAGGTAAGGCTTGTCAAATCCCCTGAATACAGGAATCGTAGGAGGCATATTTTTAAAGAAATCAAATAAAGAGCGCTCTATAAATATGGGTATCGGAGTGACTTCATCTTCAGGATCATAAGAGGAATCAGATAAAATTCGGGAAAGTGAACCAGAAACGAAAATAGTAATACTTCCATCTTCATCATGAAAGCCTACTTTATGTGAAATATTTAACCTGGACCAGGTTTTTGAAATACACACTGCGATATATGCAGTAATTTCTCTTAGTAAAGCATGCTCTAATTCGGATGAAAGGTCATTAAAGCGAAGTGGATAAGCAATAAGGTCTATAACACCAAGACTTGGCCAGGTAAAATCAAGCCGCAAAAGACCGGAACTAGCAAGGCGAGGATCCCATTGTTCCAAAAATTTATCAACTACCGAATCAATCTGGGGGTGAATTATGGTATTCTCAATCATGAAATTTTAGATACCACGATCAAAAAATTGAGACCACTAATTTTATCTTAAAAAGAAATCAAGGTGGAATGAACCTGACAGCTTTTTATGGTAAATCTCTTCTTTCATGGCAAGCCATGAGCGAACAAGAACATTTCCATCCAGGGCACTATACTCAGAGAAAGCGACTGGATCTATATCTACTTCCATGAGAACAGATTCATAATCAAAAAGACCATATTCAGTTGTATTTCTTATTGGACTGTCAAATAGGGCAAGTAAACTTACTAAATCAGATTCATCATAAGGAATGACAGATTTATTTTTAATAAACAATAAAAAATTACAGATTGCAGCTATATAAAGTTTTTCATTCTCCGATTCAAATGTTAAATAATTCTCCCTGGAAGAGAAATCGAGAGCTTCCTTAAATGAAAAAATAGAAACTGGTAATGCTAAAGTCAGACCAGATACTTCAATTGAATTTTCACCATACACTTTTCCAAGCTCATTTAATACTTCACTAAAACCCAGTCTAAGGCTTTCAGTATCATATATGTGTGCTCCGTAGAGAAATACCCTTGAAAAAACTGACTGCATATCAATGTTAAACTGAAGGCAGCACTCTTTAAGCTCACTTACCGACTGAGCACTCAAAAGCTCCTCCTTCCACTCCTCAAGTCTCCCTCCAATAGAAGCACCTAAACTACCAAGATATTCAGTAAATATCTCATCCTGAAAAGAAGAATCTGTTTCATCAGAGAAAAGATTATTAATAAGGGATTCTCCATCTTTTAAAATCGAATCACCAAATGAAAGCTTCTTCTCAAGAGGCTCATGAACTGTCTCGTCTATAAATCTTGAAAAGCTGTTTATTAGCTCAATAATACGAATAGTATTCTTCTCTTCTTTAGAAAAGGATTTTAAGTGCTCTAAAGTACCAAGCAACAAATGCGACTTTTCCTTTACAACAAGAATCTGAAGAAAGGGTTTTAATGAAAATAAGCTTGGTAATACTCTTTTTGGTGCTTCATCGTTTTTCCCCAAATCAACAAAGCTTACCAGTCCAAATTCTCTGTAAACAAGCTCACTTAAATACTCGGTAAGAAGTTCAGATACATTAGGATTTTTTTGTTTATAAATACTGGCCAAAAAAAGAATATTTTCGGTTGGTGAAATTGAACTAAAGTATTTTGCAGTAATAGTGCTACTGCATACATTTTTAATATCAGAAGAAAGAATATGCTCTGTCAGAATTTCGGCATATCTTTTTACCAATTTCTCTGACTCATAGGCATTTGAAGTATCCGGATTAAAAAGAAAAAGAAGGCTTTCTTTGAATAGTCCCTTGGAAAACGACTCCTTGCCTTCAGCATAAAACTTTTCAGAAAATCGCTTAAGCAACACCTTTAATGTTTCCGGATCTTCACCTCCGGACAACGCAAAGTCTGAGGCCAGTTCCAGTTCTTTTTCAATATCCTGATAGAGAACAGAAAGCTCTGGCCTTGGGACAGGGGGAAGAGAACCCTCGATAAAACTACTATCAGTTAAAGCATTACTCATATCAAACCTCCACAGCTACCTATAAATTCCTGAGATACTCATCAATCAGACCTTGTTTGTTTGCTTCAGCAGCCTGATTATCACGCTTAGATAAAATAAACCTTGCTCTTTGGAGAACTCCAGCCACAGCATCATCTCCCATAACAGCTCTGAAATCAGCAACGTGATTTTGAAGTCCGGCCAAATCAGTATTTCCATCAAGAACTTGAATAGTTGAGCTCCTGATATTTTGAAGATTACTGAGTCTTCCAATTGTCCCCTGTAGCCCTGGGGTTGTGCCAGGAAGAGTTTGAAGCGCACTTATCGCATCACGAAAGATTAAAGGCCACTGATTCGATCCATATAAAGCCTGATTATTCTGCAAACGCTGAATAAATTGATTTTCAAATTGAGGCACAGTCATGCGTCCTGAAGCTACATCTTTCACATCTGCATTGAGTATTCGAGAAAAATTTACCCTTTGTTGCCGATTGGAAAGGATATTTACCGAGGCCTCACTCAAACGCCTGCCAGCCCGATTTGGATTGGCCAGCATATTCTGAATTTCAAGAAGTCTTTGATGAGCTGGTGAGCCATGAACAAGTGCTGGATCTCCCAGGCGAATCTGCAGATTAGCCTCCATAGTTCTTAAATACTGACCTTGTCTTGTATCATTTGCCACTGAATTCCTGGAGAGAAGCGTGCGAATAGCACGAGCAGTTTCTCCAAGTGGTGGTACCGGCATACTGATACATTCGACAGCTCTGTCACATGCATCGTCCATACTTTGTCTTAGCTGACTTCTTGAAGAACTGCGAAATAATCTGTCAAGATGCCTGTCCAGAGTAACTCTCTCATTACCAGGCACTACTTCAGCACCATTAGCCCTTGGCTCTCCGGTTTTGTACATACGACCATAAAAATAAGCATTACCACGTGCCATCATTCCAAATAATCCACTATAGCGGGCATTTGCACGGTCAAATAAGCGATTAGCAAGATTAACTTCTTGTTGAATTGCTCTTATCTGTTGATCTGAAATTGAGCCAGGGGTTCTCGCATTTGCAGCGTGTGCCTGCTCTAAAAGAAAATTTCCCTCCCGTACCCGCGCCTGAAGATCTGCTGCATCAAATCCACTTCCCCGATTAAAAATTCTTCTCCCTAAGCCAGTAGATTCCAAACCAATTCGCGCCAAACCAGATCCAACTCTTGCAGTATCAGAAAGAATGGAAACACCACCTGCCGCCATTCCACCCCAGGCTCCTATGCTCCCCCAAATTGATGAGGTAGGAGCCGCATAAACAAGAGACCCTAAACCAATAGCAGCATTAAAAGGTGTTTTTAGAAATTCAGGAATAAACCTGTTTGAATTAAAAAAGTCTGATGTCGGCATAATTAATTTTGTATTAAAGAAGGTACCAGCCGCATCTGACCATTTACCAAACATAAATACAGTTTTTGCATATAGACCGGGAGGAACTGCTTTATCAATTTTAATATCATCAGTTTGAAGAATCGCACGGTTTCTACCATAAGGATTTTGAGCCTTATCAACGGCTCGCAAGAATCGATCAAGCAAACTGCCACCACGTGGAGAAGCGGGATTAATTTCATTATTAAAGGTATCGATATATCTGGAGAGCCTTCCGGCATGACCATGATCATCTACGTCCCCAATTACAGCGAGCCTTGAAGCTCTATCTCTGGCCGTACTCACCAACTGTCTTTGATAATTATCTCTGTCTGAATGAAGAGTCGAATCACCACCAGATCCAAATGCACGACCTTTAGTATGAACTTCTACAATATCAGAAAACGGTTTGTTATAATTTCTTATTCTTCCTCCGATTTCATTATCAGACATTGAAGCAACCCTTCGACCAACTCTTGCTTCCTGTCTTGTACTCTCAACTCTTGCAAGATCAGGCGTGTCGCCAACATGAACTGCCACAGTCTTCTGGTTTTTGGCAGTAATTCCTAAAGCCTTTTCTGCTCCACTTAATATAACATGTGGCGAGCTTGCCAAAACACTAACAATAGCTCCATCATTTCGGGCCCTAACTATATCAAGAGAATCTCTGATGTCAGTATTAGAATGATGCAACAATCTTTGATCTGCCTTAATCAGCGCTTCATTTCTTGCCTTCTGGATTTTTTCTACCCTTGCTCCAACTGTTCTTCCGGCTACATGCCCTCCAAGAGCAGAGGTCATTACAAACTGCATTTGTTTTTTTCGTTCTTCTGGAGAAGCGCTCTTTTCCGTCCCGTAATACCAACCGGTAAGACCCGCATCCGCCCATAAGCTCGCAGCAGCAGTCATGGGAGCTTCAACAACTGTAACAATTTCACCCGGAATACGACGAATTACACCTAATGGACTTCTGGCAGCTTGCTGCAGAATAGTATCACCAGAATTTGCTAATCCGGGAATTAATGCAATTGGCCCTTTATTAATTGCATTCTTTAAACCCTGCATACGATAGGACATTCCAGCCGACGCGGCAGAAAGACCAACTCGAAACAAAAATTGCCTTTGCTGTTGTTGAAGAGTTGTAATTTTCAAATCACGGAGATCACCACTTGGGTCAAGGCTATCTGGAGTTGAAAGGAGATAAGTATCAACAGCAGCAGCAGGAAGCTCTGTCATTGCTCCGACCTTCCATCCCCGAAAAATTAGCCCAATGGGTTTTGTCACCATAGCAGTACTCTGAGCACTTCTTGTCATTATCATCTGAACTGGTTTTGCCAGAGAATAATCACCCAATCGAAGAAGTGCTGATGTAGTAACCTGACCAACCCTGCTTAATCCAACTTTTCTTGCAATTGAAGATAACCCAGCTCCGGCAAGAACACTTCCAGATGCATAGAGAGCGGCATCCTTGATGTCATGAGCTGTTTTTACTGCTTCTCCGGCAAGAGTAATTTCACTTGATCCGAAATACAGATTACTTGAAAGACTAACACCAGACATACCAATTGAAGCACCTGCACCAACTCCAGTTCCAGCAAGAATTGGAATTATTGTTCCTCCAGTCAGGGCAGTAGCGCCAATTGCTCCCCCAATTACCACAGCCTTGCCCGCTCCCTCAACTACACCAACAGCAAGATCAGCCTGATATTGAAGCGCATTAAGACTTTTATTTAAATTTTTTCTTGTCTCATCCCAGGATTTTTTTGATTCCTTGTCATCATGTCCTACTCCCTTCTCAAGAGCTCTTATCAGTTCGTGAGTTTTTGTATTAGCAGTTCTTGAAAGTTCTAATTGTCGTCTCGGATCTGTTTCAGATGAAAGTGCCCTGTTAGTTTCTGATAATTCATCAAGATGAGTTCCGACCCTTGAGAGTGAATCTTTAAGACCCTCTACAAGTGATTTTCTATAATCAATTTCTGACCGCATTTCCGCAATTCTTTTGTCCTGCTCCTTGCAAAGACTTGTAGGAGGTTCGGCAAAAATACCTTGCTTCCAGAAGCGATTATTAAATGCGTGATGAAGAAAAGTATATGGAAGGTTTGCAATTCCAAGATATCTATCATGCCTGGCAAGGTCTGTTTTTTCAGCTTCTGCCCTTTTAATTTCAGCTTCCCTGCCTTTTATAAACTCGGTTTCCCTTTCTAGTCTTTCTTTGATTTCTTCTCTGATTTTACCCGCTTCAGAAACAACATTTCCTATACTCTCAGCGCTTGACACCCCACCCCCCGAAAGAAGACGAGCACTTACCTGACTTGCCTCAAATTCACGATTAGCGGTCGGCACACCTTTTGAATCAAAATTATATGACCTGCCACCAAGACGATCACTGTCCCTTAGAGCACGCCTGTGCATTGGATTAAGTGATTCGTTATTTCTGATTTCTTCAGACAAGGAACCAGGTATTCCACTTTGAAGGTCTTTGTTTGGATCATAAAGAAATGGAAGATTTTGCTTATTGTTACCGCTTGTGAACTCAGTGCCTGCACTTTCTGGCAAACTAACACCCAGGGAAAGTGGACTTATGACCTTAAAGGCATCAGGATTAAATTGAGGAATACTTAAGGTACCATTACCATTAATATTTCTTTGGCGCGGATCGTCCATCAAAGCCCTTAAATGATTTTTACAAAGCCATACTAAATTGTTATGGCACAAATTCGGTATTCTGAAGCATAAAGATTTAGAGGATTTATAATGAATACTGCGCTTTTAAATTTCAGAAGACAATTCAGCAAATTATGACCCAAACCCTTGAAGATTATAGAACTGAAAGAGGGAGAACCCCTGGAAGCCCGCCACCTGCTGGAAGAATGCCACCTGTTGATTTTTCAACCCCAGAGCAAAATCTGACTCAGAGTCAGAATTTGGAAACGATGCCTCCAACAATGCCATTTCTTGATTCTTTATCAAGCAGGGTATCTAAACTTGATATAGTCACTGCCAAAAAAGAAGTTTTTGATTCCTATGACAAGTTTAAAAGAGAACAAACAGCAAGACTTCAATATCAGGAAGAATACCTGCAACTAAAAGATCGACTTAAGGAAATAGAATCAGGTGTAAATCAAAGTAAATATTCAGATAAGGACTTCGGAGCAATAAAAGATCCTGAGATCATTAAAAACCTGATTTCAAATGCATATATAGATCTACGACGAACTGAAAGATCTATAGATCGAATAGTAGATTCAGCTACAGGTATAAATCCTTTTGATCCGGGGCAATTGTGGACTAACGGAAGAAAGATAACAGATAGTTTTGCTCAAATTGATCTTCAGTATCTTATCACTGCAGACCTTGCCAATCGTGACATGGATGCTTTTAAAGCCTCAGATGAACTTATGTCCCAGGGAAAATACAGCGAAGCTCTTACACAGCTTGAAAAATATAGAAAATCCATACCTGATTTCCTTCAATACACAGAAGAAGATCAGAATAAATGGACAAGAATTGATCAAAATTTCAGCAGTTCAAAACTATTTGACACACCAAACCTGATTGACTCTGCCCTAAGAACACTTATTGAAAGAACTCCTGTAACAGAAGAATCTGATTCCTTGCTAAAACTTGCTTCAAATCTTGCTCATCAATCTCTTGAAGGTTTTTCAATGATGGGATGGAAAGTTGCCGAACCTTCTGAAATACTTGATCCCCGGATTATTAATTATCTGATGAAAAATCACTCAGCTGAGCTTTTAGCAGCAGAAGATCAGTCTGTTCAGCAAAACGTTATGCGCTTCAGGCATTTACTATGGGATTCTTCCATACCATGGAACAGTCCAGTTCAGGGAGAAGAGGGACTACGGCTAACATCAACAGCGTATGCCACTTTGAAACGAATCTCTATTCTTGAATCTGCTCTCTTAACCGGTCTTGAAGAAGCAGATACTTTGCCTGAAAATGAAAGACAAAACAGAAGACAGTTACTTACAGCCCAGTTCTGGAAACTGTATCATGATACTTCTTCACAAATTGAAGCTGATATGCAATCTGCCATTAGAACTTCAGGAGAAAGTATGCGAGCTCCTTATGAAGCACTGATTGGAAGTATAAGAAGTATTACACCTGAGAGTGCAGGAGTATTATACAACGATGAAAGCTTTAAAAACTCACGCGACACTTATGAAGCTACAGTAAAAACTGTTGACAGATTATTCCAGGGTCTTTCAAATCAATTAGAGGAATTTGGTGGCGGCCCCAAAGGAGTAATGGGGAAATTAAGGCAAATTGAGCAAATAAACAGTGGGCACCCCGAACATGGCGCACTTAGAAACTGGATTGATTCTTTTCCAGTTCGCTTTGAGAGATTTGGGGTAAGAAGGCAGTAGTTTTCGCAGCCTTGATGATCAAAATGCTGAAATCTTCTTACTGCTCATTCTCCTCTTTTCATTTCGCAGAGTGGTATCTGGAAATTGTTGCTGCGTTGATTACTTGAATTGATATACTGAACGCAGTTTGGTTTTCCGTATTTGCATAGACCCACATAAGCGTTCAGTATATTGTGAGCCGGAGGCGAACCAGATACAAGTATACCCCTCGTTGAAATAGACTGAGGGCCGTCAGGCCCTTCAAGAAAGGAAACATAATGGTTTTAGAGCTTTTCTTGACACCCTTCGGGTGACTGACATTCTGGGCGTTCAGTATATGATTATCCACTCGGCCTGAGCTCGTCGCAGGCTGGTTCGCCTCCGGCTCACATACCCCAATTTGATTTTCCATACGGAAAATCAAATCACGAGGGGTATATATCAGCTTTGGTTCTACTTTGCGAAATAAAAAGAGTCCGAGGGCCTTCATAAAATTCTAAATAGTCGTCCCTGAAAAGCTGCGAAGTTATTGTTAATACGAAAGAATCTCTAATAAGTAGTTATGTGAATCGACCTGAATTTTTAATGGATAAAAAAACCCTGGTCGAAGAGCCAATTGGCGAGGGTGTCTTTAGTATCAATAATTGCTTCCCCCACCAAAGAGGTTCAGGCTTGATGTCTCCCGAGGAGCTCATTCTCGAAATTGCTAAACGCAATTTCTCCGAGGGATTTTTGAAATTTTATTGTGTATATTTAGCTTAGGAAAAATTTCAAAAACAATCCGCTCCTCAGAAGACATCAAGCCTGAACTTATTCCGCCCCACCTGTAATTTTATCTTTGTATTTTTTAAAATTGCTTTATAAATTTTATGAACTATTCCAGCTTATTCTTTAAAACAAAAGAAAAAATCAGGTGGTGGGGTGATCGAGGTATACATCTCCTCTATTGCCGAATTTTTGAATAACATTCTTCCTAAGTAAATATTTATACTTTAGAATTTTATGAAAACCCCGGAAGACGTGCGATTAGCGCGACTGATTAGGAGAATGATTAATAATGCGGGTTAAGGGAAAACTAAATTAGTGGTTTTTTCAGGGACGACTAAATTTAATTTAGCTGAGGAAGAATCTTATTTAGAAATCCGCAGAAAGAAGAATATAGCATTTTTATAATCCCCACCTCACCTATGTTTTAGAAAAAAAAGTTGTTGGTCTAATAACCCTTATAAAAACCCTAAAAAATGCTTCCTTAATGACCCATTTGGCGGGATGAAATTGGTAGCAATCTCATCCCGCCTGCAAACTTTCTCTGGCGAATCATCTAGTCTCCGCCACCGTCTCCTCCATCTCCTCCTCCTACTGGAGAACTATCAGCTGTGCCGATAGGTCCCCCGGAGTAAGACGACGACGAGTTGCTTGAGGAGCTACTCGAAGTCGACACCCCGGAACTTCCTCCGCCGCCTCCTCCACCTCCAGATAGACCTCCTGGGGTGAAGAACGGCGAAATCAGGAAGTAAGAGACGAAAAAGATCACCAGGATTCCCAGCGATCCAACAGTGGCGACAAGCCACTGAAAAACGGCTACAAAAGAGCCGTTCAGGATCAAGAGGAAAACCAAGAAAAAAAAAGTCAGGACGGCCGCACGCACCGCCCATTTGAAGTTTTCAATTACTGCTCTTAAAGCACTCATTTGAGCACTCCTTTAAAAAAATAAAATAATAAAAAGACCAACAACGATTACTGAGAAGATTCTCAGAACTCGTTGCTGCTTAATCAATCTTCCCTAACTTAAATTTTAAAAGAGCAAAAAATGGGGATTAATAAGGGCTTATTTATATATCATATTCTGATTTACCTTATTCATAACCTTAAGAGGTAAAAAATGCAGAATACTGGATTTGGCCTCTTCACTTGTTATGAAGAAAAGCCCTGAATTTGCAACCTTTAAAATTGATTTGAGGCCTGGGTAAATGATAAAATATCTTTTATTTGTAGCCTCTTATGGGTAGTAGTTTATCATGTGGGTTTCTTCCTCCACTTTGTTTTCGAAAGGTTTTATGATGAGCTTTGAGACTTTTTTCAGTCGCATTTTTAAGTTTTCAATGTACGTCTTTCTTTTTGTTTTTATTTACTTTTTAGTTTCAAACGGCGGAATTCCATTTTTTAAGAAAGGGAAAACAATTGAGGAAATCGCGCCAACAGTTAGAAAATACTAGTATTTCAAGCAAAAACTTTAATTTCAATGGTTCTATCGGAGGAGAAACCATCTTTGTTTGTGTATTTGCAATTCCATCTCATATTGCTAATTTGTTGATACGTTTATATCTTCTTATCTTGATCTCTTTAGCCCACATTATTCATGATACTCCGTCACGAGCAAGGTGAGTGTTTGATATGGCTAGCACTTTATGCCTTTCTTGTGCCGTTAGCGTGCAGAGGCAGATCGTGGGTAACCGTTAACTATTAGATCCATTTCCCCTGAATTCAAGAGGAAAGAATTGCTAAGTGTCTGTATTTGGGTTTTCCTTGCATCGCACTGAGGCT
>DAOLCO010000008.1:0-99151 GCA_035327825.1 Oligoflexia bacterium | reverse complement strand
TACAATAACGTAAGAAATCCAGGGTGCCTGTCAGATCATATAGTGCGCACTACACCTTATATGCCCTGAAATCAGGAGCCTCCAAGGTTATATCTGTTGACTCATCAACAGAAGCTCTAAAATTGCTGGATAAAAATATTACGCTTAATTTTCCGAATGGTCTACGAAACTTAAGGCACCAAGCAATAGAAGCCGATATAAAAAAATATCTCCCCAATGAAAATGAAAATTTTGATATTGTAATTCTTGACCCACCTGCTCTTATCAAGCAAAAAAAAGATCAAAAGAAAGGTCTCTCTGCCTACGATTTTTTAAATACTCATGCCATAAGAAGAGTTTTACCCGGTGGCCTCTTTTTTACATTTAGCTGTTCCCAGTTTTTAGGGCAAAAAGAGCTTTTTGGTATAGCAAGTCGGGCAGCTAAAAGAGAAGGTAAAACCATTCAATTAATGAATTCCCTTAATCAAGCCCCTTGCCACCGAATTAACCCCTTTCATCCTGAATCCGAGTACTTAAAAGGACTAGTTTTAAAGGTTAGTTAAGTGTTGTTTTAAAATTGTCGATAACACGCTGAAACACAATTTAAATTTGCTTTAGCCATGTCAAATCTTGAAGAACAAAATACCCCTAAAACAAATTCAAGAATTGTACAGGAGCAACTTGATGCTTTTGAGGCAAGGCTTAAAGAACTAAAAATTCTCTACGAACAATATTTTTGCGGCTTACTGCCATTTCAACCCGAAAAAGAACATAAGGAAGTAAGCAGACTTTCACGTGAATTGCTGCGCTCTCCGTTCCGAAACTCCCAGGCTAACTTCAGGCTGAAAAATCTTGTAGCAAGATTTCAAACTCTGGCCACATATTGGGAAAGGGTATTAAAACAACGAGAAGAAGGTAATTACCACCGGGACAAGTTTAAAAGCAAAATTAGGGCCGACGAAAACAGGATGATTAATCGAAGAAATTCAAGCGAAGGACAAGCTGAAAAAGCGGTCAGGGAACTCTTCGACACATATCGAAGAGCTCTGGAAAACTCAGGCCTTGCAAGTAGTCACCTCACTTTTGAAAAGTTTAGCGCAGATATTCAAGGCAAAGCAAAAATACTTGGAGCAGATAAAGGTAAAAATGCAGTAAGCTTCAGAGTAGAGATTGAAGGTGGCAAGGTTTCAATTAAAGCAAGAGTCAACTAGTTGATAACGAAAATGCTTGAAGGGTCTGTTTCCGAATGATTGATTTAGGAGTTCAAGTTTTCAAGTTGTAGTAGGTAGTATATAGTTCCTGTGTAAAATTTACAATTTGCACAGAGGAACCATATATTAAGGTAGTTTCATCTCTCCTACTTTTTTTCCTTTCCAGGTATAACGAACCTCAGTACCAATAGCATCCCTAACCCTACTCTCTCCGACTATCGAAGTCCCTTCATCATTAATCTTTGCTGAACTAGAAGTTCTTATTTGAGGTTCAGAAAGCGCTATTTCGAACTCAAGCTCCCCAAATCCCCTGGAATTATTTCTTGTTCCCTTAAGTGGCACAATATTTAGCACGCTACTAACCCGATCGGAATCATTCCTTAGCCCAACCTCAATCACAGAAGCCCCTATAAATTCCCCTTCTTCACCTTCCTCAATAAACAGATATCCACTTGAGTTTAATGAGGTAGGCGCCTGGCCAAGATCTGCCTCCCAATACCAAACAGAAGCCATCTTTAAATCAGAATTCTTGGAACTATGTTGTGAAATATCATTATCTGGATTATCACTGTCCACAACTATAGGTCTTGCACCTTGAATATAACCATCACTGGATATAACTCCTACATTTGATTCCCCCAGCATATTCGAGAAAAACGAACGAGTCTGAAGACCTGAAATTGCCTCATCTGGTGTTTTAAAGCTATTAGTATACCAGTCAACCAGAGCTCCAGTTCTGGTTTTTCCATTTTGCGATACAGTATATCCACTTTGCAGATTAATGTTACCAAGATAATCACTCGTTCCATTTCTGTATCGAAGCTCAGTAATACTCAGATCTTTAACCCGCATTACTTCGCCTGCCTCAGAGATGCCATTCTGGTTTCTGTCAAACCAGAGCGAGAGGTTATCAAGCTCAACTCCATCTAAAACACCATCTTGATTGGCATCGAGAACGCCCATGGCCTCAAAACCATCTCTCCATTGAACTATATCATTAATGGAGAAAGGTATTTTATTGGAGAGAGAAGCAAATGATACAGCGTATGGAGATTTTCCACCAAAAGTGAAGTTACCAAACAACTGAGTAGCGTCCTTAATGTTGCCTTTACCTTCAGGATCAAAAACCAGAAGCGGCGTGTCGGCGCTTGCTCGCCAAATATGCCATGAATCTTTATTTGGAGTCACTGGAAAGCGGGTAAGAACCCCAACTTGCTCAATCGAGACATCTTCGGACCAGATCAATGATATAGGTGTTATTACCCAATTCATATTAATGGCGCCACACTCTCTACCTCTTTCGGCTAAGGGCACGGGCCTACAATTTTGATCGAGGTACACAATAGCATTTTTTGCTCGTGCTCTATTTGGATCTAAAGGGCAACTAGACAGAGGAATATTATTTCCGATACAATAAAGTCTTACAGCAACATAATCATCATCTCTTCTTGTTGACCACTGCTCAGCACCAACCGCTTGCAAGGTTTCTGTGTCATGCCTTCCACCCGTCACGCTTCGAACTATCTCATCTAGGCACGATAAAGACTGATAATCACCGGAAAACGACTTGCCGCGACGGTGTGTTTCTCTAATATTTATTCTATAATGAGTACACAGCTCTTGTGTAGTAGGAGTAGGAGTAGGAGTAGGAGTAGGAGTAGGAGTAGGTGTAGGAGTAGGTGTAGGTGTTATTCTAACACTTGCGTTAGTTGGGTGAGAAAAGTTCTCAGGCGTAAATGTTCTTGGGACATTAGAATCCTCAGCATCTGCCTTATCAATCAAACCATCCGCAACAAAAACCAAAGGAAAGATTAGTACAGCAGGCCTAATATAAGAGGTCGCTAAAGTAAGACAAGATTTTATATATTTATTTAAGTTGCCCATAAACGACTAATATACAGCATTTTTCTTATGCTTGTCTACTTAAATTAATCGACATTTATCCATCAAAGGGCATATTGCAAAATCAGTAGTCTAAAAAAAGCACTTAACAATCACCTTAGCTCCATAATTTTCGGTAACATCAGTTTTGAGATAAATGAGTTACCCGTTTACTTCAAGGGGCGAACTATTTGACCCGTATTATTCACGAACATGGCGCTGAGAGGTTGTAAGTTGAGGAAAGGTTTAGAGTTTTTTTGATTTTTCGGGCGACAATGTGCTTGATGCGGGTTTAGGCAAGTCACTGCTTGCGCCCGTTTCGGAAGTGGAAGAATCAAGTAAATACTGTTTTCTAGTTCGAAGAATATCCAGAGGATGAGAGCCAAGACTTATAGTTGGCAAATGGACGGGGAACGCCCCGCCTAAAGACCCAGTTCCTTCATAAGGAGTATTATTTTTTAACACTTGAGCACGATTATCCCAATCAACAAGTTCGGCAACATAAATGCGATGAACTTCTCCAAGATGCCGAAAATATGAAAAGTTAAGAACCAGATAAGATTGAACTCCTAACCATAAATATAACAGGAGAAAGACAACTGTTTTAAGGAAAGATACAAGAGCACTCTTAAGCGAATAACCACAACTATTACCAAATAGCAAAATTATACGCTCAACCAATGGAACCATGAGAAATACAACCCCTAGCAAAGCCTGATACTGATACCTGAGAGCAAGAGACTGAAGAACCCCCAGATTATAACGACCAATTGCAGGAAGAAGAAATGAAAAAAAAAGCATAATAAAGCCGGCCTTAACATAGAAAAAATTACCATAAGCAGGCTTTCGTCCCGAAAACAACAAACCTCCGAACAAAAGAAGCACCAAACCAACAGCACCCAGAAAAACTTCCAAAGTTACTTCAAGTTTCGCTATCCACAAATTTAGCTGATCAAGGACTCCTGGAGAAATTTTTACAAGTCCTTCCCAGACAGGAGACAGGGTAAGGTTTGGATACAAACCTAGAGACCTTAAACCAGAGCCAAGGCCACTGCCTACTACAATATATGAAATTATAGCTTCATAATTATCCAAAATAGATGATACCCCGGCAGAAGACCCACTTCCTCCATCAACGACAGGCTTATTCCAGATGTAAAGCATGGCTGGAATTGAGGTTGCAGCCATCACACCAAATAAAGAGAAAACAAGGCGAGCGATAATTTTTCTATTTATAGATAATTTAAAAACTACAAACACCAGTAAAAGAGAAACAAGAAGAGGTGCCCAGACAAATCCATTTCCAAATAAAAGCGGGAGAAACGAAACCAGAACAAGAACAAAAGCAAAATCTTTCTTTTTGCCAAGCCTAATATAACGAAGTGCGTACCTGAAAGACAGCAATCCTCCTATCGAGCAGAGAATTATACACTGCTCAAATGCCCATTCCATAACTTCAACATGAAGTGCACTGACAGAAAAGAGAAATGCAATAACTCTGGATGCCCTGACGCTTACTCCACACTCCTTTAAAACACTAACAATTACTCCACCATGTAAAACATGAAGCACTAAAGTTATAAATAAAAGTACAGGGTAATTGTTACCCAGAAATGAAGTGGCAAAATAATACCAGGCAAAGTATAAAGGAAGGAAATGCTCGTTATGAAGATGCCATATTCCACTAAAGCCAATTTCCGAAAATCGTCCAATAACATGCCACTCATCAAAATAATAATAAGGCTTGAGCGATAAAAACTGAGCTCCAGAAGAAAGCGCAAGAATAGCTAAAAATAATATTCCCTGATTATCCTTGAGAAAAATAGCCGAGAGAATCATGAGAAACAGTATTCCAGCAAGAGATACACTTTTTACAAGATCGTTTGTCTGCATTGGAATTTTAAATAGCGAATAAGGCTCCGGCACCTTGGTCAAAAACTCGAACCTGTCTCTAAAGCTTATTTCAGACACTTCCCTGAAACTGGAATTAATCAGAAGACTAACTCGCGCACGAGAACCAACAAGATGAGAAGGTATATTAATATATAAAGGCGACCAGATTTGAGGCGGAGAGGGAGAAACTGGAATGATAGATTCAATAAGTGTTTCACCGATCTCATTCTCAAATCGAATTGAAAAGGGAGAGTCGGCTACTGATGTTTTTAAAACATAATGAAAGCGCGCAACAACATCGTTAATTTCAATAAACTGGGAAGCGCAAGCTAGATAAGCAGACGACCCCACGCCATCAAAGGGAAGATTGACGGATAATGCCCTTGAAGTTGAATCAACCGTACTTAATTCTTCAAAGCTGCAAGGAGCAGACCCCGACCAGTTAATAAGTGAAAACGAGGTAAACTCAGAAGGTTTTTCGAAGAAAAAAAAGGTGTAATTTACAAAAAGAAAAAGAGCACCAACAAATAACCTGTAAGAATTCATATAATAATCTGGAAAAATCCGGAATTAACTATTCTGAATCAGATCTGTCATTGTAGGATTTCTTATCCTCTGGTTCATCTTGAGTCTCATCGCTTGTACCTGAATCAGGTTCCTTGTCCTGCAATTCCTTTCCCAATTTTTCGAGCTCTTTTCCAAGAGATTCAATATCGAGATCATTCCCGCTTTCGATTTCCCTGGAAGCTTTATCCATCTTTTCGATTGCCATATCAATCTTTTTTTCAAACTCTGAAGGATCATCTAACCCCTCCAGCACCATCTCCAAAACCTCTGGTGGCAATGCTTCTTCTATTGTTTTTTCAATTTTTTCAAGAAATCCTGCAGGGTCGTTTAGATAAACATACGCCCCAAGCCCGAATAATATAATTACAGGCAAGGCAAAAAAGATGGATACATACCGAAGAGCCTTTGAAGAAGTTCCTACCAAAGCATAGAAAAACCCAGCCATAGACCAAAAGAAGGCAGTAAGAATTATCCATATAGCCTTGGATGAATTACTTCTTTCTGAAACAGCGCACTCTATAATTGCCCATATGGGCTGAACCAGAAAAAAGAAAATGGAAACAAGCAGTGAAAAGCCAAGCAGCACGATTAAAGAACTGTCCATATGATATGCTCTCTTGCAAAGATTTAATAGGTTTCAGGCCCTAACGCTATCCGAAAAAAACACTCAGGTAAAGTACAATTATTTCCTCATCAGAGAAGGATTATCGGCAACTAAAACAAACAAGAGCAGACAAAGAGAAGGTGACAAGGTAGCTTAAAACTACTACAAAATTCTCGTCATTTGCCTACTACCAAATTTCTTAATTAAAAATGCACAAAGCCTTTCATAATGGACTATTTTCTTGGCATAATTATTTTGGTACTTCTGGCATGGAATATTAGCCCTGCAATTATCAAGCTCCTACTACCTATTGAGTGGATTCATCAAAGAATTTACCCCATAGATTTGATTTTCCGTATTAAGAAATTTGGCGCCCATATCAAATAGCAACTTGATCGGTATCCCATATTTTAGACACTTAATTCGGAAAAGTGATAATAATTATAAGTGTCTAAAATATGGGATACCGATCACTTACTACAAGCATCCTCCACGCACTTCCCTTACAAAATCTCTGGCTTGGGCAACATAATCTCCACCGTCTGAAATTCTCGACAAAAAGGCGCTTCCTATAATCGCTGCTGGAACAACACTTGTAACTCTTGAAAAACTATCACGATCACTAATTCCAAACCCGACAACCAGCGGACTTGAAAGTGACATTGAAGCTAATCGCTCAAGATACTCCGTTACGCTGTTACTAACTATTGATCCGGTAAGAGAATAAGAGGAGACTGCATAAATAAATAGAGGAGATTCCTTGTCAATCTCCCTGATTCTCTCTTCGCTTGTTGATGGAGTAACAAGAAAAACAAAACCTATCTTTCTATTAAGAAGCTCACGCTTCCACTCTTTTCTGTACTCAATAAGTGGAAGATCAGGAATGATAAGACCACTTACTCCACACTCTTCACAGCAATCAAGAAATTTTTCAAAGCCAAACCTTAGTACGGGATTTAGGTACCCCATCATAATAAGCGGAGTATCAATTTTATCTTTAATTTCCCTAAGCTGATTAAAAAGTATCTCAAGATGCATGCCATTTCTAATCGATTTTTCGCTTGCAGCCTGAATAATGCTTCCATCTGCAATTGGATCGGAAAATGGAAAACCCACTTCTATAAAATCAATTTTTTCCTCTGACAAAACAGAAAGCAGAGGACCAGTGCTTTTCAGATCAGGATAACCAGCCATTAAAAATATTGAAAAAAGTGGCCTTGTCGAGCTATTTAAAGCTTCTTTCAATTTTTCAGCCTTACTTAGCATACTATATCCTTTTATTATTTCTCGACCTATAATCCTGATATGTCTGCAGGTCTTTATCTCCTCTTCCGGAAAGACAAATTACCACGACATCAGATACTTTAAAGTTCATTTTTTCGAGTGCAGCAAGCGCATGTGCAGTTTCAAGAGCGGGTAATATTCCCTCTTTCTCACTAAGTAACAACGCCGCTTCAAGCGCTTCTCCATCTGTAACATTAACATACTGAGCTCTTCCAGTTGAGTACAGATAGGCATGCTGCGGACCAATTCCCGGATAATCCAGGCCCGCTGAAATTGAATGTGCTTCCGTAATCTGACCGAACTCATCCTGCATTATAATAGTCCTCGAACCATGAAGAACCCCCTGAGATCCCAATGCAGTAGTAGCTGCAGAAAACCCGGAATAAATACCCTTTCCGCCAGCTTCAACCCCAACGAGCCTGACATTCTCACTGTTTAAATAATGATAAAACGCGCCGATTGCATTACTTCCACCACCCACGCATGCAATTACATAATCAGGCTCTTCTCTGCCTTCTACTTTTTTTAGCTGAAAACGAATCTCTTCACTTATTACTGATTGAAAATAAGATACCATATCAGGATATGGATGAGGTCCTACAACAGAACCTATCAGATAATATGTATCTTCAGGATTACAAATCCAGTCTCGCATAGCCTCATTGGTAGCATCCTTTAGAGTCTTGCTACCTGAATGAACAGGTCGAACCTCTGCACCAAGCATCTCCATTCTTGAAACATTAGGAGACTGCCTCTCAACATCAACAGCACCCATATAAACCACGCAACGAAGACCCATCAGGGCGCAAACGGTAGCAGTAGCTACTCCATGCTGTCCAGCTCCTGTTTCAGCAATAACACGATTCACACCAAGACGCTTTGCAAGAAGCACCTGGCCTATAGCATTATTTATCTTGTGCGAGCCGGTATGATTAAGATCCTCACGCTTTAAATAAATTTTTGCACCCGACTTTTGTGATAACCTCTCTGCAAAAGTTAAAGGAGAAGGTCTCCCCACATAATCACGAAGTAACATCTGAAACTCTTTCTTGAATTTCATATCACTTAATAATTCGCGATATACAGATTCAAGTTTACTTATATTTGGGTATAGCATCTCGGGAATAAACGCTCCGCCGAACTCTCCATAATAGCCCTCATCTGAAACAAAGTACTTACCAGACAAAAATTCACTCATCGACGAATCTCCTCAATAAATCTTTTTACAAGCTCAGTGTCCTTTAGACCTGGGGCTGTCTCAAACCTGCTGTTTATATCAATCCCCAAAAGCATTACCTGTTCCTTCGCCAAGTTCTTTATCCGCGTAACATCATCAGGGCCAATTCCACCTGCAAGAAAATAAGGGCGAGTAGATTTGTAATCCTTTAATCTATCCCAATTAAAGGTGCTTCCAGTACCACCAGAAATTTTAGTCCCACTTATACCGGTATCAAAAAGGAAAAAATCAGAAACCTCCTCAAACTCAAGGCATGAGGAAAAATCAAAATCATCACTAACTGAAAATACCTTTATAAATTCTCCAACAAAAACTTTTCTACAATCCTTCATAAATTTTGCGCTTTGATTATTATGAAACTGGATAGCAGATATGCCGGAAAGGCAGGTAACGCCTTGAAGATCACTCAATTCATTGCCGCAGAAAACAAGAGCTGTTTTAATCCTGGAAGGAGCAGCGCATATAAATTCTTCAAGAACCCTGAAATCAACAATTCTTTTTGATCCTTTACATGCTATAAAACCAAGATAATCTGGCACAAATGGCTCTTTTACAAGACTGGAAATATTATCCAACCTTGTATTACCACAAACTTTAATTAAAGGTTTCATGATATATGATTCCTGAAATCGCGAACAAAATTCAGGAAAGCTTCGCCTGGATTTTTTTCTCGCATAAATATTTCACCAACAAGAAACAGGTCAAATCCCTTGTTTTTAAGCGCCACAAGGGTAGAAACCTCAGAAATTCCACTTTCAGATATTTTGATAGAGCTTTTTGGTAGTTTATCAAAAAGACTAACTGATGTTTCAATATCCACCTTAAGTGTTTTAAGGTTACGATTATTTATGCCGACAAAATCCACATACTCATTATTATAGTTTTCTACTTCATGTTCTTCATGAATTTCAAGAAGGACATCAAGACCTAGACTTTTTGCAAGTCCTGACAATGAAAAACATTCATTCGGAGTTATCGCACTTGCAATTAACAGAATGATATCAGCTCCAATTGCCCTTGATTCATAGACCTGATAAGGGTCAACAATAAAATCCTTTCGAAGCACCGGTATAAATACCTTGTCTCTAACAAGTTTTATATCTTCAGCAGTTCCTCCAAACCCCTCCCTGTCTGTAAGTATGGAAATTGCAACCGCGCCTCCCGACTGATAAGCAGTAGCAAGCTTCTCTACATCAAGATCAACATGCATTATCCCCCTTGAAGGAGAAGCCCTTTTAATCTCGGCAATTATCGGAGAAAACCCTGAATTTCTTTTCTCGAGAAAGACGTCTTTAAGGCTGATTACCTCACGAAAAAAGCCTGGCATTTTTTCAAGCATTGGGACAGGAATAGCGGACTTTGCTTCAAGAACTTCGTTCTTCTTCCTCTCAACAATTTTAGCCAAAAAATCTGACAACTTTCCTACCTATAAAACACTACTGCATATCAATTAAGGTACGGGTATTTTTAAATGCCCTTCCATCTCTGAGAGAGGCTCGCAACATCTCAACAATTCCCTCAAAACTCTGCCTCATATCCCTTGCGTAAACTGCAAATGCTGCGTTTGTAACTATGACATCTTCAAGGGGCCCTGGAGCATCTCCACTTAGAAATTTTTTCATAAGATCACAAGAATCACTGATGCTGCCCGGCGCCCGAATATCAGAATCTCTTACAAGTGGAAAATCAACTTCTTCAAATCTAATTCCACTTCCCGGCCGAAGAAAAATTTCTTTTCCAGAGAATGCGATTTTTGCAGGCGCAGTTAAGGTAATTTCATCTGCTATATCAGTAGAAAAAACCACACAAAACTCCCCGCCACGCTCATCATTAATTACACCTAAAACATCACGGTAAAGATTAAACACCGATATTCCATAAACCCCTGCGAGCTGATAACGAACAAGAGCAGGATTTAAAAGCGGTCCAAGGCAATTAAATATGGTTTTTACTCCAAGTTCCTTTCTAACAGGCGCAATCTCTTTCATGGCTCTGTGAAAAAGTGGCGCATGAAGAAAAGTAAAATTTGTTTTATCAAGTTCAGATTTAATTCTGTCCTGGTCATTTTTGGGAACATATCCCAGAGACTCAAGAATATTTGAGGAGCCACAAGAAGAGGAAACTGCGTAGTTTCCATGCTTTGAAACAGGAATACCTATTGAAGCGACTAGAAGCGCTGATGCTGTTGAAATATTAAACGAATTTCTTCCATCTCCGCCAGTACCACAGATATCAAGAGGATCAAAATCACTAAGATCAAGACACAAGGAACTTTGAAGAATACCATCTCTGAATCCCAACACCTCATCAGAAGAAAATGGGCGTGTATTCATTAATGTCAAAATGCAACTGGATAAAACAGGAGAAACGCTACCAGATCCAAGAGCCCTGGCAAGATTACAGGAGGTCGATCTGTTTAGATACAAACCTGATGAAAGCTGATCAATTATTTTTCTTAAAAAAACAACTTCACTCATAAAAACTTAATAATTTACTTAATCAGAATTTAACCAGTTAGAAATAATTTTTTCGCCGTGAGGGGTCAGAACTGATTCCGGATGAAACTGGACACCGACTACATTATATTCAACGTGTCTTAGTGCCATGATCTCACCTTCATCGTCAACCGCGGTAACCTTGAGACAGTTGGGAAATCCTTCCCTGCTTACTACCCAGGAATGATACCTTCCGGTCATAAATCGAGGGGGCAAACCTAGAAAAAGACTTTCTTTGGAATCAACAACTTCTGTTTCAATAGCTTTTCCATGAAAAACTTTTGGTAAATTATTTAGAGTCCCGCCAAATGCTTCACCAATACATTGATGCCCAAGACAAACACCAAGAATTTTCCTGGAAGGTGAATAACGCCTGACAAGATCAAACATTATACCTGCTTCAACAGGAATACCAGGACCAGGTGAAAGCACTATATGATCATAATTTTCAACTTCGGAAATATCAATCTCGTCATTCCTTGCAACCACAACTTGTTCACCGCTAAGGGCCTTTAGCATGTGAACAAGGTTGTAGGTAAATGAATCGTAGTTATCAAGTACAAGAATATTTTTGCTCATATGCTTTTATTTCGTATCTCCCGTTCCTTGCGTAAGAGAATCAATGTGCTCAGAAGAAATCTCTTCAGCAAGACGAATTGCATAGCGGATTGCTTCTAGCTTACTCTTTACCTCCTCAACCTCTTTGTCCGGATCAGATTCGGCAACAATACCACCACCCGCCTGAGAAAAAAGGGTGTTATTCTTGCTTAAAAGTGACCGGATCATGATTGCATGATTTAGCTCCCCTGGCAGGTGTTTTCCCTGAGCATCTTTTCTGGAAAAACCCACAGTTCCCACTGCTCCTGCATAATAACCCCTGTTACCTCTTTCAAAGGAATCAATTAATTCCATCGCCCGGTACTTTGGAGCGCCGCTCAGAGTTCCAGCTGGAAGAGTAGCCTGTAATAATTGAAACGGATTAATTTCCTTGTCCATTATTCCGTCAACGCGAGAAACAAGATGAATAACATGAGAGTAATTCTGTACTTCCCTAAAAACAGGCACAGAGACATTAGTGCAGAAACGACTAAGGTCGTTTCTTGCCAAATCAACCAGCATGACATGCTCAGAGTTTTCCTTTGGATCTAAAAGAAGTTCATTCGCTCTTCTGCCATCTACTTCACTATCCCCAGTTCTTGGAACCGTTCCCGCTATCGGATAACTGGACGCCCTTCCATTTGATACCGTTAACAGTGCTTCGGGAGAAGAACCAAACAACCTGTAATCACCCAAGTCAAAATAGAATAAATATGGAGAGGGATTTATGGCCCTTAGGGCCCTGTAAACAAGAAAATCATCACCAGAAAAATTCTGCGAAAAACGCCGCGATGGAACAATTTGAAAAATATCTCCACGCTGAATATGTTTTTTACATTTCTCAATTATCTCTATGTGCTCTTTGTCGGTAAAATTTGAAGTTCGCTCTCCCGAGGCCCTAAAACTACTAACTCCGGTTCTTCCCTGAAATATTATGCGACTGATACTTTTCAGGCTCTCTTTTACAGAACACTCAATTTCGTCTTCTTCCTGTCCTTCCATTTCTATTTCAGGAAGTACGTTTCTGGTAATATAAAGCTCGCTCTTAAAATGGTTAATCTGAATTATATAACGAAACAAAGAGTAACTTGCGTCAAATATTTCTCTTTCTTCGTCTCGTTTATTATTAAATTTTATATTCTCAAAATATTGAACAGCATCGTAATTCATGTAGCCAAACAAACCGGAGAATGGAACTTCCGAGAATGAAACACGAGAGGGGTGTATTGCTGAAGGGTAAAAATAACTTGATCCTTCCTGATCTGGTTTTATTATTTTAAGTTCATAATCGAATCCCTCAAGAAAATCATTTAACTCATTAACAAGTGCGTTCTTGTTTTGAGAAAGTTCTTTTCTGATCTTTGGCTCTGACAGAATTTCACGGTACAGGACACCATCCTTAACCCTAACAGAAGCAAGAGGCATAACACCGATAAAGGATCTGCTATTTTCAACGCCTCTATAGTCACTACTTTCAAGAAGGCAGGAACATGAAAAATGTTCGCGCAACCTTAAATATACCAGAGGCGGGCTTACCAGATCACCAAGGAGTTTTACCGCATATGAAACTAGCTTCATTTGACAGAGGCCTTAATATTAAAAGGGGTTGAATCGAAAAATGCGAAACTTTACACTTATCTTGTACCTTAATCACGTTAAAATAATTAACTTAATAAAAGTCCGAAATTAATAGATAAATCTGGGGAAAGTAAAAGATTAAGGGCCCCTAAGCCCAATATAAATCGGCCCAATATAAATCAGCCCAGGATAAATCGGCCAAAGGAGAAGCAGCCGAAGGAGATGAATAATAATGAAAAGCAATTCGCACCATACTGTAGATCGTAACTCAATTTGAATATCTGGTCAAACATCGAAAAACCGAACAACTATTCTAATATTTTTTCTTTGACCTTTTTTTGCTCTGTGTTAGCAAAGCGCACTCGCTGTTCTTTTTCATATTGCGATTTTTGTTGCTTAATCAATAAATTTCGCGAGTCAGGTTTCGGGAAATAGTATTTTCTTTAACACCAAGGCCTTTAAACTTATGGCTTAACGCCTTGGTGGCTTACTTTGGTTTTAATGGTTTTTTGAAAGGACTCCATAGAATGAAGAGCACTGTTCTTGAGCCGTTCCTGATACTGGTAGTTGGTGCTACTGGAGATTGGGCGAAAAAAGAAATCTGGCCTGCAATTTTTGCAATTTTTTGTAATAAAGAATTCGCACCAGATACAAAGTTTCTGGGAATCGGGAGAAAAGTAAAAAAAGCGGATGGCAAAACAAGTGTTTGCAGATATGCGTTTCAGGCGCATGTCAGAGACGCTCTTCCCCAGGATGCAAACCCTGAACTTGTTGAAAAGTTCATGGAGCATCTTTACTTCTACGCTGCAAATTCAGATGACGCTGATAGCTGGCGTAATCTGAAAAAGTTCTCGGTTGAAATTGAGGCCCCGGAAAATCTACTATTCGGCCTTTCAACACCAACCGATCTGGTAGTTCCTACTATCAGGGCTATAAAAACGAGCGGTGTTCTTGAACCCCTTACTCACAGGCGAAGAAAACGCTTCCTTATGCTTGAAAAGCCATACGGAACAAGTCACGAGGAGTGCAAGACGACTTTTTCTGAAGCCACTGAAACCTTCGGGTTTGATAATGTGTTCCCTGTGGATCACTATCTGGTAAAGCAGATGGTGCTAGAACTTGGAGCTCAAAGAAGGAATATTCCGCGCTTTAACTGCATGTACCGCTCAAAGAGACTGTCCAGGGTCTTTATCATAGCAGATGAGGCTGACTGTCTTGAGCACAGGCACGAAACTTATCAATCTATGAGAATGGGGGTATTTGCGGACATGGTGCTTGGTCACCTGCTACCTCTTTCGGTGTGGATGGCGATGTACGAAAGAGCCATTCATCCAGAAGTAACAGCAAGCTACGTTCGTGAAATGCAGCTTGATCTTGTATCTGGGCTGAAAATAAAACCCCTCTGCTGGGGACAATACACTTCGGGATCTTCGCGGGGTAGAAATGTAAGATCCTATACAGATCTGGGATCTGAGGAGTATTTGAAAACTCCTACTTTTTTTGCCTGCGAACTAAGTTTTTCGAGTGGTCCGCTTGCAGATGTTCCTTTCTTTATCAGAACGGGAAAATGCCTTGATAAAAAGCACACGGAAATAAGACTGGTTCACAAACCACTTCCTTCTGCTGACGCAGATATCTCAATATCTGACAGATTCATCATGTATCTGGATGACGGTATTTCGGTTCGTCAGAATCTTCTTGTCAAGGAAGATGCCGTCAGGAACTCAAAACCTGAGTTTGGTCTCTCAAGAGTTTCGCCTGCTATCGGAAGCGCCTCCAGTGGAGCAGGTCAATCGTTCCGGCCGTACGAAAAGCTGATAACTTCCGCCATGAATGGCAACTTCAAGGACTTCCCGTCCATCGGCACAGTAATAGCACTGTACGAGAAAGCAGATGAAATATGGGAAGAATACGAAAAAAAAGTGGCAGAAGATCTTAAGCTTTCTCCATCAGAGAGAAGGGTTTTGATTCCTTATTCTGCCGGAAGTTCTGGCCCAATAGTGGACGGTTTTCCGGACTACTAGATAGTGAAAGCCGAAAAGTTAACAATTCTGCTGGAAGCAAAAAACTTCCAGCAGATATTTTTCTTTTTAAATAGTTCGCTCTCAAGGTTATAGCTTAAGCCGCCAAGAGCTAACCTATAGATTATACTATTTTGCGCCCGCATCTTCTTCAGGGCCCCTCGCGCTAAACTCCCTGTCTAGCATCAAAAGCCCCTCCCCACTGTTTTTAACCATCTTTACCTGATCCAGCATGGTTCTCACTGTAGCCTCTTCTTCGACCTGCTCATCAATGAACCATTTTAAAAATGAATGAGTGGCATAATCACTCTCCTTGATTGTAAGACCAGCAAGTTCATTAATTGATCTGGTAACAATTTGCTCGTTTTCAAGAGCAGTAGCAACGGCATCTTCAATTGAGGAGAAATCTGATCTGGGTTCAGTTAAAGGAAGAAGTTTTATCTTCTCATCCTGATCAAGAAGATATTGATAAATTTTCATGGCATGCCCTCGCTCCTCCTCAGACTGGGCCGAAAACCACTTTGCAAATCCATTTAGACTTATAGCCTCACAATAACTGGAGATTGCGAGATATTTATAAAAAGCTTGAAACTCAAGATTAAGCTGCTTTTGAAGGGCACTGGAAACCTGTGCTGGAATCATTGTAATCTCCTTATTTAAATTTTCTTTTATTAAGTTGCACTATCCCTGACCAACGAATCCCAAATGTCAGAGTCGACTCTGGAATTCAAGTTTATATATGAAATCCTTGACAAAATTGCCTGCAAAAATGACGATTGAGCCAGTACTTCCTTGCCAAAATCAGATCCCGCATCCTTTTCTGAAAAGCTTAAACATCTGGAAAGTGAGCAAATAGCCTCGGAAAGAAATGAAAGTGCCGATTTCATTCCACTGGAAACAAGATAATCTAAATCACCTTCTCCGCCATCATCAACAATTCTTGATATATTCGCCTTTAGCATAAGCACGCGACTCTGGATTTCGGTTATTTCAATTTTTGAAAGACTTGCCTGATCCTCATCTGAGCTCCTGGTTGGTGTTATGTCCTGAGTGGGCATTGTCAATGTATTAACAAGTTTTAAAAGTCCGTCTCTTAAAACAAGATAAATTAATAATTGATCGAAAAATAATTTGTTTTTTTCAAGATTGTTGACACCTGAAGAAATTCCAGCCGAAGAAACAGTTTCGGTACTCTTTAGAAAAAATGCGCCCGGAAGAATCTCTCCAAGTTTTTTTTCAATCTTGTCAAGGTAGGCATCTCCTTGTTCAGAATGGCAAGTGACTCTCTGCTCTCTTTCACTTGCAAGAAATGCAGAAAACTCATCTTCCAGTAATGAGAGATTAAATCGCTGATTTATCATAAATAATTATAGTGGTTGCTTGATGAAAGAAAAATAAAGGAACGAGAAACTCCTAATAACACAAATCACTCGCCAGAGCGACCCGATAACTCCTCTAGTATTCTTTCCCGGCTTATAAGCTGAGAGTCCCAACTGTGATCATTCCGGCTTTGATCATTTCGTCTGTTAAACCCTTCAGATACATCAATTAGCCTTCCGGTGGTACCAGAAAGTCTGTATGACCTGATTTCTGGAGATTCGATATTATTTTTATCATTTGAAACCAAATGATATGGATCTCCGACACGAGAACTGTCGGCATTTGGATTTGCGGATAAAATACGTCTGGAAAACACGCTTTCAAATCTAAGCCTGCTATTTACAGAGTAAGAATTTTCATAATCAGAACTATGCCCACTTAAATTGTTGCGGGTATCAGAAGCGCTGGCAAGGCCACTTTCATCGACAATATTTCCGGCAAGAACCTGAGGATCATTTGTTGTTAAAGCCTTGTCAAACTCAATACTATCACCACTAAACAGATGTCCGCTTGCCAAAAGTAACAAAACCCCAAACGATACAACTCCTCCACCAACAATTGAATACCTTACAGGGAAGTAAGACCCAGAAAAATAACGAATGAATTCTCCGAAACGTGAAACATTAAAGATCCTTGAAACAAGACCTGGGCGCACACGGGAGTTTTCATATGCAATTATATCATTTTCCAGGCTAGCCCATGCTTCCAGAGTAGAGCTTGTGTCAAGTTTTATATCCAGGTGCTCTCTTAAAATCGCACCCAACTTTTCTCTGCTACTGATCTCGGCGGCCAATTTTTCTGGAGAAAAATGAGTCGAAATACTCTTAAGCCCACTCTCTTCTATTTCATCATCAAAAATTGACTCGAGAAGAAAATCTGATTTTTTTCCTGCCAACTTGCCACCAAAAATACTTCTCATAGAAGACTCTCACCAATTGTAATTAGCCACACATAGTTCTGATTATTTTTCGTCCAGCATTTCTTTAAGAATATCTATTAATTTCTTTCTTGCGTGATGCAAACGGCTCATAACTGTTCCAGTGGAACATCCTGTAGCCTTGCTAATCTCATCATAAGAAAGGCCGTCAATTTCCCTAAGTCTGATAACTGCTCTATGGCTTGGTGATAGTTCTTCCATTGCGACCCTTATAATCTCACCAAGCCTGGCCCGATACAACTCATCCTCTGGAGACGATGGAGGGGGGGGTAAATATTCATATTGCGTGGAATTTCCACCTACTTGCTCAAAATCAAGACCTTCAACGGCAGTTACCTCACGCTTTCGATACGATCTCCTACCAAGATCAATACAAAGATTATAAACAATTCGGTACATCCATGTATAAAACGATGATCCCCCGCGAAAAGATGAAAGATTTCGATATGCCTTGAAAAATGCCTCCTGGCAGACGTCGGCCGCATCCTCTTCATTTAACAAAATTCCCTTTGCAACGGACTTAAGCCTTGGATAATAGCGCTCAAAGAGATTTTTAAAGGCCTCCCGATCTCCATCAACGGCAAGTTTGATCCAGTTACTCTCTTCAACCAAGCGTCTTTCACTAACCGAACTATCAGTAGGAACTTGATTATCGGGATCTTCAACATTGGCTTTTTTTTCAGAAAGTTGATCGGATAAGACAGGGTTCTTCCACCCAACAACCGAGGCAGAAGTCATACCGGACCCTTCAGATGTGTTAAGAAAATCTTCTTTCCTCTTTTTAAGCAAGTATTCCGTCCTGTTTAGACCTTCATCAAATAAAACAAACAAAGGCGAAACTTTTATCACACTTTTGCCAAAAACTACATGAATTGAATGGGCTTGAAAAAACTAAATGGTTATAGAAGGTTACTTGCCCCAGCAAGAACTGATCGAAACATCCGAGACCAAAGGAACTTTAAGTTGTACTGCTTCCTCCATTCCTGATCTTATCTCTTCTGCAATAAAATCAGCCTTTTCCAGAGGAACTTCAAAAACCAGCTCGTCATGAACCTGAAGTACCATCCTGATTTCATCTCTTCTGCCTGAAAAGGCCCTGTCTAGCGAAATCATGGCAACCTTTACAATTTCCGCTGCAGTGCCCTGGATTGGAGCATTCATCATGGACCTTGCGGCATATCCCTTATCACGACCCTCCATGTCTAGATCAGCCACATACCTTCTTCTTCCAAAAAGAGTTTCTACATACCCTCTTAACTCTGCCTGCTCCTTCAGATAATCAAAGTAAGTCTTTACTTTGGGATAGCGATCAAAATAAGTATTAATAAATTCCTGGGCTTCTCCCCTTGAAACTCCCAGATCTCCAGCCAGCCTAAAAGCACCCATTCCATAAATTATTCCAAAATTTATGGTTTTTGCAATTCTTCGATAAGTTGAAAGATCACTGAAAGAAGTCTCTCCAAAAAGCTCTCGTGCGGTTTTTGTATGAATATCCTCTCTATCCCGAAAAGCCTGACAGAGATTCTCGTCGCCAGAAAGATGAGCAAGCACTCTAAGCTCAATCTGTGAGTAATCCGCTGTAACAAGAACCTTTCCCGGTTCAGCAGTAAATAAGGTTCTTATACGTTTTCCACGTTCTGTTCTAATTGGAATATTCTGAAGATTTGGATCACTTGAACTCAAGCGACCAGTAGCAGCAACGGCCTGGTTAAACGATGCATGGATACGTCCCGTATCCTTGTTTATTAGCCTTTGAAGCGCTTGTATATATGTTGATTGTAACTTATGCACTTCGCGGTATTCAAGCAGCAAATCAATCACAGGATGCATCCCCTGCAACCTGGCAAGTACTCCTGCATCAGTAGAAAATCCTGTCTGGGTTTTTTTTAGTCCGCTAGTTGGTATGCCCAAGTGCTCGAATAAAACAACTCCAAGTTGCTTTGGTGAATTTATGTTAAACTCTTCACCCGCCTCCTTGTAAATTTCTCTCGTAAGATTGCTAAGGTCTGAAGCAAATTCAGATTCCAGATCACCTAACATCTCCAGATCCACCCTTATTCCATTATCTTCCATACGGGCAAGAATCGGAACTAGCGGCATTTCTATTTCCTCAAACACACGATACAGACCAGGATCGCTTATCAATTTTGAGGCCTCCCTGAGACATCCCTCAAGAAATACAGAAAGACGAAGAGAAGCATCTGCATCATGAGCTGCGTACTCAGCAAGTTCCTGAACAGGTACCCCAAAAAGACCATCTCTTCCTTCTGTAAGCTCTTTGTAGGATTTCATTTCCTCGCCAAGATATTTTAGCGACAGAGCCTTCAAACCATGCTCACGACCATCGGGACGAAGAACATATGAGGCAACCATGGTATCAAAAAGAGGAGGTTCAAGATTCATAGCATACCTGCCAAGAACTCGAATGTCATACTTGAGATTTGACCCACACTTTATCAGAGTACCAGAAGAAAGATAAGGAAGAAGGGTCTTCCCTAGCATTTCGCACTTTAAGGGGTCGCTCTCCCTCCCTCCTGGTTTTGAAACATCTACATAAAAAGCCCTTTCAGGAACCCACGAAACTGACACCCCAAGAAGTTCTGCCTTCATTGTATCAAGAGAATCCGTTTCAGTATCTATTGCAAAATATTTTTCAGGAGGATCTCCGGCCAATTTTTCACGAAGCTGATCTATCGAGATTATACTATAATCTTTTTTAGGCTTGTTATGGCTATCACTCGACAGATCCCCACTTCCTTCGGCCAGACCCTCAGGAAGTGCCATTTTAAGTTCATCAAGAAGGGAATTAAATTCAAGTTTTCCCATAAGAGCTGAAAGCTCATCTTGCCTGTATCCAGTCCATATTGCCTTCTCAATATCCACGGGAACGCTATCCTCAAGTCTTACAAGTTTTCTGCTAAGGAGTATATTATCGAGACTTGATTCAAGCTTTTCCTGTACTCCCCTTGCTCCGCGAAGACCCGAAATACCGGAAACCTGAGAGAGGGAAGAGAGAAGAGCATCAAGTGATTTAAAGTATTCGAGAAGACAAACTGCAGTTTTTGGACCTATTCCCTTGCCTCCGGGAATATTATCAGAAGAGTCTCCTACGAGACTCAGGTAATCAGGAATGAGTGAGGGTGAAACTCCAAATTGCTTAACGACCTGATCTTTATCAAAAGTAATATCCCGCATGGGATCCCACATTATAACAGAATCATTTACTAACTGGGTCAGATCCTTGTCAGCGCTTACAATAACAACCTTCTCTTTGAGCTCTTCTGCCCTTCGAACCAGTGAGGCAATTATATCATCGGCTTCAAATCCCTCCTTTTCATAAACCGGAAAGCCCAGAGCATGGGCAATTTCTCTAAAATAAGGCATCTGGGGAACAAGGTCTTCGGGGCACTCGGCCCTGTTTGCCTTGTACTCTGGATATATATCATGACGATAATTTCTTCTTGCGGCATCAAACACCATAGCAATCTGAAATGGAGGCTCGCCATGTTCATCCTTCAGTTCCCTGAGGAACCTGAGAAGCATTCTTGAAAATCCAAACAAGGCATTAGTAGGAAGACCATCTTTTGTGCTTAGCGGTTGAACCACTCCATAGTAAGCCCTAAAAATATAACCAGAACCATCAATTATATATATTTTTTTTGTAGCCACCAGATCAGGCTCCATTTAATGCCAAGAAGTACATGTGTGTTCGCTATGTGCCAGGGAAGTTAGACTGGACTCTTAAGGACATACCCAAACAGCACACCAGTAGCGCTACTCAACTCCCCGAAGAACCAGAATTTCGCTACCTTCATCAAAAAAAGCTTCCAGTTCTTCGCTTCTTCTTGAAAATCCATAACGAACAGATGCGCCATTTTCTCGAATCATGTCTCTTGCAGCCTTATCATCATTTTCTCGTCTAAGCTTTCTGTATTCCGATATTAATCTTTCTCGGTAACAAAGTGCCGCATCAAAAATCACCACGCATCTAGTATCAATCAGAACAGAGCCAACTGATTCGCCATTCTCTGCAATTTCATCAAAGCGTGATTCATCAAGCGTGGCACCATCAAACTCAGGAAAAACAGCCATGGTGCGAGTATAGGTATTTCGAAAAACGGTATAAGATCCTGGTGAGATTTCCAGAATAAAACCACCAAACTCTTCTGCCTGATCAGCCAGAGTGGTGAAAAATTCCTCCTCATCCGGCTCAAATGTCTTAGGGATGGCTTGAAGAAAATCAGGGTTACTTAGCATAAACTGGTCCATAACCAGTAAAAGACCTGATACCACCTCTACTCGTTCCGTTGATGACTGAGGGGTCTCCTTTTCCTTTTCTTGTGAATGTTCTTGCAAATCGGTCATGAAATTTTACCTGATATGAATTGAATTAATGTTTTCTTGGAATACCATATTACGGGAAAAGATAAATTAGGCACTTTTTTAGTGCCAAACCCCCGTGTATAAGTGTTGTTTGATTTGCTTTTATGAAGTTTAAATAAACTACCGAGCAAAAACAGATAAGAGCTTGGTCAAATCAGTTCGAGAAGTCAGCACATCAAAAGCTTGAAAAGCAGCCTTAACTCTTTTTATAGTTCAATAATCGCATTATTAGATCCAATAGTGTTTTTATTGGATCAAAAACCAAAAACGCAACCAGCCATGCAACTTGCGCACTCCAAAGAGTCATACGAAAATCACACGTTGTAGCAATAAAATAATATGGGAAAAAATATAACGAGCCGCTTAAAACTAAAATTGACAGACCGGAAGGAAGCGAACGAGAAAAGCATAGCAAGACCATCAAGATCAATATATAGGGCCAGGAACTAAATAGAACTGAATTTCGAATATCCCAAAAAAGTGCGTGAACAATATCCCTGATGGAATTTTCAGGTAAATATATTCCGAGTGAATTATCTACAATTCCGTAGTAAAACGGAAGACACCCCCCCTCTCCTACACCAAGAAGTTCCTTAAAGACACTTGAGCGATGGAAAAAATAAGCCTTATAGTTAGAAAGTACTGCTTTTATCCAGCTTGACTTTAAGGAATTCACATTCTCAATGTCAGTTGTCGTTTTAAGTCTAACGATAAGATCATCACAACAGAAAAGAGGAACAAGCTCACACGGTGTATATATTTTCGCAAAATCATCAGATGACAGTTTTTTAGAAGGATCCAGATACAACGGAAGAAAATTTTCGTGACTAGCCAATGAAACTGCCACCAGATCATGAACGAGAATCTGTTGAAAAGGTAACCTATCAACGCTTCCAGTAGCACGCTCCAGGACAAGGTTAGCAAAAACAAAAGTGAACAGGCCAACTAAAATAGCGATTAGCCATAAATAGCACGTACGGGCAGTAAACACCCTGGATACCCAAAGAAACCAAATCGGTATAGACGCAAAGAAGGAATTGTGACGTACCATAACAGCATAAAGAAGAAAAAAAGCAGCACATGGCAATGAAATTGATTTCTTTTTAATACAAACCAGCAAGCAAAAAGCAAATAGTAAGGCCAGGGACATTTGCACATCCTTCCAAATTACCCCAGCATGAAGAAAAAACGGAGGCCATAATCCAATAATTAAAAGCGTGTGAGATCGGCTTGATGAAGAAACATAATGACAGACCAATAAATATACCGTCACCCAGTATAGTGTCATTTGCATCAAAAGCATTGGCCCAGGGCCATTAAACAGAGCAAACTCCAAAATGCCCCACATAACAGACATCATTGGTGGATGCCAGTTATCATAGAACCCCGAACGTGACATCTCGAGTTGATAAACGGAATCGTTGGACATAAAACCTGGCCAGAAATACAGAACACCAAAGCACCATCCACAAATGGCTATTACCAATTCGGCGCTTATACTTCGTAGAGAATAATTCTTTATTTTAAACATGACACATAACCCGTCACCAAAACGAGCAATCAAAACAGGATAATAAGTTATCTTGTACTTTTGGATTTTTCAGAAAGAACTACTTCCTTACAGACCCGACAATCACAGGAACAAGAAAACTGGTTTTAAAATTAGCTGACCTGGTAGGAGCCTCAACCCGAAGTGTCCATTTTGTTCTTGCATGTGCCCCTGCAACATCAGATGGCGGAAGGTCTCCAGGAATTGTAAAGTCGAAGTTTACTCCCATAACTGAATTACTTGACTGATAAGGCACTTCCTGAGTGATTTCAAAAAGATTTTTCACGCTCACCTGATTATGGTTCTCTTTGTCTTCTAAATGAACAGTTGTACAGGAAAGAGTTCCTTTAAAGTTTCCGGTTGCTTCTATTTTTTTGGAAGTACTAACTACAACTCTGAGGTTTGAACCAACAACCCCGGGCCCTCGCTGCAGTTTGCATTTACTTTCGCCATATCTGTAGAGTTGAACAGCGCTCCTTAGCGAAAAGACAAGAGGAATTATTGGTAATATAACAACAAAGAGCCAGCTAATTGTTTCAATATCCTCAGCTCCTCTCATAATCTCACGAAGAACCACATATAGCGAAGGAAGAAGAGATAAAAACATTATAAGAGATAAAAGACCAAAAGCGATAAACTTAGGCTTACTGGAGCTTAATATTACACCCGACTCCCACTCTTTCTGTAGCGAGGTAACAAGACTAAATTTTTTACTGCTGCTTTTCCAGGTAAAAACTCCCCACAGGATCATTAATCCTATGCCCCCAAAAATTATCATGACAAAACTAATAACAGTTAAACCAATGAAAGTAGGAGGACTCTCATCAAGCTTTGCATAAACAAGATAGCCCATTAGTACGCCTAGAGCAGTAAATACAAGCCCAAAAAAGATTGAAGTAAAAAAAGATGCTGGCCTTATATCTTCCTCAGGCAAATTCTCGTAAGGCATGCTATCCATATACTTTAACCACTCCTGCTATTGATAAAAATGGTTACTATCTGGCTCGGAATTTCTTCAGAGAGATCTGAACAAAATTAAAATAAACTACAAACCAACGGCCTGTTCTTCAAAGAAATCAATCTTTCCTGTTCGTACATCATAAAGAGCTCCAACCAGCGCGACTTTTTCCTCTTTTAATAAATCACGCACAGTATGACTTTCTTCCACAATCTGATTAATTGCCGCCAGTACGTTTTCTTTTGCTACACTATCTACAAACTCTTCCTTCCTTTGTGGATTAAGCATCTCAAGTTGCGTTGGTAAATTTTTTATAGATTTACTCACTCTGTTTATTATCGCATCCAGATGTTCACAGCCAGTAGCCTCATCAATAGAAACCGGTGAATTGAAAAGATCCACTGACGCGGTCACTGCCCCACACCTGGTGTGTCCCATAACAACAACAAGCTTTGCTCCGGCTACTGCAGTAGCATATTCAATGCTACCAAGAACCTTAGGACCGACAACATTGCCAGCAACCCGAACGCTGAATATATCTCCAATTCCCAAATCAAGAACAACCTCAGCCGGATTCCTTGAATCAATACAACTTAAAATTATCGCAAGAGGGTGCTGTCCAAGGGCAGTTTCTGCTACTGACCTGTCAAAATCCCGACTTAGTGACTTCTTGGATAAAAAACGATCATTACCCTCCTTTAAAAGAACCAGAACCTGCCCAGGGGTTATCTTCTCCTGCAGTTCCCTCGTTGAATAGTCAACAAACCGAAGCTCATCTTGCAGTAAATATTCTTCCTTGAATCCCTTTAGACTTATGGAGATTTCATGTGCATCGGCCATATTCTCCCGAAAATTCTGAATCAGATTCAGAATATCAGGGTCAATATAATCAGTTGCGCTTGCATCCAGAAGTACATGTGTGCCAGGAGGTACTTCCCTTAACAGCTTTTCAAGAGAGGCTCTATTAAGAAAACTTACCTGATTAGCAAGCTCAACCCTTAAAACCTCACCACCAAGATGTCTTTCTAAGGTTTTCTTTATTGGTGTTCGAAGATTGCTATTAAGAATGAAAATGAGGCTAATAAAAAGACCTATAACTACACCAATCAATAAATCAGTTAAAACAATTGCTAAAAGAGTTATGATAAAGGGGAAAAACTGATAACGTCCCTGGCCCCACATTTTTCTAAACAGGGATGGATTTGCCAGTTTATATCCCGTGAAAATAAGTATTGCAGCCAGAACCGAAAGGGGAATCATATTTAAATAAAACGGAAAAAGAGCAACACATACACACAGCAATAACCCATGAAAAATTCCAGAAACCCTTGTTTGAGAGCCCGAAGTTACATTTACAGAACTTCTGACTATAACTGATGTCATTGGAATTCCGCCTATAAGGCCTGCAAAAAAATTTCCTATGCCTTGAGCTACAAGCTCTCTGCTCGGTGGAGAATAGCGCTGCCTGGGATCAATCTTGTCAACCGCTTCAAGATTCAAAAGAGTTTCTAGAGAAGCAATTATGGCAATTGTAAATGCCGCGATATAGATTGAGTAGTTGGTAATTTGTGAAAAATCAGGCCAGATTATTGCATCAACAAACTGAGAGAATTCAGAGAAAATAGGCACCTGAACAAGATGCTCCGCACCAATTGCATACGAAGATCCCATTCCCTTAAAAATCTGCTGAAGAACTACACCAATGATCACTACAACAAGAGGGCCGGGAACGGGAGAAGATTTAAGCGGAGAATATGACGACCATAAAATTAATATGCCAAGCGATAGAAATCCAATAATTATTGCCCCAGGGTGTAAACTCTCAAGAACATAAAAAAACTCACTGAAAGTAGTGTGTTCATTAGGCTGAACAAAGGCAAAATCACCCAGATAATCCTTATCATGCCCTAGAAGATGAGGAATCTGCTTTAGTATCAGGATTACACCGATTGCCGCTAGAAGACCATTTATTACACTTGTAGGGAAAAATGCAGAAAGCGCACCGGCTTTGAAAAAACCGAGCAATATCTGAATAATTCCTGCCAAAACGACAGCCAGAAGAAATGCCTGATAAGAACCAAGAGCGGAGATTTGAGCAGCAACAACAGCAGTCAGGCCAGCAGCCGGCCCACTAACGCTGGTATGAGATCCACTTAGAACTCCCACAACAACACCACCAATGATTCCAGTAATAAGGCCAGACAAAAGAGGAGCACCTGAAGCAAGTGCAATTCCAAGACACAAAGGAAGCGCGACAAGAAATACAACAATTCCGGCTGCAATATCTTTAAAAAATAATTTTCCGGAATAATTCTTCATATCAAGTAAGGAAGAGATATGAAAATGGGGCTTGGTGCTTTTTAGTATCGACTCAGACATTCAATCAAACCCCACGCTAGTTGCATTATTATTCCACTATCTAAATTACTCAACCAGAACAGGGAACTCAAAAAACAGAACACCAGCAAAGAAGGCAGAGTAAATGTATTTAGCTCATCTGATGCCTGCGTAAAGCTTCTTTCATGGCCAAAAGCCTCTCGCTTTTTTGTTTTACAAGTACTGTTTCGGAATTATATAAATTAGAATCTTTTTGAAGCTCCGACTCAGCATCCCGTAGCTCTTTATCAACCCAGTCAGAATCAACTTTATCAGCAGCTACTCCAAATTCGGCAAAAACAGTGACGTTTCCGCTATCAACCTTAAAAGCGCCACCAGAGACAACAAACCAGAAATCATTACCACCGCTTACAACTTTCATTGTACCCGTTCCCAGAAGCCCAAGAAGATTTTCATGACCAGGCAGTAAGCCCAGCTCTCCTCTATGAGAAGGCAGAAGAACCTCCGAAGCACTAGCAGAGAGCACCTCACTTGCAGGGGTCAAAATCTCAACATGGAATTCCTGAGTCATAATCTATTTCCTGTTTTTAGCCGCATCAAGAGCCAATTTTTCTGCCTTTTGATATGCCTCTTCAATTGTACCAACAAGATAAAAAGCATCTTCCGGAAGACTGTCATGAGCACCTTCAACAAGCTCCTTGAATCCGCGAATGGTGTCTTCAATTTTTACAAATCTTCCAGGTATTCCAGTAAACTGCTCTGCAACGTGAAATGGTTGCGAAAGAAATCTCTGGATTTTTCTTGCTCGCTGCACTAACAACTTGTCCTCTTCGGAAAGTTCATCCATTCCAAGAATTGCAATAATATCCTGCAAATCCTTGTACCTTTGAAGAACCCTCTGTACCTCACGAGCAACATTGTAATGCTCCTCACCAAGCACCATAGGATCAAGAATAGTTGAAGTAGAGTCAAGCGGATCTACTGCCGGATAAATTCCCTGTTCTGCAATAGAACGGGAAAGAACTGTAGTCGCATCAAGGTGAGTAAAAGTTGTCGCTGGCGCAGGATCAGTAAGGTCATCAGCAGGTACATAAATTGCCTGAACAGATGTAATTGATCCCTTCTTTGTGGATGTGATTCTCTCCTGAAGCTCACCAACGTCAGTAGCAAGGGTTGGTTGATATCCTACGGCAGAAGGCATACGACCAAGAAGGGCCGACACCTCTGATCCTGCCTGAACAAAGCGGAACATATTATCGACAAATAGAAGCGTATCCCTGCCTTCGACATCACGAAAATACTCAGCCGCAGTAAGTGCAGTCAAAGCAACACGAAAACGTGCGCCGGGAGGCTCGTTCATTTGACCATATATGAGAGCCGCCTTGTCAATTACACCAGACTCCTTCATTTCCATCCAGAGATCATTTCCTTCCCTGGTTCTCTCACCGACACCGGCAAAAACCGAGTAACCACCATGAGCCTTTGCAACGTTATTAATAAGTTCCATAATTATAACGGTCTTACCAACACCCGCTCCACCAAATAGCCCGATCTTTCCACCCTTAACATACGGCGCAAGGAGATCAATAACCTTAATACCAGTTTCAAACAGCTCGGTACTGGTTGCCTGATCCTCAAATTTTGGAGCGGCCCTGTGAATCGGCCAGTATTCTTCGGCATTAACAGGCCCCATTTCATCAACAGGGTTACCAATCACATCAAGAATTCTTCCAAGAGTTGCGGCACCAACCGGGGTCTTGATTGGAGCACCAGTGTTATCAACGCTCATTCCCCGAACAAGACCTTCGGTTGAATCCATGGATACGCATCTTACAACATTGTCCCCGACATGAAGACTAACCTCAAGTACAAGATCCTTCGGAGCATTATTAATTTCCTCTCTGTTTGAAACCCTTAGAGCAGTATTAATCTCCGGCAAATTAGCACCATCGCCAAATGCCACGTCTACCACTGGACCCATTACCTGAACAACTTTTCCTGATGCTACTTCAGCCTGCATGATTACCCTCTGTTTTAATTTAGTCTAAATCAAAAAATTATAAAATTAACTCCACATCCAATAACTAATAGTTTTTCAGAGCCCATTAATTCTTTTGTGCCTCTGCTCCGCCTAAAATATCCATAAGCTCCGATGTAATGGCCCGTTGCCTTGCCCTGTTATAAAACAGAAGAAGCTTCCCTATTAACTCATCGGCATTTCTGGTAGCAGAATCCATTGCTGTCATTCGGGCTGCATGCTCACACGCCTTGGACTCATAAGCTGCCTGAAAAAGTTTTGTTTTAAGAACAAGTGGAAGCACGCTTGAAAACACCTCTGGCGCAGATGGCTCAACCTTTACATTACCAGCAAGTCCAGTAGCGCTATCCCCTACTGCTTCATTAACAACACCCGAACTCACACTAAAAGGAAGTAACACTTCCTCAGTTACAACAAGACTCATCGCAGAAACAAACTTTGTATAGATAAGAACAATTTCATCAACCACTTTTGTCTCAAACATACTTACTAGAGAGGCGCCAAGTTCATTAAGCGGCCATTGAGACGGATCTTCAGGAAGACCCACGAGACTCTCCTGAACCGTCCATGAGGATCTCTTTGCAAGTGCCTCTGCCCGACGACCGACAACAAAGAAAACAGGCTCAACTTCCGCTCCATTATTAACAGAAGCGATGCAAGCTTTGCCGACATTCGTGTTATAAGCACCACAAAGCCCCCGTTCACCAGCAAACAGAACATAAGCACGACGCTTTATTGGCCTTGATTCAATCAGTGGGTGATTAAACTCTGAAGGCAACTGTGAAATTGCCGCAAGCAGAACCTCATCCAGTCTGTTGCTAAATTTTCTTCCGCCAAGAGCAGCATCCTGCGCACGCTTCAACTTGGCAGCAGAAACAAGTTTCATGGCGCGAGTTATCTGCTTGGTATTTTTAACCGAAGATAGTCGCCTTCTAATTATCTTTAAACCAGACACAATTCCTCTTTAATTCTCTTTCCCGAAAAGAAACAACGCTCAAAAAAAACACTAGACAGAAGCCCCATGTGAAGTTTCAGATTCTGCTTTTTTGGCAGAAGTTGAACTTCCCCGGGCAGATACTTCTCCGCCCTTTACCCCTGCAAGAAAATTCTTGCCATACTTCTCAAGGGCCTGTCTGAGCTCCGACTCATACTCATCAGAAATTGCGCCCTTATCCCTAATTGAAGCAAGAAGATTAGAGTGAGAAGACCCAAGAAAGGAGTGAAGTCCTGACTCATATTTCTGAATATCAGAAACCTCAACCTCATCAAGGTAGCCACCATTTGCCGCATAGATGGAGATGACCTGGAGCTCCACAGGAACAGGTTTGAACTGTGGTTGTTTCAGAAGCTCAACAAGCCTTGCACCTCTTGCAAGCTGAGATCTGGTCACTGCATCAAGATCAGAACCAAACTGGGCAAACGCCTGCTTCTCTCGATACTGTGCCAAGGCAAGCCTTAAGGTTCCGGCAACTTTCTTCATCGCCTTAATTTGAGCAGATCCACCAACACGAGAAACTGAAAGACCCACGTTTACTGCTGGACGAACTCCAGCATAAAAAAGATCGGTCTCAAGATAGATCTGTCCATCAGTAATTGAAATAACATTTGTTGGTACATAGGCGGATACGTCCCCGGCCTGGGTCTCAATTACCGGAAGGGCCGTAAGTGACCCGCCACCCATTTCATCACTTAACTTGGCAGCACGTTCAAGCAAGCGACTGTGAAGATAAAAAACATCTCCCGGATAAGCTTCTCGGCCCGGAGGGCGCCTCAAAAGAAGGGAGATTGCACGATATGCAACTGCGTGTTTGGAAAGATCATCATAGACAACAAGTGCATGACGACCGGAATCACGGAAATACTCACCTATTGTGCATCCTGTATATGGAGCAAGAAAAGACATCGGCGCAGGCTCACTTGCCGTTGCAGCAACGATAATTGTATGATCCAGCGCTCCATGTTCTCTTAATCTCTCAACTACCTGAGCAACACTGGAACGTTTCTGCCCTATCGCAACATATATACAGATTACACCCTTACCCTTCTGATTGATTATCGCATCAAGGGCAACGGCGGTTTTACCAGTCTGGCGATCGCCAATAATTAACTCTCTCTGGCCACGACCAATTGGAATCATGGCATCAATTGCCTTTATTCCAGTTTGAAGTGGTTCATGAACAGATTTTCTCTTAACAATACCAGGTGCCTTGACTTCAAGTCTTTCCTCTCGAACATCAGAAAGTGCCGGGCCACCATCAATAGGATTTCCAAGAGCATCAACCACCCGTCCAAGAAGCGACTCGCCAACAGGAACTGATGCAATCCTGCCAAGACGCTTTACCCGATCTCCCTCCTTGATCTTGTGAACCTCACCCATTACCACAGCCCCTACGCTGTCTTCTTCAAGATTAAGGGCAATTCCACGAAGACCACAGGAAAACTCCAGTAGCTCACCGGCAGCAACCTTTTCCAGACCAAATATTCTGGCAATTCCATCTCCAACAGAAATGACAGAACCAACCTCGGAAAGATCAACATCACTTCTAAGGCCTTTAATTTGCTCGCTCAACAGTCGACTAATTTCCTGGGCTCTTATATCCATTTTAATTATTTCCCTTATCCCTTTCTAAACACACAAAATGAAAACTATTATAAAATCATAGCAAGATGAAAAGACATACCATCCAAGAACCCAATCAGCTTCCCAACAATTCCTGACGCACCCCTGTCAATCTGCCCTCCAGGCTTGCATCAATTCTTTTTCCGGCAAACCGACCCTGTCCGGCGAATTCAAAAACACAGCCACCAAGAATACTTTTATCAATAATCCAGGAACACTCAACCGCCCCTGAAACAAAACGCTGCAAGTGATCGCTTACGTACTCTTTTTCGTTTTGAGGAAGTTCGCGGGAAGTATAAACCCTTACTGGCACAATCCCGACTATCTCATTAACAGCTCCCTGAAATGAGCGGGCAATATCAACAATCTCGGAAATTCTTCCATTATCAAGAACCACGGCAAGAAAACCAGTTATGTCCTTCTGAACAGAGGCATACCTTTCGCCCAAATTGCGAAATACACTCTCGGCAAAATTCAGAACAACACCTTTTTTGCGCTCAAGATCAATCATCGGATTCTGTAATGTAAAAAGAATTTCCCGATCCTCCCTAAAAGCATTTGAAAAAAGTGTGAGCACCTCAGCTCGTAGCCGAAGAGCCTCAAAGGAGCTACTACTATCAGCAGACAGAGAACCAGTAGAAGATTCAGAAAAACCAAGCGAGCTCAAAAAAGCGCGCGCATACCGAACACCAATTTTACTTCTACTTACTGATCCTTTTGCTTTAGACACCTCAGGTTACCCCTTTAAAAATTCACAGAAAAAATTCACAGAAAATTATTTGAAAAATTACTCGAAGAATTAATAAAACCACATACCACCAAAACACTACACCCTTTCACCAGAAGCCTGAAGGTTGCCAATGACACTCTTGATAAATCTTGCGTCATCGGATTCTGTAAATGATGTGGAAAGCCTATTTCTAACGCTCCCCAAAGCTCCATCCAGCATAACCTCCAACACCTCTCCGGATAACTTTTGAGTCTCGGAAGCAACTCGAATACGAACGTCGGAGAGAAGTCTCTCTGCCTTTTGATTTGCTAAAGCAACTATTTCAGATGCCAAAACCCCTCCTTGCTCCTCAAGCTCTGAAATAATCCTTGTTTTTTCTTCTGCAACATTTTCCAATTGACGCCTAACTTGTTCATACTCACTTTCAAGGGTAGCGTATTCATTCTGAGCCTTGACGACCGCTGATTCGACTTCAATTTTTTGATTTCTCAAAACTGGACGAGCAAAGCGCCGATAAATGAAAATCATCAGAAACAAGTAAAGAGCAAAATTAATAGAGGGCCACAAAAGAGTCCCGATATCAGATGAGGCAGATCCGGCCGCAAACACATCAGAGGAAGAAAACAATGCGAAGCAAATAAGAGGCAAAAATAAAATTGAAGGAAATTTGAAAATCATACCCGATCTAATCCTTTAAACTCCTCTAAGTGTCTTATCAAACAAACATCAATGAACGGAACTGCCACCGAGCACCTTATCGTAAACAAGTTCGGAAAGCTTTGAAACTTCTCCTTCGGCAGCAGCAAGTAAATTCTCGCGCTCTAGCCCAAGGCGCTGAGACTCCAGATTCCACTCAGACTCGGCCTTTCTTCGACCCTCAGCAATAATTTCCTGGGCATTTGCCTTGGCTTCCAGTACCCTTTGATCGCGCTTCCTTACCCCATCCATTCGGGCGGTCATTAACTCAGCAGACAACTCAATTTGGGCCTGCTCAATACTCTTTTTAAGCTGGGCAGCACGCTCAAGTGTTCCTCTGGTTTTCTCTTCTCTTTCAAAAAACGACTGAAGATAGGGATTAAGAACAATAGCTCCAAGAAAGTACCATACCCCAATGAACAAAAATCCTGAAAGAACAAATTCATAGGAGCGAGTCTCGTTTAGCAAACCTTTCAGAAATCCGAATCCATCAGGGCCAGCAAGTCGAATTGCCACCCAGGAAAGTCCGCTAAAAATTATTGCCGCAGCTACTACATCAAGCAGGCCTAGTGGCGAAGTATCAGCATGCGACTCATGTCCGGTTTCGCTCATAGAATGCTCCCTGAAATCTCGTAAAAATCACAAAAACATGGTGCCTGGCGGGTGAGTTCGGTCTCCAGCAGACAACAAAATGCTCCCTTCCCAGCCCGCGCGAACTCTACAACAAATCAGGACAAAATGGAAACAACAGACAGATTTTTGAGTTATTTAACCCGAATTATTCATCCTCCAACTAACAAGCGCGGAGGTTTATATAAAAATCGCGTTTCTCGGCAGTTATGGTAGAGCAGCAGTCATGGTACAGCGACCGTCAAATACGACCCCATCCTGTAACAAAAGGCGAGGGGCCTTAATATTGCCCCTTAGCTGGGACCCTACATGAAGTTCAATTTTCTGTTCGGCATGAACATCCCCTACAATTCGACCAAAAACCATAACCGATGAGGCACGAATATTGGCACGAACAGATCCTGTTTCCGTTACCGTAAGACTACCTTTAACCAGTAAATCACCTTCAACAAAGCCCTCAACCACCAAATCCCCCTGACACTCAAAGGCCCCCCTCACCACACAACCCTCACGGAGAGTTGAGAGATTATTACTGCCTGCTCCAGAGAGGGCCCCAGAAGAAGCAGAGAGGGCCCCAGAAGAAGAAGCCTCACCGGAAAGCCCATAACCCAGACCCGAAGCTTCATAATTTGAAACAGCGATGCCCTTCCAATCAGTACCAGAAGAAACCCCAGCCGACTTATTGATATCATCGCTATCTACCCGGGAACCAGTAGAGCTCCGCCCCCCGAAGGGGCTGGAAGCCCAAGAGGCTTCAAGAGAGCTTAAAAAATTTTTTGGTGCGAGATTCTGCATTATATCATCTCTAAACTAAAGCAAATTCTTAAAATTATTACTTTTTATCATTCATAGCCATTTTATATGCCCAAGATACCCTAAAACAAGGGATAACATCAATGAGATTATGCAAGTTTGATTTGATTAGGGAGCAAGGCACTTATAGAATCAAGATATCTCAATAAGTGATGCCGGTAGATAATGCAGATTAAGGCTTGGTTTTCCCTGGAACAACCTTTGCAAACTTGCCCATTCTTTATCTTTAACAAATGCTTAAAATAACAGTTAGAACAATGTGCCAATAAGCGAAACAGAGAAGTAAGAAAATTTAATCCAAGGAGTTGTAATCCGTTTATGAAAATTCTCAGTCCCGAAATAAAACCAAATCTCAGGACAACGCAGTTAATTGCCAGAATTGAAAGACTTTCAGGATCCTGGGACAGGGCAATTGAACTCAATTCCAGTTTTGAAGAAATTTATTCAGAAAAAAAAGCGGAGGCACTTGAAAAAAATACGCTCGCTACACTCTGTCTTGATAATACAACCCCTGCCCCGCTTAGTCACCCAATCCTTGGCTATTTTAACAGCAAAACTCCACTCGACCTTCCTAAGAACAGCATACTAAGCGAAGACTGTCTTCAACATTTGCGAGGCTTAAGACTCGCCTTTGATGAATCTGTCGACCTCAGTCAAAACGGGTTGTTAAAACTCCACAAACTCCTTACTGGCAATTTTGAAGAGGAAAAATACAGCTGCAGTGAATTATCGCTGAAATCTGAACTTTCTCTACGTGTGTCCCCCTCAACGTTTTTTTCCCATAATAATTCAAGAATTTTTGAAACCGTTTCCCCTTTTCTTGTCAGTAGAAGGTTCCGTGAAATCCTTGAATGGGCAAATGAAGAATTCTATAACGGGGAAACTCATCCACTACTTGTTATAGGAACGCTTCACCTTCTTTTACTTCAGCTACACCCATTCAAGAGCGCCAATCACCGTCTTGTTCTTATAACAAGTTGGCACCTGATAAGAGAACGTGGATATGAATGGATTTCTTATTCAAACCTTTGGAGCAATATCGCCAGTCAATCTGAGGGCTACTATAACGCCCTTAAACACGCCGAAAAAACTGCTTATAGTGACTGGTCAACACTTAACATATGGTTAGAGCTTTTCCTTAAGAACGTCTTTCATGCGGCCCTTGAAACAGCTGGTAACATAGGGATAAAAACCCCGGTTAACGCACCATTATCAGAAACCCAGCTAAGAATACTCGAAGTTATTAAAAATCATGGCTCACTTAGCAGGGACAAACTTGTAATAGAGACAGGAATTTCGCCAAGTACCATTAAATACAACCTTGGGCTGCTTGCAGAAAAAGGACACCTGATAAGAGAAGGTGGTGGGCGCTCGACCTACTACCGGGCTGGATAGGCTTCTTTTTCATTTTTTGCACTAAATCAATGCCAAATATTACCTGGTCTGTTATGTGCCCAATGGCCGGTTTAAAAGGCTATTTGGCAACAATCTCTTAAAATGATGTAATAAGATGCCCAGCTAAGAACAACAGAATAGAAATGCATAAGGCATTACTAGCACAAAACGGCATATAAATTTTGTCAGGAAAACATATTCGGTGAAAACAGAAGAAATACGAGAGTCCTTTTTGCGATACTTTGAAACAAAGGGTCATACCAGAGTTCAAAGCTCATCACTTGTGCCAGCAGGAGACCCAACCCTTCTTTTCACTAACTCGGGCATGGTTCCATTTAAAGATGTATTTTTGGGAACTGAGCAGAAACCATACAACCGAGCAACAACTTGTCAAAAAAGCCTGCGTATTTCCGGCAAACATAATGACCTCGAAAACGTAGGAAGAACAGCAAGGCACCATACTTTTTTTGAAATGCTGGGAAATTTTTCCTTTGGAGATTATTTTAAAAAGGATGCCATATCCTTTGCCTGGGAATTTGTTGTTAAGGAACTAAAACTTTCAAGAGACCGGCTCTGGGTTACTGTTTTTGAAGAGGACGACGAGGCAAGAACTCTGTGGCTTGAAAACACGGATATTAATGCTTCAAGAATTCTTCCCAGGGGAAAAGAAGACAATTTCTGGGCAATGGGAGAAACCGGGCCCTGTGGCCCGTCAAGTGAAATATTCTACTTCCTTGGCCCTGACGAATATCAACAGAAGGGCGAAGAACTTCTGGTTGACGATCCTCGCTATGTAGAAATCTGGAACCTTGTATTCATGCAATTCAGTAGGGATGCCAAAGGTGTACTTAGCAACCTGCCCAAACCTTCAATCGATACTGGCATGGGGCTTGAAAGAGTTGCCGCCGTTGTTCAGGGCAAGATGTCAAATTATGACACTGATCTATTAAAAAGTATTATTAATTTCACTGCTGAAAAAGCTAATGTAAAATACATAGGCGAAGATTATACCGAACGAGACCCCGCTACCTTCAAACAATATGGAATTGATGTTGCTCTCAGGGTAATAGCTGATCATGCAAGAGCCTGCTGCTTTCTTATAGCCGAAGGCATTTTACCGGCAAGCGATGGCAGGGGATATGTTCTCAGAAGACTGGTAAGACGCGCATGCAGACATGGCCGCGTGCTGGGTTTTACTTCATCATTCCTACACGAGGTTTCTGGCCATGTAATAAGGCTTATGGGAGAGGCTTATCCTGAGCTTCTATCAGAGGCAGAAAAAATAAAACGAACCCTTAAAAATGAAGAAGAAAAATTTCTTCAAACCTTTGATTCTGGAGTTAATATTCTTGAGAAGGAAGTCTCTCAACTGAGAAAAACTGGTCGAAAAGTTCTCCCAGGAGAAATCGCATTTCAGCTACATGACACCTTTGGATTTCCGCTTGATCTTACAAACGATCTTCTTAGACACCACGGCTGCACTGTAGATGAAGATGGCTTTTCAAGAGAAATGGAAACACAAAGAGAACGCTCAAGGAGCGCAAGATCAGGCCAGACTACACTTCTACTTCAACGTTCCGTAAAGCCTCAAAAAACCCAATTCGTTGGTTATGACTATCTTGAATATGAATCCAGCATTCTTGGACTGTATGCCGAGAATGGAGAAACAAAAATTGCAAAAGAAGGAGACGAGATAGCACTTGTAACACTTGAAACTCCATTTTATGCAGAAAGCGGCGGTCAGGTAGGTGATTCGGGAAGGATAAGCAGCAGCAGTGGCTCACTGGATGTTCTTGATACCCAAAAAGCAGGCGGCGACACGATTACACACATTTGCCGTGTAATAGATGGTAATTTTCAGGCAGGCGACAAAGTGAGGCTTTCTGTTGATTCTATTCGTCGTGGCAATATCCGGATTCACCACAGCGCAACTCATGTTCTTCACCTTGCTCTTAGGGAGGTTCTGGGCCCACATGTAAAGCAGGCAGGGTCTCGTGTAAGCGAAGCAAGTCTTCGTTTTGACTTTTCGCATGATCACTCCGTTCTTCCCGAACAATTATCCGAAATTGAAGCGTTTATAAATGAATACATCCTTCGCAACCATGAAGCTCGAACCATGGTGCTTCCAATTGAAGAAGCAAAAACTCTTGGTGCCGTAGCCCTGTTTGGAGAAAAATATGGTGATCGGGTAAGAGTCGTTGAGCTCGGGGTCAAGTCCAGGGAATTCTGTGGTGGCACCCATGTAACAAGAACCGGAGATATTGGATCTGTGTTTATTTGTGGCGAAACCTCGGTTTCAGCTGGAGTTAGAAGGATAGAAGCTCTTGCGGGTATGTGTGCATTTAGAGCTTCAAGCGACTCAAGATCAACGATTCAAAAAATTTCCGGTATTCTTCAATCCGGAGAGTCGGCTCTGGTTGAAAAGCTAACCAGGCTTATTGAAAGAAACAGGGAGTTGGAGCGAGAACAAGGTAAATTAGTTCAGGCTTCCCTTAGTCAATATGCACAGACACTTGCTGAACAGGTAAAAATATCCCCCAAAGGAAGAAAAATCATAAGTGCACATATCGATGGGGCAAGTCCTGAGCAACTTCGCATCATTGCTGATGATCTCAGGGACAGGCTTGGTTCTGCCTGCATTGGACTTGCAAGCGTAATTGACGGAAAGGCCGTTTTTCTTGCCGCAGTTACCAAAGACCTAACCGGAACCTATAATGCAGGAAATCTTCTTAAACAGACCGCGGAAGTGCTTGGGGCGCGAGGTGGAGGAAAGGTTGACCTCGCTCAAGCCGGAGGTGGTAATCCGGATAAAATCCCGGAAGCACTATCTCGCTTTGAGTCTCTTATTTAACTAAGTACTTAATGCTATACTAATTAACAGACACTCAAACAGGAAAGGGCATGGCACTTTCAGTAAAAAAATCTTCACCGTTAGCATTATCTGCAAGTAGCAAGAAATGGCTGATCTTCGTCTTCACCGCTATTATAATTGCTACAATAATGAGCTCGATTATTCATAGCCTCATTGTTAAGGGAAATTTTGAAGAAGGACAGATCGCAACAACTACAATTAGAGCTCCGCGAGATATAATAATCAAGAAGGAAGGTCGTGATGGCCCTTACAGTCCTCTTGGCTCCAACGGGCAAGGATCCCAATACCAGGAAATAAAAAGGGGAGAAGTAATTGTCAGGGTGGGCGACAGAATAAGCATTGACCAGGCATTAAAACTTCAAAGCATAAAGGTAGATACAAAAATTCATGAGCCCATTAGAGTATGGAGCGGTTATTTTGTTCTTACTTCCGTACTGATTCTTTCCGTATACATATTTTTTAGCAGATTTTACCCGAGCTTTTCCACAACTCCTCGTGATGATACTTTGCTTTCCCTTATTCTTACCGGAAGTCTTATTCTTCTCTGGGTTTTTTCTATACTTGGACATTCTCTAAGCGAAACACTTCATGCTTTCAAGCCTGACACTTTTCTTTTAGCAGCCCCAATTGCTTCAGGCGGAATGATCCTTCAGATTATTCTTGGAACCCCGGCGGTTTGTATTTTTGTCATAATTTTATCTGTTCTAACCGGAGTATTTCTAGAAAACGCCTGGCTTTTCCTGGTGCTTGTCGTTGTTGGTAATCTCGTTGGGGCTTCTGGCGTAAAATACTGCTCAAAGAGAAGTGTATTTCTTCGAGCAGGATTAAGGGTTGCTGCAGTTAACGTAGTAGTAGTTCTTTCGTTTGTTCTTCTTCACGGAGAGCTTGGAACAACTGAAAAAATGTACAGAATTATTTGTGTGTTTATGGGCGGCATTGCTTCCGGAATTATCTCTGCGGGTTTTATGCCTTTTGCCGAATTTTTTGGTCAATATACTACTGATATGAAACTCCTTGAACTCTCCTCTCTGGATCAGCCCCTTCTTAGAGAACTCTCAATTCAGGCTCCTGGCACCTGGAATCATTCAATGGTGGTTGGACAAATGGGAGAAGCTGCAGCAGAAGCAATAAAGGCAAATCCACTTCTTGTTCGGGTTGGTGCCTTCTATCATGATATTGGAAAAAGCAAATACCCGGCCTACTTCATTGAAAATCAGGATTCAGAAAACCGCCATGACAAGCTGACGCCATCAATGTCTGCGCTGATAATCAAGGCCCACGTCAAAGATGGTATTGAAATGGCCATGGAACATAGACTACCCGGGATACTGGTTGACATGATTCGACAGCATCATGGCACCACATTGATCGAATATTTTTATGATAAAGCAAAGAAAGAGGCCGAGGAAGGTGAAACTGTCGATGAAAATAATTTTAGATATTCCGGACCTAAACCACAGACCAGGGAAGCCGGTATACTACTTCTTGCAGATCATATAGAAGCAAGCTCTCGTACCCTTCCCGACCCAACACCTGCAAAACTTCAAGGGCTTGTTCAAAAAATAATAAACAAGGCATTTTCCACGGGAGAACTGGACGAAAGCGGTTTAACTTTGCGTGACCTTCATCTTGCTGCCAAATGTTTTGTAAGGGTTTTAACCGGAATTTATCACAGAAGGGTTAAATATCCTGAATCCGCTACCGAAAAAACTGCAAAAGAAAAGAAACAGAGAAATGAAGAAGCCGGATCAGCACTCACTAACGACCAGAATGAAAAGTCAGAGAAAAGTGAAAATAAACCTTCTAATCAGACCACGGATAAAAAAGGGGCTTCTTCGGGTTCTAAAAAGAACGGAGATAAGGATGATACTCCAAGCACTCTTAGAAGACTTGGGATCTGAATCAACTGAGGTAACTGTTCTTTTTTCCGATGATCTTGAACTAAAATCCCTAAACTCCCAGTTCAGGGGAAAAGACTATCCAACCGATGTTCTGTCATTTCCCCTTGAGAGAAAGGGATATTTGGGGGATCTTGCAATTTCCGTTCAAACAGCAAGAAAACAGGCAAAAAAATTCGACTGCCGTTTACATGAAGAGATACTTCGGTTAATTATTCATGGCATTTTGCACCTTGAGGGATTTGAGCATGAAGGGGTCTCAAAAAGTGAGGCGCAAAAAATGAAGAGAAAAGAAATTAAACTTTATAATCAGGTTTGCAAAAAATGGCCGAAACGGTTCTCACTACCGCTGAACTAGTACAACGAATAGAGCATTTGGAAGAACGCTTTAATTCGTTGGGGAGGTACCTTTGACCTCTCAGATAAAAAGAAAAGGATTGGGGTGCTGGACATTCTGGCTTCCGGCGAAGATTTCTGGTCAAACGCAGAAGAGGCACAGAAAATCACAAAAGAACGCTCTGAACTGGAGCAGATAGTTAATCGCTCGGAGCGCCTTCAGGGGCGTATCAGCGATCTAAGAGTGCTTCTTGAGCTAAGTGAAGAAAGTAGAGATCAGGAGTCACTCAGGGATCTGCTTATTGAAATTGAATCTGTAGAACCAGAGATTTCAGCTTTTGAATTAAGCAGAATGCTTTTAGGCCCTCATGATTCTAGCTCTGCAATTGTTGAAATTAATGCAGGAGCTGGTGGAACAGAAGCCCAGGACTGGGCCGAGATGCTCCTTCGAATGTATCTTCGATGGGCAGAGAAGAGAAAACTTAAAACTGATCTCGTCAGTATTAACCCCGGAGATGAAGCTGGTATTAAAAGTGCCACTCTTCTTATAGAAGGAGAAAATACTTTTGGTTACTTGAGATCGGAAAGAGGAGTTCACAGGCTTGTAAGGATTTCGCCCTTTGATTCAAATGCAAGGCGACACACTTCATTTGCATCGGTATCAGTAATGCCAGACATTGATGACACAATTGATGTTAATATCAATGAAGATGATCTTAGAATTGATACATACAGGGCAGGAGGAGCCGGAGGGCAACATATTAACAAAACTGATTCTGCTGTGAGAATTACTCACCTTCCAACAAATACCGTTGTGGCATGTCAAAATGAACGCTCTCAGCACAAAAATAAAGCAACTGCAATGAAATTGCTGAAAGTAAAGCTTTATGAACTCGAAGAGCAAAAACAAAGAGAAGAGCTTGCAAAAATCGCCGGTGAAAGAAAAAAAATAGATTTCGGAAGCCAGATAAGAAATTATGTTATGCAACCGTATCAATTAGTAAAAGACGCAAGGACGGACGCTCAGACAGGTGACGTACATTCTGTGCTTGATGGGGATATTGATTTGTTTATAGAGGCGTATTTGCTGAATGAAGAGACAAATGTTGTATAGACTCATGATTTATTTTTTAGAGAATGAAAATTTATTATGCTAAAGAAATTCTTTCCAATAATTGGAAGCTTAATCGTCTCTGTTTTATTTAGCGAATTAATGATTCGCATTTTTCTTCCTGTTATAAAAGTTCTTCCAGATAATCCGAGACATGGTGCTTACGGCATGCCCGATCCTGAAATTGGCTGGATACACAAACCTGGTCGACATGAGTTTATCAGAGATGGTGATGATAAAAAATTTACCATGACTTTTGATAATAATGGCGCGAGAATAATTCCTGGATCATTACAAGCAAAAAACTCCGCGGTTCTTGTCGGCTGCTCGTTTACAGAAGGATATTTTCTTGATGATTCTGAAACATTTGCTTCATTTCTGGAGAAAGAAATACCAGACTACAATTTTATAAATTACGGGGTGGGTGGTTATGGAACATATCAAAGCCTTTTAATATTGAAGAGAATTCTACCTAAAATTTCACCCCCCCCCCGGATTATAATCTATGGTTTTATCGCACACCATATAGTCAGAAATGTAGGTGATCCAAATTATAGATTTTTACTTTCCTCGCTTTCTCCAGAGGGAGATATCCCCATGCCGTACTGCAAACCTTTTAACAAAGAAAAAAGTGAATATATCTGCGTGCCACCTGAGCTATTTTTTCCGACAGCTATATCACGGTCTTTTCTTCAAATAGTAAAACAAATTGGAACAATGCCTTACTTTTATCCAAGAAAAACTACTCTTGAGCAATCAAAAAATATCACAAAAGATTTGATTATAAAAATGAAAAATGAATCAACTAAAGTAGGGGCTGAATTCATAATTTTCCTAGCAAGCAGTCCCAAAGAAATTTCAGAGGAGCTTTTCGATATGGCTAAAAATAATAATATTTCAATAATAGACTGCCAACACCCAAAACAAAATGACCCTGAGTATCTTATTCCAGGAGATGGACACCCAAACGAAAAAATAACCGAATACTGGGCAAAGTGCTTTGCAGAAAAGCTTTCAGGTAAATATGGTTTTTCTTCCAGCTAAATAAACCCCTCTGACCGATACCACTTTGCCGTATCTCTTATACCAGCTTCATTGGAGTACTTTGCAGAAAATCCAAGTTTTTCTTTAATCTTTGATACATCAAAAGATCGATCCTTGGTATAAAAAGCTACTCTCCTTCTGTATATCGGGGGCTCAATGCCAAATGGCTTACAGATAAATTCCAAAATATCGGCCAATATAAAAAATGGAGTCACAGGAATTCTGATAATTCTTGATTTAATTTTAAGCTGAGATCCTATAATTCTAACCATATAGGGAAGTCCGATAGCACTTTCGGCACCAACCAGAAAGTAATCCCCAAGCGCTCTCTCGTGAGTAGCGGCAAGAATCATGGCATCAGTTAAATCCTCAACATGAACCAGATGATAAAGACATTTTCCAAACCCAAGAATTGGAAAAATTGGCCAGGTAGCCATCTTGAATATCTTAAGAAGTCTCATATCTCCGGGGCCATAAATCCCAGTGGGACGAATTACAGTAAAAGGCAAACCGCGAGTCTTCCCAAACTCTCTAATTAAAAGCTCCGCTTCAAGCTTTGTTCTTTGGTATATGTCACCTGGAGCATATGGTGATTCTTCATTGCCGGGTGGACTTTCAATATGCCCATGAACTCCCATGGTAGAAACATGAATAAATCGTTTGAAGTTTTGTTCCTTTAATGCGGCCTCAGCCAAAAGTCTGCTACTTTCAACGTGAACAAGTGAATATTCTTCGTCACCATCTTTTGCACTTCTGAAAAGTGCTGCGACATGAAAAATATAATTCACCCCCTTTACTGCTTCAGAAACTACCAGTGGATCATAAATATCCCCACGAAACCACTGAACGGGAAGGCCCGCTAATGGAGAAATATTTGAAGACTTGCGAGCAATAGCACGGACTGAATGACCATCACGACAAAGCTTTTTCACTAAACAAGTGCCGGTAAAACCTGTAGCACCAGTTACAAGCACCGTAGAATTTGAAGGTAGGGAAATTGTCATAATTGATTCTATAAAATATTGGTAAGTAGCTTTTATATAAGAAGGTGATATTTGAATTGTTACATAGATTATTACTCCAAGAGCAGACTTAGAGAACACCCCAAAACACATGAAAACAGCAACAAAATACTAACAACACTAAAATTCCTGTCAATAATTTAATAACTATGGTTTTACACTTCTAGTCGAGTAAGTCAGATTTGAGAGTTTTAATGAATCAAATAGTGGCGAAGCCATCAGGGTTGTAATTACTGCCATAATAACAAGCGTTGCAAAAATCTCTCCCGATATTATGCCACGCTGTAACCCGATGTTGATAATTATGAGTTCCATTAATCCTCTCGCATTCATTAATACTCCAATTCCCAGAGACTCCTTTTGTGGCATACCAGTTGCGCGAGCTGCAAACCAGCACGCAACTCCTTTGCCCAGAATCGATGCAAAAAGTACCAACCCGCAAATGCCCCACAAAAAAACTGAATTCAACATACCAATTTGAGTATTCAGCCCTGAATAAATGAAAAACAGGGGCAAAAGAAGAGCCACGGTCAAAGGCTGAATATGACGAATCAAATCATTAGTCATTGGTCCCCGTTTAATAGTTGCCCCGGCCAAAAACGCTCCGAAAACAGCATGAAGTCCGATCAAATCAGTAAACCATGCCCCAAATGCCATAACTGTTAAACCAACAACAAGCCCCGTTTCACTCAAACGATCATCATTGTTAATCAATCGCGTTGAAATACGAGATATAATTGGGCGAACAACAAACAACATCACTCCGGCAAATAAAAATGCACCCAGAACATTAAATAAAGCACTACTTGCGTTTCCATCAAAACTTGCGAGCACAATAGCCAACAGGCACCAGGCTGTTGCGTCATCAATCGCTCCTGCGCCAATTGCTACTGTTCCCATTCGCGTGCCCGCAAGACCTTTGAAGTGAATAATGCGGGCAAGCATCGGAAACGCCGTAATGCACATGGAAGCTCCTAAAAAAAGTGAGGCCTCAATGAGAGTTGTCCTTGCCGGAAATAACCCTGTATTCAAATAAAGCCACCAGGCAAGGCCAGCTCCTAGCAAGAATGGGGCAAGCATTCCCGCAATTGATACTGAGATGCTGCTCGTTAGGTGCTTTCTCACTATTTCAAGCCGAAATTCCATACCAACCACAAACATATAAAGTGCAAGACCCAATTGTGAGGCAGGAAACAGATAAGACTGGGTATCACGCGTAGTCTGACTTTTGTCCCATGGAAAAACCCATTGCTGACATTCTGGCCAGAATAATCCAAAAAATGACGGGCCAAGAAGAACACCGGTTATCATTTCTGCGACCACCTGTGGCTGCCCAAAACGTCGAGCTACTACCCCAACAAGGCGACATGCTAATAAAATTATTGCAATCTGAAAGAAAAAATGTACTGCTAAATCAACATTATTCATTAAAAAACTACTCTATAATTTTTCATGATCATTTTGATTAATGCAGATCCTCTAGCCATAATCTCAAGTAGTACCGGTAAGAATAATCATCTCAATATTCCACCCTTCTTTCATTTTAGAAACTTTGCATGTACTTCTTAACTCTGGGGTTTGTGCTGGATTTCTGCCCCAGAATGGAACAAAAACACTGCCATTTATCTCACCCTCTCCCTCTCTTCCCTCAAGATCAATTACAAAAAACCCGTCTTCAGTTATTGGCTCAACAAACAGGGCAAAGCGTATTCTCTCCGGAAGGCTCGAATCACCAATCATTACTGTTTTAATGTCCGTAATTCTAAATTCCAGCTTTTCCTGACCCTCAATTTTAGTTCCCTGCTTTGTCACCCAATCCCTTCCATCACCCATCCGGTTGTCAAAAACAGAAATAGTTCCAGAAGAAAATCCGGATTGTAATATATCTATGGTTATTACATTTTGAAAAGTTTTTGCACCACAGGATGTAAATAGAAACAAAATCAGCAAATTTGTGAACTTCATCATAATACCTACTCAATAATTGACTAGTAAAACCGGACCAGATTCCTTACCGATGGCTCCGGCGCAACGAAAAATCATACGCATCTTACTTATAATATGCCTAAGGAGCACGAAAACCACTAATAATTGTTTCTTTTTAGCAAATTTTTATCTATTAATATCCCGATAATGCTATAAACAGCGATAATGTTAACACATGTTAAATAATAATACCTTCGGCAATAATTTCAGAGTAAGCACTTTCGGAGAAAGTCATGGCCCGGCTCTTGGTGTTATTGTTGATGGATGCCCATCTGACTTTACCCTTGATCTTGAGCTAATCCGGCATGAACTTAACCGAAGAAAGCCGGGACAATCAAGACTGGTATCTCCACGAAATGAAACGGATGATTTTGAAATTTTAAGTGGTCTCTTTGAGGGTAAAACAACCGGAACCCCCATCGCTGCCATTTTTAGAAACAATGATGTAAGGTCAAAAGATTATTCGGAAATTAAAGATCTTTTTCGCCCCGGTCACGCGGACTTTACATATCATAAAAAATATAACCACAGGGATTATCGTGGAGGAGGGAGGTCTTCTGCCCGAGAGACAATATCCAGAGTCTTCGCTGGTGGAATTGCAAAACAATTGCTGGCTCCCATTGGCATAATAATAGAGGGTGGTCTATCACAAGTAGGAAGGATAAAAGCTGAAAAATTCTTATACGACTTCGCCGAAGATAACATTGTTCGTGGCCTTGATCCCGACAAAGTTGAAGAAATGATAAACGAAATTGAAACAGCAAGAAAAGACAGAGACTCTGTAGGTGGAGTTTTGTCATTAAGAGCAAGAGGAGTACCGGCTGGAATTGGAGAACCTGTTTTTTCAAAACTAAGCGCTGCTATTGGAGGGGCCATGTTCTCAATACCAGCAGTCAAGGGGGTTGAAATAGGCGGGGGGTTTTCCTTGAGCGAGGAAAGAGGAAGCTCTGCAAACGATGAAATGAGATCAACCGGATTTCAGTCCAATAACCACGGTGGTATTCTTGGCGGAATTTCCTCGGGGGCTCCTATTGAAATAAAAATCGCCATTAAACCCACATCATCACTACCAAAAACCCAACGAACTGTTACTACCGAAGGAATAGAATCTGAAATAGTAACAAAGGGAAGACATGATCCTTGTGTTGCAATCAGGGCGGTACCAATTGCAGAAGCCATGCTTGCTCTGGTGTTGATTGATCTTTTACTTATTCACTATGGAAAAGAACACATTAAAGAAAAAATAACAAACAAGGCCTGAAATATGAAACAGGGGGAATTTGAAAAAATCTTTAATAGTGCCTTTGATGGATCTGTTTCAAAATATTTTGATGATAATGCTGAAAACAGAATAAAATTTCTTAAATCTATTTCCCCTGGAAGCCATATTCATATTTCCGGAATTTGTGGAACTGGAACAGGAGCAGTTTTGCAACTTCTAAAGCACCTTGGTTTTTATGTAAGCGGAAGCGACAAGGCTTTTTACCCACCAATGGGAGATATAATAAGAAAAACAGCAGATAAAATATATACAGAGTTTAATACAGATAATCTCAATCCTCGGCCAGAAGTCGTTGTCATTGGCAATGCCCTAAGTCGAGACAATGTGGAAGTTCAACACATCCTGAAAGAAAAAATTCCCTATTGCTCAATGCCAGAAGTTTTCTCTGCACTACTTATAGGAACACGCGAAGAATGCGCTACATCCATAGTCGTAAGTGGCACCCACGGAAAAACAACAACTAGCTCACTTATTGCAAGTGTTTTGTCGGATGCAGGAAGAAATCCTGGTTATTTTATTGGAGGGGTTCCGACAAATTCTTCTCTTGATGGATCAATTCGTGTTCCCCCAAAGGAAATGGATGCATCAAAACGAATAGTGGTACTTGAAGGTGACGAGTACGATTCTGCATTTTTTGCCAAATATTCAAAATTTCATTGTTACAGGCCAGACATAGCAGTTATTACGAATATTGAATTTGATCACGGGGATATTTTTGAGAATCTTGGCGCAATTGAAGCTGAATTTAAATCCATGATACTAAAAATTCCAGGTGAAAAAAGCACCTCCTGTGGAAGGATTGTTGCCTGCAGAGATTCTGAAAATGTAAGAAAATTGCTTGATGATTCAAAAAATAATCCGTCAAAAATCCCTATACTTTGGTATGGCGAATCAAGAGAAGGCGAATTAAGTAACGGGGACATTTCTATCATTTCCAGAAAACCCTGGGTGTACCAGCAAGTACCCGAGAAGCGATCTGGTCAGGAAATAGAATATAACTTGTCTGGCCACAAAATAACAGTGCGAACCAGACTTACAGGGCTTCATAATGCGCTAAATATTGCTGCTACGATACTTGTTGTTAAGGAGCTTGGTGTGGGGATTGAAATTGCGAGAAAGTCGCTTGAAAATTATACTCCAGTACTTAGACGCCAGCAGATAATTGCAGAAAAAAACAATTTGCTTTTAATTGAAGACTTTGCACATCATCCAACCGAAGTAAAAGTAACCCTGGAGGGGCTACGTTCAGCATACCCTGACAAGCGTTTAATTGCAGTATTTGAGCCAAGATCAAATACTTCTCGTCGTGATTTTTTCCGTGAGGAATACAAGAAGGCTCTTTCAGTTGCAGATATTATAGTTCTTAAGGAGGTTTTGGAATCAAAAAGCTCTTTTCTTGGTGTTTCTTCCGAGAAGGCCTTGTTTAATGTATTGGATTTGAGCAATGAGCTTGAAAAATCGGGGAAAACTTCTTTTTCATCAAAAAATAACGAAGAAATAGTATCTTTCATTGAAAAAAATATGAGAGCAGGTGATCTTATTGTAATAATGTCTAATGGTGATTTTGGTGGCATGCCTGACACCCTTAAAGAGAAAGTAACCCGTTCCTGATCTAATAAAACATGATCAATAATTTTACCCTGAAGCTTGATTATCGTACTGCACTAATAATTTCTGTTTCTCTGTCAACTCTGATAATTTTCTTTAATAATTTATCAAGATACGAACCCTATACCTATAGCTATGCTGATCCCGGCTGGATGATGCTTACAACTATTTCAATTGCCGAAGATTTTGATCTTGATCTGAGAAACCAGCTTGATAATAATCCGGCAAGAACCGGAGGGCAGATCAGCATTGGAAAAAACGGCGAATGGTATCCACTTCATGAGCCCTTGTTATCATTTATAGGAGTTCCCCTGTATTTGTTAATTGGTCTTAATGGAACCTTACTTACAAATATATTGCTAAGCTTGCTTATCTCTGTTCTTACTTTCATGCTTTGCGCCAAATATTTTTCATATCTGGCCTCAGTAACAGGAACAGTTCTTACCATAAGTACCAGTCTCTTGCTTTACTATAGTTATTCATTTTCAGTGGATGTGCTTGGGGCATGCCTTTCGCTTTGGGCTATTGTTTTACTTTCTGATAAAAAAAATTATTTTGCTGGTATTGTCTATTCTTTTGCCGTACTTGGAAGAAACCTTAACGCAGTGCTTCTTCCAGCTTACTTAATATTTATAGCCATAAATAATCCAAAGGGTAAAAAACTTGTCCCTCTCTTTAGTTTCCTGATTTCAGGAATACCAGCGGCACTTGTTCTTGCTATCACAAATTATGTTCAATTTGGATCTCCATTTTCTCTTGCCTGGAATTCCTGGGTTGTTTTTGATGAAAATGCAAATTCATTAATTAGCGAGAATCATTCGTTTGGAAGATCAATTATTGATGGTCTTCAAATATTACTTTTATCGCCAAGACAGGGCATATTTACCGGAATGCCGCTTTTACCATTTGGGCTTTTGCTTGGATGCCCCTTTCTTATAAAGAAAACACCTCAATTATTCTATTTTTTTCTCGCAAGCTTTATCGCACTAACTTTATTATTTATTCCCTATGAGTCGTTTCCAGGAGAACAGGGAAACAGGTATTTTATTATGCTTGCTCCCCTCTCTGCCGCTTTTCTTGCCGCGGCTTTTGATAGAATGCTTCTTAATAACAAAATTTAATGACTCAAATAATTACGCGCTATTTAAATAAAGCTACGGTTTTCTCCAAAAATCATAGAAATTAAACCATCAAAATAGGAGAGTGTTGCCAAATGGCTTTTTTAAAAATCGGCCCTTCATGATTGAAGAAATAGACTTTAAGTGTAAGCGTAACGCCTCACGCGTTACGCTTACACTTAAGTAGACTTTTTTGTTTTACTCCTTGTATCTGGTCTTTCTAGGGCCAAGGATGGCCCTAGAAAGACATTGCATTTTCAGGAATCGACGTGTTCCGAAAATGCCCCTTGAGATAGTTAACGGGCCATCCAGACTTCGGCGAGCGCTCAGTCGAGTCGGCGTTCAGGCCTGTTTGGAAACAGGCCCAATAGAGTTTTCAGAAAAAGCTCAACTCTCAGTGAGTCGGTTATAAGAAACAGAAACAGTTGATTGTTTCTATCTATAGAAAGCAATAACTCTTATATCGCCAGCAAATGATTTAGAAATAATACGAAAGTCGCTTTTTAAACTATTTATTAGTAATAATGATGCAATTTTATCGTCCGTTATTTGAATCCTACCATCTACTATAACATAAAACTTTTCCAACTGATTATTGGCGATCTTTTGTGCTAGTTCGAGTTTTAGGTTTTCTCGATAAGACGATCTCTCTGTAAACAAAGGTAAGGGCAAATAATCATGTTCAACCTCAAATTCCATTTTTTTTGCATATATCAATAGCGGAGCGGACCAGCCGTTTACTTGCTGTCTAGTTTGAAGTCTATGATCAGAATGAGACTCTGAATGACCTAGGGAAATATATACAAAAGGAATATTTTTACCGATTTTTTGATGCTCGTCACGAATATATTCTACGGCTCCTCTCCAATCTTCCTCATGCAGAGAAGTCTTGGCATTAATATGACTTACAGCGAAAAGCAAAACAAATACAGCCATTTTAAATTGGGTAGATTTTAAAATGGAAAAAATTAAACATATAATCAAAACAAACCCGACATTAGACAAAATTAGGTAACGGGGCAAAAACAGGTTATATCCGGCGATCTTAGATAAACTGATTGAAAGAATGTACGGACTAACAATTAGAACAACGGAAAACAAAAAGCCTAATTTGACATTTCGTCCTGATAAAACTCTATATCGATTAAACAGGATAGCACATGCAATAATGCAGGCAGTAGTTATAAAAATTGAACTTGAAGCTGCTGTTAATATTACATCTATAATTTGAAAGTTACTGATCCATCCAACATAAATTTCGTCTACTCTGTTCCATGTTAAATAATAACTTTTGTATAGGCCAAGTATCCCGATAATTATAAGAACAACCAGAGACCACTTTAAATGAGTTATTACAAGCCTAAGATTATTACATGAATAGGCCAATAGTATCGAGTAATTAACGACAATTACAGGGGCAAAGAATGGATTACACAACAAAAGAATAACAACAGCAATAATTGAATATAAAAGATCTTTTACTGAGCCCTTTTTAGCAAAACTTAGAGTTGAATTCATACTGATGATTGCCATTAATATTCCCATGGAATAGGCTCTGGCGTTTATCGATTGATGGAGAATCTCCTCACTCGCCATAAAGCTCGCAAAAATCAGGGGAAAATAAAATATATCTCGTTTTTCAAGGAGATTTTCTAAAAACGAGCGCATCAAAATAATAGAAAAGAAAAAGCACAGAACGGAAAAGGACCTTATCTCGGCCTCAAATGTGCCAAAGATATTTACCCAAATGTATAATATAAAATAATAAGCTGGATGAGATGGAAAAGGAGAGGTGTTGAATATAGCATCATTTAAGCTGCCACTAGTAAGCCATACTGTAGCAAGCTCATCTAGCCAAAAACTTTTGAAAATAGAATTCCATGAATAACTATAAAATTGCAACCAAGAGAGAGCGCAAAGTAAAAAATAAACAAATGAATTAAGTTTACACTTCTTTAGATTATTCATTGTGGGCGTTACTACAATCTACAAAAGTTCTCAGTAAATGAAAAGTACGAGGCGAATCACATAAAAAAGTATTAGAATTTCTCTTAACCACCTAAAACAATAAGCCTCTACTAACACGCATTATTCACGAGCCAAGGCACTGAGAAGTCGTAACTTGGCAAATCTTTAAAGTTTTTTCAATTTTTCGACCTCAATGTGCCTCGGCAAACTGTCGCCTGAAAAATCATAAAAAACTCTAAACCTTTTCTCAACTTACAACCTCTCGTCACCATGTTAGTGAATAATGCGAGCTAAACAATTCCTGGCGAAAAGCAAAATCAGACCATAGCAACTAACAAGCCTTTTCCTGTATTAAATGATTTCAATTTCAGGTAGTGGAAATATAAACTTCACGCCCTTATACCTGACACTTTCTTCTCTTTCCAAAAATTCCTCTTTAAAATGCCATGGCATGACAAGGTAGAATTCTGGTTGTAATTCTCTTGATTCCTGTTCGCTTATAATCTTTATTCCACTACCTGGACAAAACAGGCCGAATTTATCGGGATTCCTGTCGGCTGCATAATCAATATGATCTTTTGAAATTTCACACCATTGCAAAATCGAATTCCCCTTGGTTGAAGCACCATAAAGATGAATTCTCTTACCATCGGCCTTAATACCAATAATTAGGTTTCGTAGATCTATTTTATGTTTGTTAATTTTACTTTGAAAATTTAAATAGGGGAAATCGGTGTCCAGCCCCATGTTAAACTCATTGATTCGCGTTAAATTAATAAAATCTGCATTTTCTTCTGTATAATATTTTATACATGAACATTTTTTTGAAAAACAACGAATACTACCGCCATTCATTTTATTAAATTGGACTTTAAAAATCTCCATATTTGATCTTCTAAGAAGATTTTCCAGAACTGCAAGACTATAATACTCAAGATGTTCATGACAAATGCTGTCATATGAACCTTGTTCTAGCATTTGGGGCATGTAAGACACCTCAAATACCCAAATACCATCATCAGCAAGTATTCGCTCAATTTCATTTGTAAATTCTATCGGGTTTTCAAGGTCATACAACATTGCTATAGATGTTATAACATCGAATTTTTTGTCTTTCATTTGTGAGTTTAGTTTAGCCGAAGGGAAAAAATCCCGGATAAACGTAGACGAAGTTTGATTTTTTGGTATGATATTCGACGGATCAATTCCAACTTTGTTAGCTGTTGCGGGGAAATAATTCAAAAGCGTTCCATCATTACATCCAATATCAAGAACGGAGCGCACCTCCGCGCCAAAAATTGAAAGACATTCTTCCGATATTTGTTTCAAGTGGTTTTTCATCGAATTATTAGTCCCCGAACGATACCAATATGTCTGGTAAAGCAATTCTGGAGGTATGGAAAGCTCAGTTTGAAGCAATCCGCAAGCATCCTGATCTATCGTTGGATCACAGCGGACTAGTACTAATGGTATTTGTCGCCTGGAGAAAGATGTTTTCTCGTCAGTATAGAACCGCCCCTGTATATCTTGTTGGCCAAGATTAATTACCTTAGTTAGTGCTTCGGATCCACATATTCTGCATTTTTTTCTGTTTTTTAAGTGCATACACGCTAATTTTTATAATTACGCTAATAATTAAATTGACCATGATCCAGAAATTTGCCTACTCTTTACTAGCAACGACAAGCACCTGCGTATAGAGATCATCCTTAGAAAACCGAAATTGTTCAAGGCAAAAGCCACAACTTCTAAGGATTAATTCGGTCTCCATTTTTCCTCTAATCCTGGATATCTCAGCTGGATACAACTGCCTGTCTCCACTAAAAAACTGAGGGAAAACTATGGATACCAGTTTAAAAAACCTGACCGAACTTCCAAATTCTGGTGGCCACCATATTAAAAGCTTTCCTTTTGGTTTTAATACTCGTTTAAATTCTAAAAGAATTTTTTTTATGACATCCTCCGTAAAGTGCTCCATTACCCCAAGATTATATACAGCATCAAAGCTCTCTGATTCATATGGCATATCTAAGATACTACCTACGCTTATATCTTTCACCAGCCGGTTGTTAAAGGCATAAATCTCTATGGCTCGAAGTGAGTAGTCTATTGCGCTTATGCTAAACTCCCTAGATATCTTAGAGTCTAAATACCCACTGCCACAACCAGCATGAAGAATACAAGAGCCCCTTTTCAAAAAATGAAGCATATCCTTTTCAAAAGAAGGTTTAATAATAAATTTTCGATAAAGATTTGCAACAAGAGTATAAAAAAGACTTATAAAAGAAATTTCGCTATTCCAATAGGAATCCCAGACGCAGTCTTTTATGGATTCATTACCAAGTCTTGCAGATTGTTCCTTTAAGGGAACTATTAATCTATCCTTGGCAAAATGCCTTACGATCCAAAGGAATAAAAGACATTTTAAGGTTTTAAATACTTGGCTCAAAGACATTTTTGAATTGCCAAGGATTCGTGCGGGTAAGATAGTTGCGATTTCACCTATCTTCAATCCGCTGGCTGCACATACTAAAAGAACTTCGGGTATAAATGCATATCCATTTGATCGAGTAATTTCAAAAACTCTTACTGGAACCCTGTTCATATTGTAAACCCTGAGTCCGCTAGTTGCATCAAATTTTAAGCCCAAAGTAATCTTAGTTAAGCAATGTCCCAAGTAAGTCAAAGCTTTCCTCCACAGACTCCATCCTGGCAGACTACAATGTTTTATAAATCTGGATGATGTAACAACATCCCATTCATCAGACTGATCAAACATGCTTTTGAGATCTTTGGGCATATGCGTTAAATCGCAGTCCATGGTTGCAATTTTTTCATACCCCATTTTGTGTCCCCAAAGGATTCCGTCTCTGTGCGCGCTACCGATTCCCGATCGACATGGACGAGAAAGTATGCTTATTCGGCTCTGATTAGGAAGAGATTTGACAATCTCTGCTGTACCATCAGGAGAACAGTCGTCAACAAATAAAATATCCACATCATCAATATTATTGAAAATAAGAGTACTTATTGTTCCAACATTTTCAGCTTCGTTGTAGGTAGGTATAACAACCAGCTTCAAATTGATTTTCATATAATTATAGACAGTTATTATATTAATGATTTAAAACCAAGCATTCCGAGTCAGGTTTTTACAAACTTACTATTTTAATTTACAATTTAACTCAATGCCAAAATTAGGACGAATAGCCGCTCTGACACCCCGCTTGGTACAAGTTGCGGAATTTATATACTCCAATTTAACCAAGGTGAAGTTGGTACGCTCTGCGTTAAGCATTATTTTAAGGTTTACTATTCCCGAGATAAAGAACCTTAAGTCTTTTAAATTGGCGTTAAATCCAAACGACAGTGTCTTTTCTGTGGCAATAAATTTTGGTCTTTATGAACGCTACGAACAAAGAGTATTTTTAGAACTTTGCAGGCCCGGACAAACCATTGTCGATGTCGGAGCTAATGTCGGATTGTACTCTTGCATAGCTGCTGGAATTGTTGGAGATAAAGGAAGAGTTCTATCTATCGAACCGCATTCCGAGAGCTTTATTTACTTAACTAAAAGTATTCAAATAAATAACTTTAAAAACATACTACCAATACAAAAAGTTGTTGGTGATCAGCAAAAAGAAGTTGGGTTTTTCATTGATGAAATTAATCAGGCAGATGGTAGGCTCTATGCAACAGATAGACATAAATTTTTTGATCGTGTTCAAATGGATACCCTGGATTCAATTTTAAATAGCATAAATTGTAATAAAATTGACATAATCAAAATGGATATTCAAGGCACAGAAGGCCTGGCATGGAATGGAATGAAGCAAATATTAAGAATGAATCATAACCTTTCAATCCTGATGGAATTTTGGCCTTGGGGACTACAAGAAATGGGAACAAATCCAACAGCCTTTTTCAATAGTATTCTAGAAGAAGGCTTTGAGGTGTTTTCTATTAATGAACTTCATCAAAAAATCGAGGTAATTCAAGACATCAACTCCCTTTCAATGAGCCTAGATTGTTCCGAATATTCCGGGATTAGGTTTAGTAAAAAAAGCCATGCGAACTTATTGTTAAAGAAGAATAGTTCTTATTAACACCAAAGACTTCCTTACTTTAGCGAAAAATATTTACGGCCTTCTCCAAAAATCAAAAAAGTTAAACCACTGAAACGGCGTTCTCAGACAATAGGTTTCCATTCTGCTTGCAAATAGCTGAACAACTTTTTTTATTCGCTCCCTTCGCTCAATTCTTTCTTTTGGTCTCTCTACAGGAAACTCCTCCCAAAAAGCTTCATAACACCCCAGGTCCTCATTAAATGAACAAAACAGAGTTAGCACAGGGCAGGACAAACTCATTGCAAGAAGAAATGGGCCTTCAGGTAAATATGCCTTGGCTCCGAGAAAATCGACCTCAATCATGCGTTCAGGTGCGCCCGGTCCAGGACGATCGGCAAGGATTGCAACAAACTCCCCCCTGTCTATTCTTGTCTTAAGCTCCAGTCCAACCCCTGGATGAATCTGCTCAATGGAGATAATATCGATTTCCGAGCGAGGATTAAGCTCACGCAAAAAGGAAGTAAATTTTTTTGCTGCCTGGCGATACATTAGCGGACTTATACGAAGACCATCCTTATGATGATGAGTAGCCCTGCAAACTTCAAGACAACCAATGTGAGCACTTAACACCAATGCCCCCTCACCTCTTGCAATTAACTCAGTCACAAGATTTTCATTATGCCACCTGATATCAGCGCCATGATATTCATCAAGCCATGCCTCAATCGATGTTATTAGCTTGTCACCAAACTGGGAAAAGTGCCGGAAAACTGTTCTTGTCCCTGGTTTATATCTTTTATTTCCAGTCTTCTGCCAAATACGCCAAAGATACTCTCTTGAATATTTTCTGGCGGAAACATCCTTTATAAAAAAGTAACACATTACAGGATTAAGCAGGATATTTATAAGCCTCCTGCCTCCTAGCTTATATATAAAAAGAAGAATTTTAAGTGAAAAACCGGAACCATGCTCTCTTTTCTCAAACCAATGCTCTTTTTTGTTTTTTTTCGATAACAGTCTGCCAAAAACAAATTTGGCGGGTCGAAGAAAAAATCTCTCGAATATTAAATCACAATGAAGTCTTATAAGATCAAGATTATCATTTACGTATCTGAAATTAGAATGCCCGGAAGATGGATAAGTAATTTTGGAATTGATAGAGACAACCGGAACACCTTTCCAAGCGAAACGAACCAGAATCTCTGGATCAAATCCCATCCTGCTCCTGATCCTGTCAACATCTATTATCTCAACAAATGTGGAAATCGGATAACACCTGAATCCAATAAGACCATCCCTGATATCTAACCTGCAGGTTTCGAGGGCGATTAGTGCTGTTGTTAGTTTTCTTCCCCATATTCTGACAAGGGGTGCGCTCTCATCAAAAACAGGGCTTGCAATAATTAGTGCCTTCGTATTTTTTTTTGCTTCTTCTATAAATTTTTTTATATCTAGATAACAATGCTGTCCGTCGGCATCAATTTGAACTGCATGAGAATGTCCATCCGCCTTTGCCCTCCTTATCCCAGTAAATACAGCTGTGCCTTTGCCCAGATTTTCAGAATGCGAAAGCAAAATAACCTGAGAATATTTTAAAAGCTCTCTCAAAAGTTTTTTATCATTCTCCTCATTGCCATCATCTATAATGTAAAGAGGAATATTGTGTGACAACAGAAGGTCAATATTTTCTAATATCTGTCTAGCGTGCCGATAAACAGGAACGATAATACATGGTGAAAAATCAGGCTTTGACTCATTATTGCCTGCGCAAAAATAATTTTCCGAAGAACTGGTAGATAGTGCCATATAATATCTATAGCTTGAGTATCCCGCTTGTCTTCGTGGCGTTTAATACCATAATCTTAAATTCAAGCTCTGATGAATCAATATTCAGTTTGAGCAACACGGAAACTTCACAAGGTGGATTTATTTCTCCTTTAAATTTTACATCTTTAATTGCACTTATCTTTGCATAGGGGTTAATCTTCTTAAGTAAAAATTCTACCCAAAGAAGTTGCAAGTAACCAGGCGCAAGCGGATAACCCGGAAAATGGCCCGAAATTCCGGGTAGTTTATCTTCCAGATAAAAGTGTAAACTCCCTGAGTTATCAGATAGTTCGGACTTGAAAACTGAAGGTAATAATCCATCAGGATTATTATGCACGGAGCTCTCCATGTTCAGGCTCACCGAGATTTTGCCTCAACGTCCTTAAGAGCGACAAGAAATGCTTCCAGAGTACTACAGCCTTCAAAATCAAATGGACTTGCATCAATCAGATACTCATCATTCAGGCGCGACAAAAGGTCTATTGTATCGATACTGTCAAGCCCAAGGTCATCAACAAGGGAAGCTGTTGGAAGTATTTTACCTTCTTCAACACCAAACATTTCCGTAAGTAGAACTTTGGCCCTTGTCTCAATTGGACCAAAATCGGGCCGGGAAACATTAGATATTCCAGATTTATTATTATCTAATTTGACACTCTGAGTACTATCATCATCAGTCATTACTAAACACTCCTAAAACAGAACGAAGAACAGCAAAAAACTAGGCTGTTTGCTCCTTGCTGTTATTAATAAAATTAACCAGACTGGAAACGGAGGCAAAGTGAGCATGTAAATCGCTTGAGTTCGGATCAAGGGTAACGTTATATTTTTTTGAGATTGCAATACCAAGCTCAAGCGCATCTATTGAATCGAGCCCAAGCCCATCCCCAAAAAGCGGTGCACTACTTTCTATGTCAGCTGCAGTAATATCTTCAAGTCCAAGTGTCGATATTATTAATTCTTTAATTTCCTGATCCAACATTTTTGATACGACACTCTAAAAAATTCGAGGAGTAAATACAAATTTTCCACTTAACTGATTTCTACTAACATGGCTTCATCAGAATGTAAATAATAGCTTTTAATCCAGGTAGTTACACGTCTGGAAGCCTCCCCCAATGGTTCTTCTGCGCTGTTCCAGTTAAAATATCTGGGGTCACCATATTCAATAACCACGCGACATTTTTCACCAGGGCTTTCATACCATCGTCGTCCACGTCTTAGAACCAGAGGAGCATAGCTAATTCTGACTGGACAGATCCCGACACCAGCACGAAGAGCAATTGCGGCTGCGCCCTTTTGAAAATCATATTCATCTCCACTTGCGGCCTCAGAATCTTTACTGGCCCTTGTTCCCTCTGGAAATACTATCAAGGTATTACCTTCCTTCAGTTCACCAACTGCCTGTTCTACAACAAGAAAATTTTTTACGTTTTTTATATAGGATGCATAATTTATTAGAAATGCATACGGAGAGAAACTAGCAAGGCTTTTTTTTACAATACAGGCAGCCTTGGGAAATCGTGACAGAAAAAAAAGGATATCAAGAAGTGATTGATGATTCGATACATAAACCATTTTATCCAGATGCACGTCAGGATCAAAACCCTTTTCTTCAACGCTTAAAAGGTGTAAAATTTCAAGCGTCCTGATATAAGCCCTAATCCCCGATGAGATAGAAGATCTTGCCTTAAGTTTATCAAAGGGCAAAAAGAAATTTGCCCTTATAGGGAACACAATCGCCCCCAGAACCAGAGCACCAACTGCAATAAGAATAATTGCTGCCTGAAACGCAATAAACCTGAGTGCTCTGGAAGCGAAATGTTTAATATATACCAACAGCTTTTCTTGCTCTGTTACTGCATATGACTCAGCTCAAATTGAATGTCCCGTTCAAGATAGTGAATCCAGTTGTTGTATGTTTTATGAATAAGCATTTCACCTGAATCAGACTGCGACTGGTTAAGATTAACACTATCAACAAGATTGATCTTTACATTTGAACGAGAGTAATCAATTTTTACAGTAGCTGAATATTTTCTGCCCCGATCATACTTCGCAGTAATACTTCCCGGCTTTTGATTAAGTATCGTCCATCGCCTCTTTTGAAGAGCCGTTTTTATTGCTTTATCTGCCCTGGACTGATGATTTGCCTCAATTGAAAAATCAGGGCTATAAAGAGGAACTCCTGTAGCACACGCTAAAAGCGACAAAGAAAGGGCTGATAGAAATAAATATAATATTGCATTTCGCATAAGGGTATCTCCTAATGGTTGATCCAGCAAAGTTATACCCTGATTAAAAATATTTCAATAGCATACTTACTCGAATAGTGAGGGAAGTTTTATCCCTACCAAAAGATTAATTTGCTACTTCGCCTCGATAAATATACTACTGGCAAGTTGATCATTTAATACAAGTGCCGAACCACTCTGAGAATAGAGGCTCACAGTTCCTCTTGCCGGGTCTGATGTTAGGGCCCTGATCTCTGTTCCAGGAACAAAACCTTCCTGACTAAGGGTTCTGAGAAACAACTCATCTTGCCTTAAAACTCGAGAAATAAAATATCTGGTTCCGGGCTTAAAACTCCTGATTGCTGCTTCACTCGCTGAAATTGCGTTTGAGTTTTTAAGCTCTCCATCAGGACCCGGGATAGGATCCCCATGTGGATCGTTTTCGGGATACTCAAGAAGCTTGTCAATTTTTTCAAGAAACCGCTCTGATACAACGTGCTCAAGTCGTTCGGCTTCATCATGAACATCAGCCCAGTCATAACCTAGAATTTTAACTAAAAAAAGCTCTATCAGGCGATGGGACCTAAGAACATGGAGGGCAAGCTTTCTCCCACATCCGGTAAGTGATACTCCTTGTCTTGGTTCATACTCAACCAGACCTGCTTCAGAAAGGGTCTTCATCATGCTTGTGACAGTACCCGCCTGAACGTTCATAATGGAGGAAATCTCTCCCATTGTAATTTGAATAGATTTTTCTTCTTTGCTCTCTCCTTCTCTGTTCTTCGCCTGCTCAGCAAGAAAAAGGCACTTGATGTAATCCTCTACAGTTGTACTTGCCATACAAAACTCTCTTGACTTTCATTATTCAAAATAATAACTTTCATATATCAAAATTCAATATCTTAACACAAATGTTTGATGATTTTAATATTCCAACAATTAATCTATGTAAATTATCGGTTTTTTGCCAGTGCGAGTAATTTCTTGCTTTTTCGAAGACGCTGCGCTTTTTTTCTAACCTCGATTTCTTTACTCCTTCTTCCAATTTTTGTTTATTCCTTACTATCAGAAGCGTGGGCCGATTCAGAAACTGCAGAAAGCAGAGTAGAAGAAGAACTCACCTTGCCGCCCATAACCATTACTGCCAACCCGCTTAATCTATCTCTTTTTCAACATACCGAAGCAGTAAACACTCTTGATAAAAGCCAGATAAATGAAAAATCCGCTCTGTCACTTGGTGAAACCCTGAAAAATGAACCAGGTCTAAGTTCTTCCTATTTTGGTCCAGCATCAAGTCGACCAATAATAAGAGCCAACGCTGGCGAAAGAATTCGAATACTTCGAAATGGAATTGGAACCCTGGACGCTTCAAACACAGCAGAAGATCACCAACTGACAATAAACCCCCTTCTGGCTGAAGGTGTTGAAATACTCCGAGGCCCGGAAAGTATTCTATACGGGGGCTCAGCAATCGGTGGAATTGTAAACGTTGTTGACGGCAGCATACCACAAAAAGTGCCGGAGACCCCTCAGGGCGAATTTATCTTCAAAACAGAATCAGCAAACGAAGAGTTAAGTGGCGCATTTAAACTCGAAACGGAAGCTCTTGGACTTGCCTGGCATTTTTCGGCACTTCACCAGAACTCCGATGATATCCAGGTACCGGGAATTCTCGCTAGCAATCAGTACCGCGAAACTAATAGTGATACCAACCCATTACTTGCAAACGATACCATGTTAACTCAAGGTTCGCTTCCTAACAGTGACAGCAGAAACAGAACTGGAACCATAGGAGCTTCACGAATTTTCGAAGACGGCTTTTTTGGTCTTGCTCTAAGCTCTTATGGTTCGTTCTATGGTGTGCCGGGCTCTGAAACAGATATAATAAATTTGTCTCAAAAAACCAGATCAACAATTGAAATTGAACAGTGGAAAATTGATTCGCGTTCTGAGTTAAAAAATATTTCTGACTCAATTGAAAAAATTAGCTTTTCTTCAAGTTTTTCTAACTATGACCATAAAGAGATCGGAGATGGCGAAGTACTGGCGAGATTCGAAAATAATGCCCTGGAAGGACGATTCGAAGTAATACATGCTCCAGTTTCCGCACTTTTTCTACCTGAGTTTTTTGGAACAGTCGGCTCCCAGATTGAATATAGTGAGTTTTCTGCAATTGGAGATTCTATATTTATTCCGGGCTCAAACCGTCTTGCTCCCAGTTTGTTTGCTTATCAGGAAACTGAACTTATTCCAAAGCTTTTAAGCTTTAAACTTGGAGAAAGGCTGGAGATGACTGATATCAGTCCGGAGGGAGAATTTGAAAGTAGAAGATTCTTTCCCCTTGCCCTCTCAACCGGATTATCATGGAATATAAATGGTAGATCCGACTATGTTGCTGAGGCGACATTAACATTTGCCGAAAGAAGTCCATCTGCAACTGAACTATACGCCGATGGTATTCACTTTGGCAGAAGAATAGCAGAAAAGGGTTTTTCAGGTTTGTCAAAAGAAAGGTCAACTGGCGTTGATATTTCAATAAAAAAAAATACGGGGCTTGTTACTGGAGGTGCTACATTTTTTGGGCAGGAATTCTCAAATTATATAAACCTGAGTAGCACCGGAAACCGTATTGATACATTTCCCGAATTTGCCTACACAGAAACACGAGCCCGAATGCTTGGTTTTGAGCTTGAAACAAGTCTTATGCTAAGTGATCTCATAGATTCATATGAGCATACGCTGGCATTAAGTGGTCAACTTGACTTTGTTCGGGGAAGAGATTTGGGAAATGGTGGAAACCTGCCTCGCATTCCCCCTCTTAAAAACATCCTATCCCTTCGCTATGAGTGGAGCGATAATATTACTGCAAAAACTGAATTTATTCTTGTTGCCACGCAAAATCAGACAGGACAGGGAGAGCTCCCAACAGATGCATACCAAATGCTTAATATTTATCTTGACACCAAAGCACCATTTATCTCAAGCCCAAAAGTACGCCTTTTTGCACGTGGCACAAACCTTACAAATGAGGAAGGACGAGTACATATGTCATTTATAAAGGACCTGGCCCCCTTACCCGGAAGATCCTTTGTTGCGGGACTAAGGGGAACCTTTTAATCTCAGTACTTCTTATGGGACCTGTTGCGAAACAGGCCCCCTACTTGTTGTCAAAATGCTTTCCAAGATTACTATGTGGACAGTTTGAAAGTTTTTTGAAAAACAAATCCGTCTCTTTTGCTCTTTTTTCAAAGCCTGTCTGGTCCCAGTCCTCCAGCCTTGTAAACCAGCCAGAACCATTCCTTAGGCATAGTTCTTCAAGAAAACTGACAAACGAAGATGAATCGTTCAGGGATGGAATATAATTATAAACCTCACCACCATTTTCAAGAAAATTTTCCTTGTTTTCTTCCCCAATTTCTTCGATTGTTTCAAGGCAATCAACTATAAATCCAGGGCATATTACATCAACTGAACTTAGACCTGCTTTAGCCCAGTCTATCAAGGTTTTATCTGTTGCGGGCTTTATCCACTCCTCCCTTCCAAATTGTGACTGAAAAGAAATAAAATACCTGCTCTCATCAAGCCCAAGTTCCTCGGCAAGTAATCGCCCGGTCTTCTGGCAATGACAATGATATGGGTCCCCTGCAAGAACATACCTTAGAGGCACTCCATGAAACGACATTAAAAGCTTATCCCCCTGTCCATTCTTTCTCCAGTGAGACCTGACCCTGTCGGCAAGAGCTTTAATATATCCAGGCTCATCATGAAAATTATTGATGGTACGAAGCTCTGGTACCCAGCGCCAGGTAGTGAGCTCCTTGCACAAAGCATCAAACCCGGATGCTACTGTAGTAGAAGAATACTGACCATAAATTGGAAGAAAAATAATCCTGTTACAACCCTTCTCCTTTAGCTCCCGAAGAGCCACGGATACTGATGGATTTCCAATCCTCATACCAACCCTTACATGCAAGGGATTTCCCACCTGGAGTCGAAGCCCGTTTTCCAGTTTTTTTGCAAGAGCTTTTGTGTGTACCATTAATGGCGAGCCTTCTTCGGTCCAAATTGACTTGTAAAGCTTTGCAACCCTTGGTGGTCTTGTGAGAAGAATAACGGTCTGAAGAAGAAGTTGCCAGAAAAAAGTCGGTAATTCAATTATGCGCTTATCACTTAAAAATTCGCGTAGATAAACCCTAAGACCTCTTGTTGTTGGCTCATCTGGGGTTCCAAGATTAAGAAGCAAGATGCCAACTGCTGGTTTCCACTCATGACTGAAATTTTTTGTACCAAGAAAATATTTATGGCTTTTATTGTTCTTCAAGTAAGGACCTTATTAATTTTTTTTGAAAATTTTTCTCTTTCATTTTTTATTGTTTTGGAAAAGACAGATACGGCATTTTTTACTTCTTCTAACTGATTTTTGTGGCCAAACGACACCCTTATCGCTGACAGACTATCCATAGCAGAAATTCCCATTGCAGTAAGTACATGAGACGGTGAAAACTGTCCGGTCTTACATGCAGAACCAGCAGAAACAAAGACTCCATTTTTCCCTAGCTCTACAACCAAATCCTGACCGATAATTCCAGGCACAAGGAAAAATGAAGTATTGGATAATCTTTTACTGTTTTTACCAATAATGGAAATATCCGAAAATTCATCTAAAAGAAGATTTTCAAACAAGTCTCTTAAACTGCCCAGTCTTTCTTCCTCTCCCATTTCAAGATTTTCTTTTGCATATCTCGCAGCTTCTCCCATTCCAGCGATAAGGGCCACGGCTTCTGTTCCCCCTCTTCGCCCTCCCTCCTGTCCCCCTCCACAAAAAGGAGATTCCCAACTTGTTCCCTTTTTTACAATCAGCGCTCCAATTCCCTTGGGGCCACCAAATTTATGAGCCGAAAGGCTCATAAAATTCGCACCCGACTTTCGAAAAGACACGCTGGTTTTTCCTACGGCCTGAACTGCGTCGGTAATAAATAACCCTTTTGTTGATTTATGCAGTTCAGAAAATTCGTTGACGGGCTGTATAACTCCGGTTTCATTATTTGCCCACATAAGAGAAGATACTGAATCATTATCTGGATTCAATTGATTTCTCGCAAAATTTATATCTACGACACCACTCGGAAGAGCAGGAATTATTGAAACTTTATGAGAAAAGCCTTTTGAGCAAAACCTGAATGCTTCTCTTACTGCTACATGTTCTATGGCGCTTTCAAGAAGAACAGATTCTCTTTTCATTTTAGCCGAAGCGCCAAGAATTGCAATTGATATGGCTTCAGTCCCGCCGCTTGTGAAAATTATTTCCTCTGGTTCCGAGTCAACAAGACGAGAAAGTTCAATCCTTGCATCTTCGAGTGCCTGTTTTGCCCTTTTCCCCAGGAGATAACTTCCACTAGAAGGATTCCCGAACTCCTCGGACAGATATGGTTCCATAACCCGGTTAAGGTCAGGAACTGGAAATGTTGTTGCGTTAGAATCTAGATAAATCACGGATTAATGAATGAGAGCCTCTCCCCTGGGAGTGCTTCTCAAATTGGATACAAAAAAATCAATTTCTCGTTCAAGTTTGTTCTTGTTAAGATGAAGAGCTTCCCTGATTTCTTCTTCTTTCTTTTCAAATTCAGCGCGAGTCCAGAGAGGGATTGTTTTTCCTTCGCCGCCTCTTTTTTCAAGCAGGGTTTCAAAACTAAAGCGGGCCTTGAAAACAAGCTGCAAAAGATCTCCTCTCTCTGTAAACAGGGATTCGAGCTCACATATATTGGAAGCCCTTGCATTCATAAGCTCTGTAAGCTCGACACATCTGGCAAGAAAGTCCTGATGATGCGTTCTAAGTACCGGAAGAAATTCGGAAGAAGTAGGAATTTCGAAAAAGGGCATTTCCTTAAGAGCGCGAGTTGCAGCTTCATAATCCGCAGAGGCAATAAAAGCTTCAAACTCGTCTGCTGCTTTTACGCACTGGGCAAGCTTACTGTTTATTTTTGTCCTGCCCAAAATCTGACGAAACTGTCTAGTGATAAGAAACAGAAGCCCACTAATAATAAGGATCGCTGTAACAAATAAACCAACAATTATTAGAATATTTAGCGGTGACAGAACAAATACTCCTTATAATTTGACCCTAAGTTACCATTATACATCCAATCAGCAGTGGATATTATGTCTAGCTAAAAGATTTGATTTTGCGAGACCCATACCAGCCGAGCAACACTCTAATTATGACGCGGGCCTATAGTAAAGTAAACAATAAGTGTTGGCAAACACCTAAGTAGTTGTTTTTACTTGATCTAGGTCTTTACTATGGTTAGTTGGGCCTGTTTTGTAAAAGGCCCAAATTAATTCTCGATAAATTATTGCCAGCGTAGCTATAACAATTATCTTCCAAAAGTTAACTTTACAGGAAACTAAAAATTTGCTAAGTTAACTTAACAAATTTGCTAATTAAAGTTAACAAAATGCCAAACTTAATCCAACCACCTAATATAACAAGAGAATTTGTTTCAAAGGTTAGGAGGCATATTTCCATTTCCTTTCCTTTGCTCCAGGTTGTTCTTGGCCCAAGGCAGGTTGGAAAAACATATGGCATAAAGCAGCTTTTGGAATCCTGGCCAGGGCCCAAAATAATGGAAACAGCAGATCTGATAACTCCACCTGATGCTAGATGGATAGAAAATCACTGGAGAAGAGCCCTGTCCCTAGGCAATAACACCCTACTGGTTTTAGATGAAATACAAAAAATCCCGGCATGGAGCGAAGCAATTAAACTTCTTTTCGATGAGTCAAGAAACAAAATTGATCTTAAGGTAGTTCTTCTTGGCTCAGCCAGCCTTTCTTTACAAGAAGGCCTCACAGAAAGTTTGGCTGGAAGATTTGAACTTACAAAAGTGCCTCACTGGGATTTTAATGAATCCAGAGAAATAGTAAAAATCTCGCCAGAGGAATACATTTGTTATGGTGGATACCCTGAATCATATCGCTATATAAATGATTTTGAACGTTGGCAAAACTTTATGATGTATTCAATACTCGAGCCAGTTATCAGCAGAGATATCCAGGCCTCAAGACGAATAAACAAACCGGCATTATTTAAACAAACGCTTGAGCTAGTAATGAGAAACCCGGCCCAGGAAATCTCTTTTCAGAAAATGCTCGGTCAATTACAGGAAAATGGAAACGTTACTACTATTCAGCACTACTTAAACTTGCTGGAGGGTGCTTTTCTAATAAAGCAACTTCGAAAATATTCGCCAAATCAGCTTAAGCAAAAAGTTTCCAGTCCAAAACTTATTCCCTCTTGTTCTGGTCTAAGTAATGCATTTCTTGGTATTAAAGTCGATCAAAAGGACGAGCACTTTGGGCGCCTTTTTGAAAGCGCAATAGGCGCGCTCCTTGCATCACTTGATGGCGAGCTGTACTACTGGAGAGAAGGAGATTATGAGGTAGATTTTATTTTGCAACAAAAGAAAAAGACATACGCAATAGAAGTTAAATCCGGAAAACGAAAAAACAGCGCGAGCCTTGGAAAATTTTTAAAAAAGTACCCCTATGTAACTCCAGTAATTATAAATAAAGAAAATTTTCCCGCTCTGCTTGAGAAAAAGAAAGAATTCTTTTCTGAGCTTAATCCGCATTAGTACATTTTCTGAAAAGCACATTGCCTTTTTCTGTGTTCTTATCTTAAAAACTACTCACAACAAGAGATAATCAGTCGTCTTCCAGTTTCAGATAATAAAAATTTTGTCCCATCATTAAAGAGCATTGCCCTATTTAATGCCGGATAATAAATTTTAATTGACTCAGCATGAAGAAAAAAACCTTCTTCCGGATCCTTATCTATAACATTTTCAAAATAGAATTTTTTATTCCCTGTTCCAAACTTCTCGTCACCAACCAAAGGAAATCCTGACCTTGAAAGCTCTTTTCTCACTACATGCCTGCTTCCATCTGAAAGCCCTACCCTGATTAAAGCCGAAGATGATACTTCTGAAACAATTTCTAGCCAATCAAAACACAAGTTGCCCTTTGTATAATCCTGAAAAAGCTCATTCAAATTTTTCGATTCTTTTGAAACAAGAGCAAGGTAGGTTTTTTTGACGCGCTTTTTAATAAATTCTTCATGAAGATCTTCCCATGTTTTTCGGTCTTTAGCCGCTAGCATTAAACCAGACGTCCAGAAATCGAGCCTCTGAATAAGTCCGCCTTCCTTTTTATCACGACCAGCTAATAAACAATTTTCATTATAAGACACAAGAAGATCAGCAACCGTTAGTGGATCATTAAATTGCTGAAGAACGCTGTGCATTCCCCTTTGTTTTTCAAGACAAATAATATTTTCGTCTTCATATAAAATTTCTATTTCCTGAATTTTTTCATTTTTGTTGGCTTCTTGAATACTGGAAATTCGACTAATGGAAGGCGTCAACTCTTCAAGATTTGTTAGAATACATATTTGCTCTTTACCTTGAAGCATTTTTCCTGGCCTCGATTTTAAAGAATCAACAAGTATAAAACCATCACGGCATAAATCCCTTACTTTTCTTCGGGTGAAAAATTCCTTGCTTACGCACTCCCTAAGAAAGCAGTCCAGCCTCTCCGGTTCTCTTTTGCCTAACGCTGAAAATGTGAGTCTGTTTTTACTGAAACCCAATCTATTACCTTGCTATTTCTTGATGTTTTTGGGGCATTTCTTTTCTATATCCATGCTTGATGGTAATATCTTGCCTCTGTATTTTTTATATTGATAATTTAAATCTCACCCAGAATATGAATAAAACTACTACATTTAACGAGGTAATAATACTTGGCACCGGCCCGGCTGGTTTAACTGCCGGAATTTATACAGCAAGGGCGAACCTTTCACCTATTATTATTCAGGGTCCTCAGCCTGGTGGTCAACTTACCACTACAACAGATGTGGAAAACTTTCCCGGTTTTTCTGGTGGTGTCATGGGCCCTGATCTTATGGTCGAAATGGAGAAGCAGGCTGTTCGTTTTGGGGCAAAAATCAAAACTGGCTGGATAACCGAAGTAGACCTATCAAAAAGACCCTTCACCCTTAAATCAGAATCTGAAGAGCTGACTTGTCAGGCGCTTATTATCGCAACCGGAGCAACCGCAAAGACTCTTTCTCTTCCCAGAGAGTCAGAGTTAATGGGATTTGGTCTTTCAACCTGTGCAACTTGTGATGGTGCCTTTTTTCGGGATCAGGAAATTGTTGTAATTGGCGGTGGTGATTCTGCCTGCGAGGAAGCGGCGTTTCTAACAAAATTTGGATCAAGAGTCAGAATAATACTTAGAAGGGATGAGTTTCGCGCTTCAAAAATCATGATCGACAGGGTTATGAAAAATCCCAAGATAGAAGTAATTTTTAATCAAAATGTTGTTGAGCTTCTTGGTGACAGGGCCTCTGGAATTACTGGAGCTAAACTTATATCTTCAAAAACCGGAGAAGAAAGCACCATTCAGTGTTCTGCCATATTTTATGCAATTGGCCATACTCCTAATACGAACCTGTTCAAAGGAGTCCTTGAAATGGATGAAAATGGTTATCTGAAAACCGCTCCTAACAGCACCAAAACAAGCATACCTGGCGTATTCGCTTGTGGTGATGTTCAAGATCATGTCTTCAGACAAGCCATTACAGCAGCCGGATCAGGGTGCATGGGCGCAATTGAAGCTGAACGATATTTGGCTGAGCAGGGTGATTGAGATTAACTAAAACATGGTTTTTTGTTCATATAAGTTTCTTTGCCTCTGATAATAATTCCTTGCTAAGCTTGCAGAAACCGGCATTATCTAAACCAAAGTAATCGTGCACACTTAAATTGCGAGCCTCTATGAACTTTAGCCACAATTCAGGTTTATCCACCAATCCAATGGTCGCCGCCTTTCGAACAGATTCTTTAGGTGATGGTGCCGGCAATCCTTCGTCTTCAACTTTGACTTTGAAAAACTTCCAGCATAGTTCAACAAGAATCTCATATGCCTTAACTAACATAAGGAAATTCATTTCTTCCTGATCAACCTCTTTTTTGTAAATCCTGATGGCTTGATCAAGTTGTTTAATGGCTTTCTTTAAGTCCTTAATTCTTTTTTCTACCATGAATATATCCTAATAAATAATGGGAAGACTCCTTGTCCCCGAATAAAAACGTCAAATCCTTTTCAATGGAAAATAAAAATTCATCAGGCGCCATATCGAGATTGACAATATTTAGAGTATAGGGAAAATCATCAAAAACATCTTCAATTTGTGATTTTAATAACACAAAGCTCTCAAAATCAATTCTTGCAGAACCTCCAGAAACCCCGATGTCAATATCTGAATACTTCTTCTCCGTTTTTCGTGCTCGTGAACCAAACATAAAAAATGCAAGAGTCCTTCCTGCGATTAATGGCGAAATTCTTTTATATAACTGAGAGCCAAGATCTTCTGAGACCTCAACTATTAATTCGTCTGGTGAGACTTTCAGCGCTGAAGCCAAATCAAGCACAACCTGAGTATAAGGGGACCTTTCTCCTTTTAAATAAGGTGTCAAGGAATTTCGGTGTACCTTTGCTGCTTCACAGAGGCCGCCAAAGCTACCTAAACCTAACTTGCTGGCAAAATATAAGAGCTTTTCCTTACTTAAGCAGAAATTCATATTATAATGTGTCATTGACCTATTATAATGTGATTATGTTAAAATCACAAATCCTTTTGGGGCCCGGGGAAAGCTACTAATAGCGTCCTGGCATTATGCTAAATGCCCACCCCCAACATGCTAATAAGATTATGTTTTTATCTTGGCTTTCGCTAACAATCATTGCCGCCATTCTAGCCTGGATCATGAATAATCCAAGCTGGTCGGAGATTCAAGTGCGGGGTCATTTATCCTACCATCACAAAACCTACTCCGGTTTCTGCTCCCTGGTAAGGAGATGTCGCAAGGCTTCTCCGGGTGTTCTTTCGCCTCTTAGTATTGCAGCAACTTGCTCTGTTATCGGGGCTTCTATGTTGTGTTTTTTTGCAATTGAATAAGCAGCTTCGGCAGATGTTATAGACTCAATCGTCTGATTTATTATTTTTTGTGCTTCGTCTATGCTGTGGCCCTCTCCAAGAAGAATTCCAAAACGACGATTTCTGCTTAGGTCCCCTGTTGCGGTAAGAATTAAATCACCAAGACCAGAAAGGCCGGAAACGGTTCCCGATTTTCCTCCTTCATGCTCAATTAATCTTGAAATTTCCTTAAGGCCTCGAGTTAACAGGGCGGCCCTTGCGTTATGACCCGAACCAAGCCCGTCTCCAATTCCTGCAGCAAGAGAAACCATGTTCTTAAGGACGCCACCAAGCTCTACTCCAATTAAATCATTAGAGGTGTAAACTCTCATTGTGCCCCTGTGAAAGAGTCTCGCAATTTTTTTCAGGTCAAACCTGTCATCTGAAGATGCAAGAACGATTGCAGAAGGAAGACATTTTGCAATTTCAAGCGCGAAAGTTGGTCCCGAAAGAACAGAAACTGGGCCAAAAGAATCGCCCCCAATTTCTGAAATGATCTGACTGGCCCTTTTATTCGTTTCGGGCTCAAGACCTTTTGCCGTACTGACAATAGGAACAATTGGTGCAGAATATTTTATTAACTGCGAGGCAAGCTCTCTTGTCGCGGACGAAGGTACGGCAAAAATAATTATATCGGCATTATCAGTAGCCTCTTTCAGGGAAGATTCCGGAATTATTTTCTCAGACAAAATTACGCCTGGAAGATATCTTTTATTTTCCCTGTTTTTACGAACGCTCTCCAGCTCTTCTTCTTTTCTTCCCCAAAGACAAACCGGCAAATTATTAACGGCCAGATGTTGAGCAAGGGCCGTACCCCAGCTTCCAGCCCCAAGAACCACCACTTTTTTAAATTCCATATTTAGTTCTCTAGAATGAACTATTTACTGAAAAAGCTTTCCATCGGGTGCCTTTTCTTCTTCGCCCTCATCTTCTCCCATGTCTGCAAGATAGGCCACAACTACAACCCTTTCTCCTTCATCAAGAGAGACAAGCCTTACGCCCATCGTATTTCTTCCAACCTGAGAAATACCCCCGGCATTCATTCTGATTATTTTACCCGATGTTGTAACAAGCATTACATCATCAGTAGGCCTTACAAGAACACTTCCAACTACCGGGCCATTTCTATCATTGGTCTTTATATCAAGAAGGCCCTTTCCTCCCCGACCCTGCCTTCGGTACTCATTTATATCAGTACGCTTTCCATATCCCTTTTCACAAACACTTAATAATGCCGTATCGGAATCAGAGCCCGCCCCTTCACCGCTTGTGCCCTGGGCGGTGACACCTTCTTTCCGCTCAACTTCAGAATCGCTTAATACACTTGTAATACTGACAACCCTGTCTCCATCCTCAAGGTTAATTGCCCTAACCCCCCTTGCGGTTCTTCCCATCGCCCTTACATCAGACTCAGAAAAACGAATTGAAAGGCCATTAGAAGTCGTAATAACTATGTCGCTTTTTCCATCAGTCAAACGAACGCCTATTAACTCATCACCATCATCCAGCGACGTCGCTATAATTCCTGACTTTCTGGGGTTTGATGCGGCCATTAGATCAAGTCGTTTTATAACCCCCTTCTTGCTTACAAGAACAATAAACCTTCCTTCTTCAAAGTTTCTCACGGGAAGAACCGCGGAGACCCTCTCCTCCTTGTCAAGGTTTAGCATGTTGACTATTGCCCGTCCTCGAGCAGTTCTTCCACCTTCTGGCAAGTTATAAACCTTGATCCAATAAAGCTTTCCAGTAGAAGTAAACACAAGCAGATAAGCGTGGGTTGAAGCCACAAAAAGATCGGTTACAAAATCCTCGTCAGCCTCTGCCGCAAGCTTTTTCGTTCCCTGAACTCCCTTTCCTCCTCGCTTTTGGGCGCGATAAAGGGTAGGAGAACAACGCTTGGCATATCCCCTGTGACTTATTGAAACCACCATGTCTTCTTCTGCAATCAAATCCTCAAGATCAATATCGTCCCCTTCGCCAAAATCTATTTCAGTGCGCCTTGAGTCATTAAACTTTTCAAGGATATCATTAAGCTCTGAAACAATTACCGTATCAACTTCTGAAGTACTTGAAAGTATCTTTTCAAGGCCCGCGATTGTTTCAAGAACCTCTTTATATTCATCCTCAAGAGCCTGCCTTTCAAGACCAGTAAGACGACGAAGAGGCATATCAAGAATGCTCTGGGCCTGAATCTCACTTAAACTAAATCTTTCTATAAGAGCAGCTTTTGCATCAGCTGTGGTTTCAGATGCTCTGATGGTCTTGATAATCTCATCAATGTTATCAAGAGCAATTTTAAATCCCTCTAAAATATGAAGCCTTGCTCTTGCCTTATCCAGATCAAATCTGGTTCTTCGAACCACTACTGTTCTTCTGTGGTCAATAAAGCACTGAAGCATGGACTTTAATGGGAGCTCTTTCGGTACGCCATCAACAATTGCAAGCATTATTACGCCAAATGAGCGCTGCAAAAAGGTGTTAAGGAACAGCTGATTTATTACAACATCACTAACTGCATCCCTCTTAAGCTCAAATACAATTCGCATTCCGGTACGATCAGACTCGTCCCTTATCTTGGAAATTCCTGTTATTTTCTTTTCATTGACAAGCTCGGCAACTTTTTCAATTAATCTCGCCTTATTAACCTGATAAGGCAGCTCGTCCACCACAATGGCCTGAACATCTTTCCTGCTTCCACTTAGGGTTTCAACTCTAAGCTTTGCCCTAATCTTTATTGTTCCCCTTCCAGTTTTATAAATCTGGCGAATCGGGCTTGCTCCATAAATTATTCCGCCAGTTGGAAAGTCAGGACCAGGAAGCACTTCCATCAAATCCTCAACACTAACATCAGGATTCTCAATCTGTCTTATAACTGCTCTTACAACTTCTCCCAGGTTGTGCGGAGGAATCTTCGAGGCCATTCCGACCGCAATTCCCTCAGCTCCATTGATTAGCAAATTTGGTACTCTGGAAGGCAAAACAAGGGGCTCTTCGGTTGATTCATCAAAGTTTGGAACAAAATCAACGGTGCCCTTGTCAATATCCGCAAGAAGGCTTTCTGCAAGATTTTGCATTCGACACTCAGTGTACCTGTACGCAGCTGCCGGATCTCCGTCCACGGAACCAAAATTTCCCTGCCCATCAATCAGGGGATAGCGCATACTCCATCCCTGAGCCAACCGCACAAGTGCATCGTACACGGCAGAATCTCCGTGGGGATGAAAGCTTTTTAAAACTTCACCAACAACACCAGCGCACTTGGAAAACTTTTTGTTCGAAAGAAGCCCCTCTCTAAGCATTGCATAGAGTATTCTTCGATGAACAGGCTTAAGACCATCACGAACATCGGGAAGGGCTCGCCCAACAATCACACTCATGGCGTAATCAAGATAAGACCCCTTCATCTCATCTTCTATGGTTATCGGATTAATATTTTGATTAATAATATCGCTCATAAAAAACTTCCTGATAAAAAAATATGGTGCCTAACCCGCGGGTTCAGACTGTAACTATATATCCAGGTTTCTTACCCTTAGTGCGTTCTCCTCAATGAACTCTCGTCTTGGTTCAACCGTATCACCCATTAACAGCGTAAATATACGATCAGACTCTATTGCATCGTCAATTCTAACTTGAAGCAGGCTTCTTCTTGACGGATCAAGAGTGGTATCCCAAAGCTGATCGGGGTTCATTTCTCCAAGACCCTTAAACCGGGTAATTGCAAGCCCCTGTTTTCCTCTGGCAATAACAAAATCACGAATACCCAGAATATTATAAACCAGCGTCTCTGAGGCCCTTTTGTCACCAACCATTATACGATAAGGCGCACCCCCTACTACGTTAACTTTTTGAAGAAGGGTTTTAAGCTGCTTGAAATCTTCTGATGACATAAGACTAAAGTTAACAGAAGAAGAAAATCTTTCGCTTTGCTTATCAACTACAACAGTTACAGAAGACCGGCCATATTCTGGGTCATATACCTTATCATTTGATACCCACATAATGCCCGGATTAGCCTTCTCAAATATTGCCCTGGCATCAAGAAGGGCCCTTTCAAGATCATCTGGCTGACCAAGGGTCTCGGCAGAAAAATCTTCCACAGAAGCAATGCTTCTTATAATCTCACGGCGCACATCGTCTGCTTCAAGAACCTGAAGAATGTTAAAAATATCAGTAATATTTTTAAGAAGAGGCTCAAGATCAGCACCAGCAAAAGACCTTCCACCACCGCCAGTTACCGAAACACCATCAACGCCAGCATTTATTATAAAAGAGTCAAAGGCCTTGTCGTCCTGGAGGTAAAATTCACTTTTCCCCTTTTTCACGCGATAGAGTGGAGGCTGTGCAATATAAAGGTAACCCTTCTCAACCAGATCACGCATCTGCCTGTAAAAGAAAGTCAGAAGCAGCGTTCTTATATGACTTCCATCAACGTCAGCATCCGTCATGATTACGACCTTATGATATCTGAGCTTTTCAAGATTAAAATCTTCAGTACCAACTCCACAACCAAGCGCTGTTATAATTGTACGAATTTCCTCAAAGGCAAGCATCTTGTCAAAGCGCGCCTTCTCGACATTAAGTATTTTTCCCTTTAGAGGTAGAATTGCCTGAACAGTTCTATCCCTGCCCTGCTTTGCAGAACCACCTGCCGAATCACCCTCCACAAGAAATATTTCACACTTTGAGGGATCCTCTTCCTGACAATCGGCAAGCTTTCCAGGAAGAGCCATGGAATCAAGAGCGCCCTTTCTTCTGACAAGCTCCCTTGCCCGCTTTGCAGCATCGCGAGCTCTCTGCGCCTCAAGACCCTTGTTCACAATTATCTTTGCTACAGATGGATTTTCTTCAAGAAAAGTTGAAAATCTCTCTCCCAACATCTGCTCAACTATGCCCTTGACCTCGCTGTTTCCAAGTTTGGTCTTTGTCTGCCCCTCAAATTGTGGCTCGGGAATCTTTACGCTTATTATTGCAGTTAAGCCCTCTCTTACATCTTCCCCGTCCAGGTTTGCTTCGTTCTTTTTAAGAAGATTATTGCTTGTTGCATAATTATTTATTGAACGAGTAAGGGCCGTTCTAAAACCGGCAAGATGCGTTCCTCCCTCAAAAGTATTTATATTGTTTGCAAAGGAATATACCGACTCCGTATATGAGTCATTATACTGTATGGCCACCTCTACAGAAATTCCACTATCTTTTTCTTGTGAAAAATATGCGGGCTCTGGAAATAGCGGGGTTTTAGTTTTGTTGAGATGGCTAACAAAACTTCTTATTCCGCCTTCGTAATAGAATTCCTGATTTTTTCCAGACCGCTCATCAAGAAATATAATTCTTACTCCAGCATTTAAAAACGCAAGCTCCCTGAAACGGTTAATTAGAACATCGGATTTAAAACCATCAACATCTTTAAATATTTCCTTGTCGGGTAAAAATGTAATCTTTGTTCCACTTTTGGAAGATTCTCCGATCTTCTTGAGTGGATATAACGGATCTCCAACCTTGTATTCCTGAAAATAAACAGCGCCCTGTCTTTTTACCTCAACTGACAAACGCTCACTAAGTGCATTAACAACGCTTACTCCAACTCCGTGAAGACCCCCAGAAACCTTATAGGCCTTATTTTCAAACTTACCGCCCGCATGAAGCTTCGTTAAAACTACCTCAACCCCACTTATGCCCTCGGTAGGGTGAATATCAGTTGGAATACCTCGTCCATCGTCTTCAATTGTAACTGAACCATTAACATGAATGGTTACTGAAATTCTGGTGCAATGACCCGCCATTGCCTCATCAATAGAGTTATCCATCACCTCATAAACCAGGTGGTGGTATCCCCTGTCGCTTGTATCCCCGATATACATACCGGGACGCTTTCGCACTGCGGACAAGCCCTCGAGAACCTTTATTTTATCTACTCCATAGTCGGAGCCGGAAGCAGAATCGGAAGGAACAACATCTGTCATGTTTTTTTCAATAAATTCAATATATTATTAAGTATAATTGTGCCAAGTATTATAGCAATTGTGGCTAATTTGAGCAAATAGAAGTGTGTTTTAAAAGTGTTTTAATAACAGCATGTTAGCTAATTTTTTATAAGCTCTGTAAGGGCTCCCGAATCAAGTCTGAAAAATGATGTGTCTTGTCGATAAATATCATCACTTATTTCCCCTGTTTTTTTTGGTGGTTTATTAAAAATCAAAGGGGGTTCTGTTCCTGTAAGAAGAATCTGTCCGGGGTATTTCATTAGCACTGAGTAAAGTCTAAGAGACCTGCCCTGATCAAGTTCAGCATCTACATCATCAAGCAGCAAAACAGGTCTTTCTCCTGTTCTTGCTGATATAAGTTCTGCCGAGGCAAGTTTGCAACAAAGCGCAATAAGACGAACCTGACCCTGAGAGGAAACAACTCGTGACAAGCCCTGAGTAAAAGCCGATTTAAAACTTAATGGGACATCATCCCGATGAATTCCAACACAGGTTCTCTTGTGGGCCATATCCTTCTGAATGGACGAAGACATTATCTCTCTGGCTTTTTCCAGACTGCATAGCTCACCACCCTTTTCAACAAATGAAGACCTGTAAGAAATAGATATATGTTCACTTTGAGAACCGGAAATCTCTTTGTAAAGATCAGAAACTCTTTCTGTAATAGCTAAAACCAGTGACAGTCTTTTCTCTGCAATTTTTATATTTTTTACCAAAAGTGGTTCATTAAAAAGGATTGCCGATTTAAAATCACCATCTATTAAAAGCCTGTTTCTTGATTTTACAATCTTTGTATATTCACTGAGATCAATTAAAAAGGATGGCTCTAACATAACAAGAACCCGGTCTATGAATTGCCTGCGGATAACAGGCCCGCCTTTTACAAGTTCCAGATCCTCAGGGGTAAATAAAACCGTTTTTAACCTTCCACAAAATTCTGAGGCAGATCTAACGTTTTTATTATTTACATTGAAATAACGTTTTCCACCGGGATTATTTTTTTTCTCAATACTTACTGAAAGCTCAATGTTTCCTAGTGAACTTTCAACTTCCCCCTTAACAAATGAGCTATCAGATGAGATGTGACTTACTACCTCTTTCAAAGAGGATGTTCGAAAAGACCTGGCATGCGACAAGAGAAAAATTGATTCGAGAATTGATGTTTTTCCTTCACCATTATTTCCGGTAATTACTGAAATTCCTGGTGAAAGGGACAGGCTTATGTCTTTTAAATTTCTTATATTACAAATTTCAAGCTGCTTGAGATACACAGATTAGAAACAGGCCGCATCAACTACTCAAATCGCATTGGCATTATAATGCTCTCGTATAGTGGATCATTCTCACCAGAGAAAACTCCCGGGGAAGCATCACCATCAAGTCTTATGATAATTTTTTCACTATCAGAAACAGAAGTAAGCATATCCAATAAAAATTTACCGCTGAATCCCGTTGTAACATCTCCTCCATCCTGAACTACATCAAGATTCTCTGATGCTTCTCCGTATTCAGGGCTTGCTGATGAAATAAGCAGGTTCCCGTCAAGAAGCTTGAACTTTACCGCCCTTGATTTATCAGTAGTCATAAGCGAAACGCGTTTTATAGCAGAAAGCAGCATGGCCCTGTCAGCTTCGATTTTTGTTGTTGTGGCCGTTGGTATGACCTGTTTGTAGTCCGGGTACTGACCATCAACCAAACGAACAGCAATTGTATTATTCGAGTTTCTTGCCGTAAGATATTGTTTACTGATAGCAATCTCGGTTTTATCGTCGTCGGATTCTTCAAGCACTTTTTTAAGTTCCTGAATTCCCTTTCTTGGAATTATTACGGGCTGATCCAATTTAAATCCGTCGCTTGCCCTGTCAATAATGGCCATTCTATGACCATCTGTGCCAACAAATCGGAGACACATTTTATTTGGCCCCAAGGGGCCTTCTATTGTCTCGGCATAAACTCCGTTAATGTTATACCTTGTCTCATCAGTAGAAACAGCAAAAACTGTTTTATCGATCATCTCAATAAATTTAGCCGTTTTTATGGAGGTAGAATCCTGAATCTGAAGTCCTTCTACGACTGGATACTCTTCAGCTGCACCACAATGAATCTTGAATCGTGACTGACCACATTCAATTTCAAGCCTTGTTCTCTTTGAAAGATTAAGAGTAACAGGGTAGTTAGGTAGTTCTTTAACCACATCATAAAATACCTTGGCATCAACAATCAGACTGCCGGGAGCCTTAACATCGGCACCAACCTCGGCGCGAAGACTTACTTCGAGATCACTTGCTATACCAGTAATTGTTCCATTCTCAAGGGCAGTTAATTTTATGTTAACCAGAATTGGCATAGTTGCTTTTTTCTGTGCAATTGAAGCTGCAAGAAAGGCAATTTTTGTAAGGGCTTCTTTAGAGGTGGTGAAATTCATAGTAATACGCCTTTATTAATTAATGCCACATCTGAAACTCTATACCATATTCAAACCGAAAGGTAGTGTTCTTGATTATTGTTTTTTTGATTCAGTGTAATCAGAAAACCGGAACCTGATTCTTTCCAAATAAAAAGCAAACCATAACTCTTCTTCAATTATTTTATTAAATAAATTTTAAAAAATAGTTGTAGTTTTAATAGAGAGCGGCAATTTTGTTGATTAATATCCCATACCACTGGAAATACTGGTCTTATTTAAAATTAACTGCTGTTTATATTCTATTAGTCTGGGAGGATTAAGTTGATAACAGAAAAATAGTATCAAGCTCATCTGTTTTAATGCTGTTTATAAGCTGAAAACAAACAGTATTATTAATAACATTTATAAACCAGGTTATTAATAGCTTATCAACAATTAAACGCAATAATAACAGTATGATATTGGTTTATAAACAGGTACTAATGTGAGGTTTTTTAGTTTGTTTTATTTAAGGAGGATGTTGTTGATAAGTTCTATCTGATCTCTGATTTTATTTGTTTCAGATGCCGCATCATAAGTTTCCGGGTTATTTTGTTTGTTATTTTCAGAATTAATTGTCCTACATAATTTATCATTTACTGATTTAATTGCATGGATCACAGTTGAGTGATCTCTACCTCCAAAAATGGCGCCTATTTCAGGAAATGATCTGGCTGTATGTTTTCTGCAAAGATACATTGCAACTTGTCTTGCAAGTGCTACGTTTTGGGTTCTTCTTTTGCCTACAAGGTCATTAATCGAGACATTAAACTGTTTTGCAACGACCTGCTTTATGGCATCCGTAGTTAGTTCACGGTTTTTTGATGGAGCAATTGTATCAATAACTTTCTGGGCAATATCAATAGAAGCCTGCTCACCAAGAAGAGAGCAAAGGGCCTGAAGCCTGATCAGCGCACCTTCTAATTCCCGCACATTTGTATCAATTCTGTTTGCTATAATTCTTGCAACATCTGTGGGAATTTCAAACCCGGCATGTTCGGCCTTTTTGGAAAGAATCGCAACCCTTGTCTCAAAATCAGGTGCTTGCAGATCAACCGACAAACCAGATGCAAATCTGGTACGTAACCTTTCCTCAAGTCCGATTAAATCCCTAGGGGGCTTATCCGAAGTAATAATAATTTGCTTTTGCTTGCCATAAAGCTCATTAAAAGTATGAAAAAATTCCTCCTGAGTTCTTTCTTTTCCTATGATGAACTGGATATCGTCGATTATGAGTATATCAAGGGACCTGAATTTGTTTTTGAAGCGGTCCATTGAGTTGGTCTTTAGTGACGCGATAAGCTCACTGACAAATGTTTCAGAAGAAACAAGAAGTACCTTTTTCTTTCTCCTGCTTGCAGCGTTTCCTATTGCGTTAGCCAGATGAGTTTTTCCAAGACCAACACCACCATAAATCAGAAGTGGGTTGTAGGAGGTACCAGGGCTTTCAGAGACCTTGAGACAGGCAGCATGAGCAAACTGATTACAGTTACCAATTACAAAATTAGAGAAGTTGTAGCCTGGATTAAGAGTCAGGCTTTCGGATTTTACTTGTTTTTCAGTTTCCGAAAGTACAGGCTTCCTAATATTAGAAGCATATTTTTGGATTGATGATTTATTGTTAGAAGCACTGACCACCAAAGCACTAACAACGGTGGTATTATCATCTGGCCCCAAATCAGAATTTATAGTTTCTGGAGAAGGTAAAGTAGAACTTACAGATTCGTTTTTAGCACTATTTCTGACAGCTAAGGATACAGAATCAGCAACATCAAATTTTATTTCTATTCTATCTAACAACTCAAAAGGCACTCCGGTTTCTTTTGTGGAAAATTCCCCTACACGATTTCTGGAAAACTCAACAAATCCAGAACGAATCAAATCTTGATAATTATTTTTTAAGTGATCTCGTGAGAATTTATTTGGTGCGGAAATATAAATATGAAGTTTTGATTTTGAGTCAGAACCAGGCTCTTCGACGGGCCCATCATTAAAAACAATTTTGCTAATAAATAAAGGACGAAACCAGGCCGCATATATTTGCTCGTCCAATCGTGGGCGAATTTGCTTACAAATATTATTCCATAGTTCATTTTTATCAAAAGAAAGAAAATACCGCGAAAGATCCTCAAGACTTAAATACCCACTGGAAATATCATAAGATGAAATATCAGGAGAATCTACGTTATGTTTTATCGGCTGATCATTAAAATGATTGGAAACTTGGTTAAATGAACGATTCTGATCAAAGGATGTGTTATTTTCGTAATGGGCGCTCTGTTCGTGAGGAGAGTATGCTTCAAGAAGATCAGAAACTCTCTCCATTATTCCCGCTTAATCCTTTTTATACAGTTAGACCCGAATCAACCACAAGAGGTTAAAGCACATAAACAATAAGTTCAGGCACAAACAAAAAGCAAAAAATTTAAAAGATCCAAACTTTAACGAGTATTACGCTTAAAGTTCATGCTTCTTGTTGCCATTAACAATGACTCATGAGTAAACTTCAACCAGAAGGGGTCAGTTAAGCCAGAAAGTTAAAAAAAAGACAAATCTGAAATTGCTTAGTTGAGGAAACTTAAAGTTAGTATTTAAACAAAATCAACCTCATGTGGACAAAAAATTTTTTTTATCGAGGCTAAAAATTTTCCCCGTTTTTTTTCTTTATCGTAATTTGGAACACGCCTGAAAATATGCGCTTTATTTTTTCGCAAAGACGAGCATTCAATTTAGGCACTTAAAGAGCATGACAAACCATTATTTTGAAATCCTGCTTGGTATTACGACATGTATCTCAAGCTGGATCAGTAGCAGGAATTTAATTTTATTTTTTTTATGCGATAATGATTTCTACCAAGCGACACCTATTGGCGATGTATCAGGTGGGAAAACCCATCAGCCCATAGAGCAAAAACCCGGTAAAACGGAAAGGCTGTTGAGGGTTATCATTTCAAAGTCGCTTTTTGTCTTTTGTCTTGCCCTTCTATGGGTTTATCGCGGGGATATTAATTTTAAGACCTTTATAGTGTCTTACCTTGCCAGTCTTGGCGCATTTTTGATACTAACGATACGAAAAGCTAAAAGATAATCCGTCACAAGCTTTCTGATATTTACTTCAGCAAAAGATTTAAAAACCTTATTTTACTTTATTTTTACAGTTTGTTAATAAGGCGCGCTATTAAATCCATTCAGGTATTTTTTGTATGGCATCCGGTTATTTATTTATTGATGATCCCTTAAGCACAGCGCTTTCTGTGAGCTCTGTCCTTCTTGTTGGAGGGGCGGTTGCCCGTCTTTCTCTCAATAGAAGCAAGACACCATTTGTTCCAAGTGATAATTTCGGACTTAAAACTGTTTTTGAATCACTTACCCTCTTTATGGTTTGGCTTGGTGATTCAGCTATGGGGAAGGAAAACAGACGTTACCTTCCGTTTGTATTCAGTCTGTTTTTGTATTTATTTGTCTCAAACATAATTGGCCTTATTCCGGGCTTTGTTATGCCTACGGATCAGATGCATTTTAATTTAGGCATAGCTCTTGTTGTTTTTGGTATTTATAATTACTGGTCAGTTCGAGCGCTCGGCTTTGGCGGGTTTTTTAAGCATCTCTGGGGCCCTATATTCATTCTTGGTTTCCTGTTATTTCCGATAGAGCTTATTAGTCATGTTGTAAGGCCAATATCCTTAAGTATTCGTCTATACGGTAATATGGCCGGTGATCATACTGTTCTTAGTGTTTTTACAAAGCTTACAGAGGGAACTCCTGTATTCTTTTTTACGGTGGCCCTATATGTTCTTGGAACCATCGTAAGCTTTATTCAGGCTTTCGTATTCTCGCTCCTTACAATGATTTATATTCGTCTTGGAGTTTCGCACGAGCATTAGTTTGTTTTCTGTTTGTTTTTTGGTCAGTCAATAGTTTTTAGTTAAGTAGTGTAAAAATTGTAAGATATTAGTGTTAAAATCAGGAGGAACAATGAAGGGTCTTAAGTATTTGGCAGGGGCATTAATTACCAATGTGGCTTTCGCCTCTGCTGCTTTGGCAGACGAAGCTGTGAAGGTTGTAGCAAGCTCTGGTGGGGAGATATTATCTACTCGCGCTGTTGCAGCTCTCGCTATGGGAATCGCCGTCTTTGGTGCATCAAATGCTCAAGGCAAGGCAATTGCTGCGGCCGTTGACAGCATCGGAAGAAATCCTGGAGCTGCCGGACAAATGTTTTTACCATGGATTCTTGCTCTTGTTTTTATTGAGTCTCTGGTTCTTTTTACCCTGGTAATTGCTTTTCAAATTATATAGTTATTCTAACTGTATAATTTTTAGGTTAGGCACCTATATGGTGCCTAACCTGTCAACCTGTCAATTTCTCCCCTTGCTTTTATGATCCACAGGAAAAAATAACTTCGGGAAAAATAACTTCTGCCCGTTAAAGAGTCTATAAGGGGGGCACCTGGCCAGTTGATATCTGGATCTGGCCGGAGGAAGATGTACGGGGCGACTTGCCCGATATCTTGCCATTTTTACTTTTATCAAGAGAGATATCCAGCTGCTCTACTGTTACGCTACTGTTTTCAGCAAGAGTGGGAAGGCTGATCTCGTGATTCTTGCTGTTAAGATAATCTTTAAAAATATGCTCGGCACTTGGCATTAAATATCCTCCATCTGGAAGTGCCAGGGTGGTTTCTTTCAGGCGATGAACGTTTTGCCCACAAGTGTAGGTATTAAACTGCATAAAGTGGTAACAGATGCACATTTTACTTCTTATTGGCATCTTTTTTCCTTGCTCATCCAGAGGAGAGTTGTCCCATGCCTGATGATACTGACAGTTTCCGTCCTTATCTAAAATATAACCAAGGGCCTCACAATTTGGCTTGATATTTGAGGAAAGCGAAGGGCTGCTGGTAAGCATTCTCATCGGATAACCCGTTGGAGAAGACTGATTTACTTCAACCTCATCTTCTGTTGCAGCAACGTAAACCTGCTTTACATTAGCCGGGAGTCCGCACTCTTTGGAAATTGTAAAACGCGTAGCAACCTGCACCGCACCAGCCCCCATTTCCATAAATTCAACTGCGTCCGTGCCAGTAAAAACACCACCAGCCGGTATTAATGGAATATCAAGGTTCTCAGACTTCATAAAGGAAAGAACATCAAGAAAAATAGTTTTAAGATCATGTTCTGCCCAGTCCATTCCAAAACCAAGGTGACCACCAGCAAGAGGCCCCTCAATGACAATAAAGTCAGGAAGTCGATTAACCCGGGCCGCACTTCTTAGAAATATTTTAAGAGCACGGGCAGATGATACTATTATGCCAATCTTCATGTCCCTGAAACGGGGAAGGTCTTCAATCAGCTTAAGAGTTCCCGTATGAAGTCCGGCTGAAAGAGTTACACCATCTGCCCCACCGTCCATTGCGGCCTTCATTCTTGCCCGCATTGTTTCATTTGGATTTCCCATGGAGAGCTTCTCCATCACATTAACAAAGACACCACCGGGACCTCTTTTAGAGTCCATTGTGCTTCTTACGTGATTAAGCGTACCAGTATAGGTTCTCTCGAAATCCCACTTGACTTTTGATTTATCAAGGGAGCCAGAAAATTCCTCAAACTCTTTTCTTTTTGAGTTTTGAAGTTTGGTGTGAAACTTCCTATCAGAAACATAGGGAGCCATGGCATCAGAAATATGGCCAATGCCACCTTGTCTTGCTATGGATAAAGCAAGCGCAGAAGTCGAAATATCAACCCCCATTCCACCCTGCATAAGAGGAAGGTACTCATCTTTTCCAAGCTTAAGGCGATACTGAGACAGGCACTTGTCTCTGGAAGCTTCGCTAATTCTGTCCTGTTCTGCCATTTTTTCTTTTGGAACTTCCACTTACACCTGCTCGTTGATAATTGCCATGTTATAACTTAAGGCACCAAAACTATTTATCCTATTTATGTAAATTCCTTTTGCAAGCAATATTTAAGACCGATTATTTGCACTGAATTTTAAGCGCTCAAGTATAACACCTTGATATAAAACTCTGCAAACTAATCAAATTAGACCTGAAGAGCCTCTGCAAAAAGCGCCATTGTACCAAAAGAGCATTAAATCAATAAAAACGTAAGGCCTCAAAACCAAATACGAGAACCGCCTTGAAATAACGTCCCTTTGGTTACTCGTAAATATTAACAGAAGGGTTATGAATCGCCCAGGATACTTTGGTGCTTTTAATAAACCATTAATTAACCACCCAAAGTACTCTAGTATGGAATTTCGTCTCTAGCCATATACAAAGTAATATCTATTAATATCAGGCGCTTAGCTAGGCCCTCGCATGATTTTTCTACCAGCACTTGACCCCGTTCTGTAAAACTGGCAGAAAGCCCGCACTATGAAAAGAACATTTCAACCAAGCAACATAAGCAGACTCAGAACCCATGGCTTTCGTGCCAGAATGGAAACCAAAAACGGAAGATCCGTTCTTGCAAGAAGAAGGGCGAAGGGTAGACACAGACTGGTGGTATCAATACCACTTAAGGGTCGAATCTCCTGACCTTAACCCGCAATTTCTAAATTAAGCTGCTCTCCTAGTCACATTTTGTGGCGGTCTTTTTTTCAATTTGCATCTTCAGGACCCTTTACCAAACAAGCCCGAACGCTTAATTTTTTAAGGGGCAATTTCTCAACACTCCATTGCGAGGATGGGTATCGGCTTTATGGAAACTCTTCGGGTGCAGATTTATGAGACGGGGGATTATGCCCCAAACAGGTTTTTAAAAACTCTACTTGTCTTTTTTAGATTATCACGTAGAAATAGGGGCATTTCGTTTTGTTTTTGTCTTACCGTTTGATCTTTTCTAATTATCTTCCAGGGCAGAAAATGACCGTAGTTCTTAACGAAGTTCTCGTTAAGAATGTTATTTTCTTTGGTTTTTAAAAAGGGTTTTCAAAATGGCTAAGTTTAGCAACAAAAAAAAGGGTTCGTTAAGGGTTTTGTTCCTATCAATAACCGCGATGGTAATACTAGTATTTTTGGCTTACTTCTTTTTGAAAGAACGCTCCGATCAACAAAACAAAATGACGCGGAGAAAAGAAGAAAGAAACAATAAAGTTGAAACATCTCAAGCTACTAAACCCTTTGGTATTGTTAAGGTGTTCGTCACTCCTGAAATAACCATTACCCCTAAGGTGGAAAATCTTTCAGATAGTGAAATAGCAATACTTACTCATCTGCTTTCAATAACCAGTATAGTAAGGCCAGAGATTAAAGACGATCTTTTACAACAGCTTTTTATCAAAACACCACCTGAGATTCTCGCACAAGTGGGACCCGGTAGTGTTAGTTTTGAGAAAAATGCTCTTTATTTTCATCCTCTCATGCTTCAGGACGATGTATTTGGTGCCTCAGCTGTGGATCATGAGTTTTTTCATCTCACAAACGATAAAGATGCGCCTAAACCTACTTACAGAGACCTCTGTATAAGGGAAGCACGAGCACATGCATACTCAGTTAATTTTTATCAAAAGTTGTTTGCTTGCATTGAGAGAAAAGAAATTCTTTTGATAACACCTCTTGAAATAAATGGAGTAAAAATGAATGGGATGGATGCTATTCACACGCGTTATGTCGAGAAAATATTATTAGCTGAACAGTTCGCTCTTTATGCTGACTACATAAAACTCTGCGATAACTTGCCCGAGAACAGCAAATTCGCTGAAAGCATCACACAAGTATTAATGAGATCTGATCTTTTAATGAGCCCACACAGCGGAATACCCAAGATACTTCATAAAATATTCCTTGAAATAAGAATGGCGAACATTGATGCACCAAAAGATCTAATTGAATTAATATCTGTACGACATCTGAGAGTAGCTGAAGTTGAGCAAAAAACTTCCAAGATGTTGGAAAACTTTCGTTCACAACAGTGAATCAGGTAATGTATTATTGTTAGCTTATTAGCATCAAATGAGGTTCTAGAGATAACCACAAGAGAGGTCAGTCCAACAAGATAGGAAGACCTCTTTTTTCTGCGATTTTCGCGAGTTCAAGATTATCAAAAGCAAAAAATCTAAATAGCATATTTTTCATAAAATTCCTCATGCACGATCGAGTAATTAGGCAATCAGACCGGTACCCGTGAGAAAGAAGAACTGGATGTTTTACCGGTCTGAGGTCGGGGCAAAGTATGCCGCGATTGCTTTTACCCTGATTGAATCATGCAAGATAAATGGGGTTAAGCCTTGGGATTATGTCATGGATGTGCTGCAGAGGGTTGATTCTCATCCAGCACGAGAGATACATCTCATGACCCCCAAGCACTGGAGGAAGCTAACACAAACGAACACAGATTTTTGAAGATAACAAAATTATTACACAAAAATAAAATCAGGGGGGTATATAAAAAAGAGAGTCTGGCAGTGCCTGAAGTCAAACTTAAGCGCAGCACGGGCAAGGGAATAGTCAAGTCATACTTTAAACTATCTCCCCGGCGAGCCATTTGACGGAAGGCACTGACGGAATCTCTTTTTGGGGCGGGGAAATATATTCAATCACGCAGGGAACGGCTTTGGAGTTAGGCTCATGAATAATCCAGGCTAGTCGAGTAAGTCAGGGGGACTTTCGGCCGATAGGTAATTAATCGCAAGATCAACAAATTGAAAGCCGGTATTATGCACAGCAGACTGGTTGATTTCTATAACTACAGCCTCACTATTATTTAAATCGTTCTTCCAGCCATCAAACTCCTTTCCAAACCTCAACTCCTTGTTGTTATCAAGGCTTACTCTTCTTTTAAAATAATAATAAAAGTACGAGTTATCAAATACTTTATGCTTTCTTAGGTATTTTAGCATTGGCCAGACAAAGCTCGTTCCAACAAGCATTATTTTCGGCCTATGGACGTTTTCAATGGCGACATTTTCCGTCCTTGGCGCAAGAACGGGCACCAGATATTTTGATTCTGACCAGAGGTTTGCAATTTTTACTATATCGAGATCATATTCAACTGGAACCGGACGCTCTACAAGACTGGTGCAGCTAAAATTCTGCAGATTGTTTTTTAGCTCGTTTGATAAAACCTCAACCAGATGTGAGGTAATAAGACAAGCTCCCCTTTCGTTCCAATGTGCCCCTGACTTGTTAAAATATACAAGCTCAAAAGGACGAACCAGATTTTTAAAATATTCATAGGAATTAATAACCCGAACTCCGGATCCCTCCAGACGATCGATCATACGAGAAAGATTATTCTGCCTGTTTTCTCTTCCGGATATTAAAAATCTGTCCTGTAAATATTCTGGATGTACTTCTATTTTGCTGGCACTATAGAGCACTATCAGCTTCTTGTTTTTTTTCTCCAGCAGCTCCGATAAAAGTTTTAATCTGTCGCCCACATGATCTATTACATTATCTATGCTCAAGATACGATTATAATCAGGCAAATACGCATTTTCAAAAAGAAAACCCTCTTTTCCAACAAGCACTGATGATCGATAGCCAGATGAAATCTGCCTAAAGACCTCAAAATTTAACTGATTATTAAATCTTACAAGATAACCCCACAGACCATGTTTTCGGTGAAACCAGGTTTCATACGCGGTCTGAAATTTTCCATTAATCAGGGTATCAAGGGCAGGGGAGGGTTTTGGAGGAATGGTAAACCCGTTTAAACTTTTTCTTGGAATTATCTCAAATGAAAACTGAATAAGGGGAAAAAAAAGAAGTCCCGTAAATATAAATACAAACATTGATTTAATTATTCGATCTTTCATTTTAAAATTTGAAATAAATAAACGGATTATAATTAACCGAAGAAAGGGCAAGAACAGAAACTATATATACAACGATAGAAATAAGACCCTTTGAAAAATAAACAGGAAGGCTATTTCTTCTGCTTTCCATGTGGCCGAAAAGTTTGTTGAAGCTTTTAGTTGCCGAAAAAATATAAAAGATCATTACAAGAACAAGCACAGTAAGGCCTCTGTTATTTATGACCTGATCCAGATATGTAAGATTAATCTGCCCCAGTCCGGAACCAAGTCCATAAAGACTAGAGTACATTGATGCGGCCTTTTCAAGTGTTTCTGACCTGAATAAAACCCAGCTATTTAAAACAATGAAATATGTGATTAATATATTAAAAAAACGGGGCAGTTTTTTTGAAAAATCAAGCCAGAACAATTTATCAAGAGTGAGAAAAAATCCATGAAACATTCCCCACAAAATAAAATTCCAGCTAGCCCCATGCCACAATCCGGAAACAAGAAAAACAATCCAGAGATTAATATACCTTCTAAGGTTGGAACAATTTTTTCCGCCAAGCGCAATATATAGATACTCTTTCATCCATGTTGAGAGAGAAATATGCCACCTTCTCCAGAATTCGGTAAGGTTTTGTGATATATATGGGAAATTGAAGTTTTCAAGCAGTCTAAACCCAAACATTTTACCAAGGCCAATTGCCATGTCCGAGTAGCCAGAAAAATCATAATAAATTTGCATTGAATAACATATGGTTCCAAGCCAGGAGTAAAGAACTGTTCTCTGACTAGGGTCCAGATTATAAACATTGTCCGCAACTGCGCCCATTGCATCAGCAATCAGAACTTTTTTTCCAAGACCCAAAGCAAACCTGATAAATCCTTCAAAGAATAAATCAATAGAATGTGATCTCTTTTCAAGTTGTTCATTAATGTCGTGATATTTTACTATGGGCCCTGCAATTAACTGGGGAAACAGGGCCACAAAAAGTAAATATGAAATTAAATTATCGGCCGGCTTAACCTTGTTTTGATAGACGTCTGCAAGGTAGCTTATTTTTTGAAAGGTAAAAAATGAAATTCCTATTGGCAAAAGTACTTCTTTCCAGGGAATTGCTTCAATGGACATTACTGATAATAATAAATTTACCTCTGAAAGTATAAAATTTGAATATTTGAAATATAGAAGCAGGGAAACATTTAGAAAAATACTTACAACAAACAAGTTTTTTTTTCTCATCCCAGCCGGATATTTTGGAAATTGATTTGAAAGCCAGAAGTCTATTACAGATGACAGAACAAGAACTCCAACAAGCTTTGGAACTCCCCATGCATAGAAAAACAGACTCACCAAAAGCAAGGTAAGATTTTTGATTCTACGCGGTGATAAATAATAAAGAACAAGGGAGATGGGCAAAAACAGAAACAGGAAGATATAAGAACTGAAAAGCATTTTTTGAAAAACAAGAACTGAATTAGTATTTGTATCACCTTTTCACATAAAACGATGTTTTTTGGAATAATAATCATGTTTTTTGACTTTATCTGTCTCTTTAAGATAGCCTTCACATTTAGGGCCATAATTAGCTTGTTGTTTAAATGAATCATATAAAATCAGACAAAGATTCCTCTAGCTCATGTTCTTCGGGCCTTAGAGCTTTTGGGCCCGAGAAGCGAATAAAAAAACGTTCGGACTTTCTTGAAGTTCAGAGCAATGGAAGAAAGTGGAGATCTGGAAATTTTCTGGTTTCTGTTTTAAAAACCAAGAGCTCACCTGATCACTCTTTGGCAAGGATTGGTATTACAATTACTACGAAGGTTGATAAGCGCGCAGTTAGAAGAAACAGGCTTAAAAGAAGAATTCGCGAAATTTTCAGAATTCTTTATGATCGTTTAAATTTTGAAAAAAGCGACACTGGTGATAGTCATACAAGACTTGATATAGTTATAATTGCCCTGAACGGGTCTGTTGATCTCTCATATAAGGAAATCAGGGATCAGATATATTTTTGTTTTCGCCGACTTCAGCTTATTTCTTCTGCTAAAAAGAGAAATCAGGAATAATGATATTTCATAATATTACTCTTGCTGTTCTTGGAATAATGGTCAGTATATGGAAATGGATCAGTTTTCCATTGCTAGGAAACAGATGCAGGTTTCATCCGGCATGTTCTGATTACTTTCTGGAAGCTACACAAAAATATGGACTATTTAAGGGTGTGCTTATTGGTTTAAAGAGGATTTTCAGGTGTCATCCATTTTCAGGGGGTGGTGGTGGGGTAGATCCGGTTCCCTGATTCGTATTTAATGGTTTTTGCTGTAATTAGAATCTTCACTCTCAGAATTTTCATCAATACTGAATGGCTTCTGGTCCAAATATTTTTGGCGTTGTGCACGTTTCCTCTTCGGGTCGATATACCCGGGAAATGCTGAAAAGTTTTTTTTCACACACACTTCTTGAGACTCTGGACAAGTTTTACATTGTTGATAACGACTCAAGTCTTGACTCTTTCTTTCCGGAGGGGCTTGAATCGCTTTATCCGCTCATAAACCGAATAACAGTTGATCGGCCTCGTAGTTTTGCAGAAAATGCAAACGGCTTTTTAAATCATGCCCTTGAATGTGGAGGAAATTTATTTCTTCTTAATAATGATCTGATATTTTCACCAGGCTGGCTTTCGCCCCTTAAAATTGAGGCCAATGCCATTCTCTCACCAGTATGCAATATGCAGTATCGTTATTCTGTGGATAATTTTTCACTTGATCTCTCAATGACTTTTGATCAGTATCTTGGAAATGAAACGAAATTTCTGGAAATAGCAGACGCGCATCAGAAAAAAGTAAAAGGTCTAAAACTTGCCCACAGCTTTCCTTATTATTGTGTGAAAATTCCAAACCCAGTTTTAAAAAGTGTCGGGCATTTTGATGAGAGATTCTCACCTTATGGCTGGGAGGATACAGATTATACAGTCAGGGCTTGTATTAAGGGTGTCCCCCTATTTTTTCAAACAGGATCATTCATCTTGCATTTTTACGGTAAATCAACCTGGGGAGTAGGGGATATTCCTCTTAGTGAAGCAAAAAAGGGAGATGCAGACTGTGAAAAGAAATTTATAGAAAAGTGGGGATCCAGAATTACAAAACTATTTGCTTACCACTCCCCTGATGCCCTTGGCGAGATTGAAGCAATGCTTACCAATGCCCGTTTTCAGGCATTTCAGATGTATATCAAGGATTCTTTGAGTTCCGCAAATCAAAAATCAGGATAATTTTTGTAAATCAGTGATACAAATTTTTAGTGTCCAACTGGTACCAGTTTAACATTTTTTTAATTATTTATCCTAATTATTTATCCACGGAGATCATTTTACTGTAGATAATTTCACCGTAGATCATTTAACTTGGCAGCTCATCCTGTCAGAAATCCATATTTTTGCTGCAAGTGCTGATCCTGTATTTCTTCCAATAAATGGAAGTGTAATCGCTCCGGGGGTATCAGGAGGAGCGTTTTTAAAAAAATCAAGATGAATTCTTGGTACTCCAAGCTCATTTGCAAGGGCAAGAAGGGCGCTTTGAGGAGCAATCAGGCCCTTGCTGTTTAAAAGATATTTTGCGCTTTCCAGAAAATTTTCTGGGACAATCGGATTTAAGCCAAGTGCGCGGTAGCGATTAATTTCTCTTTCACCAGTCAGAACCACCGAACTTATCCCAAAGGATTTTATAATGGCACTCCACCTTGTTGCAACCTTGTTAAGCTCATCTGGGCCAAGAACAACATCAAGAGTTTCACCAAGACATTGAAAAACAAAGTAAGGAGATGGAATTTCTGCCCGACCAATGTCCTTTAGTATTAATCTTGGCGAATCAAGGCCACTAAGCGAAAGGCCATAAATTTCTTTTAATATAAAAAAGGGATATTCAGAAAGTGGTCTTTCGGTTATCGGAAACGAATCCTGCTCACGATAGCCTAGCTGAAAGACGTGATCAAATTTTCCCGGAATTGTCATGGTGTGAGGCTGAAGACCGCGATTCTGGTTTTCTGCCCGGTAGTTTGTATCTATAAGCACATCTTTAATATATTCCTGAAGAAGAAGTATTGACTTAAGGCTACTTGAGTAGGTGGAAGTTAGAAGGGTGACAGGCGCCTCAAAATGAATTGAAATGGCCCTTATTGCGTTCAGTGAATATAAAAGATCACCAATTTTTCCAGGATGGGTAACAAGAATTTTCTTTTTCTTCTTTTTCCAGAAAAACATGCTTTGACCCTGCGTTATTTATAAGTCCTTTAACTGCATCAGCCTGAAGCCTCGAGATAGCTGATTCTCAATTCCTCCACGACAGTAAAGCCTTTCAATCTCGTCCATCGCATCAATATATGGTTGTTGAGGCTCTTTATTGTTCCTAAAGGTTTTTTCGCGGGTTCTTGATGTGTCATGAAAAGCAACCAGATTTTTTATCAGACCTCTGCAGTAAAGCAGTTCAAATTCCTGAGGTCTTATGGGAGTAGAGGAGTCAAGAAACGTGAAATCAAAAACAATATTTTGCGAACTTAGATTTGAAATCACATTAAGGCTATTTCCGTTAAGCACCTCTACTGTTTCATTGAGACCAGTCCTTGCTAGTAATTTTCTTGCCTCTTCAGCCTTTTCAGGGTCACTCTCAATGCTTATAACTTTTCCATACCTGTTAATTTTGCAGGCCGTTCCAAGGCACACTGCACTTATTCCAAAATGGGTTCCTGTTTCGAGTATGAAACGAGGCTTGAACAGGCGGACAGTTCCATATAAAAAGTCCATTAACTCAAGCTCAACAGAGCCCCCCTCCAGGGCAGAAAAATGCTCTGCCATTTCCTCAGGACAATGGGGATGTATTTCAGACTCCCTGATAAGGGAGCCCCCAATAATTGAAGACCAGTTCATAGGTGTTTTGATGATGAATTATGCTACTAGGATGCTCGACTAATAAATCCAATACTGTATTATGCCACCTCAATTATTTTCATGGAGAGAGTGGCCGTGAGTACTCCCGGGCACTTGTAGTTAGGAAAACTTAAATCACACTAATTCAATGAGCAAAAAAGAAACTCAAAGGAAAACGCTAGCAATGCTGGTGTTGTTCTTCATAACTTATATTTACGTAGAAAAAGTAGCTAATCCCTTTTTTCTTCCAGAGGACAAGGCCCCCCAAAAAAAATCTGGACCAATCATTGATAAGGACTCAGAAACCATAGACGAAGAGGAGTCTTTTTCTAATTCCATTCCTTCCCTGTCAAAAGGGGCTCAATCAGAAGAAACAGCAAGAGAAAGCAAAGAGGAAGTTATTACCTCCAGGGAAAGCGGAGCCCGGCTGTTAGACAAGCGACAAATTGATAACCTGCCTTCTCTAAATACCATTCCGGCTCTGGGAGAGGTTAGGGCAAATGGAATTTTAAGCATTGAATCTGATACTCAAAAAATTTCTCTATCGAAGCTTGGCGGAAGAATTACAAGCCTTGAGTTAAGGGAGTACAAAAAGGATTCTCCTCAGGATCCTGAACTTGTTGAAATGATTTCCCATAAGGAGGGAATGGCACTTCCTCTTGGTCTTTTAGTGGGAGAAGAATCTGATTTAAGAACAGAATATGAAGTTGAGATTTTTGAAGAAGACAATCCGGCACCTTCTGATTTTGATCTGGATAAAATATTAAGGCTTGATTCAAATCGACCAAATATAAAAGTTGTTTTATCCGGCTATTTGCCAAGTGGAAGAAAAATCAGAAAAACCTTTTCATTTAATTTTAATTCTTATTCTTTTAAGTTCGATGTAAAAATTGAAGGATCAGATACTGACCAGATGTTTGTTGAATGGCCAAAGCTCATAACATCAAAAGATACGAGTTTTTTTGACCCCTATGACACAGATGGTTTTGTCTGGATAATCGGTGACAGGAGTGATCGTCTAACCTATACCGATATGAAAGGCGAGGCGAGCACAAGGCATCTTGAGGGTTTAAAATGGCTTGGGTTTGGAAATAAATATTTTGCATCTGCGATAGTTTTTAAGGGATCTGACCTTAAAACCGAAACCATGGAAAACAACCCCCCTCCAACAGGGAGCAAGAATGGTCAGGGTGCATTACCTCCTACTTTTTCAAGCCTTGAAAAACGGGGCAAACTGGCAAGAGCACTTTTGGGCGTTCCTTCGGCTATCTCTCAAATGGAGTTTGAGGTATTTTCGGGGCCAAAGAGCTATCCTCTTCTTGAGGAAACAGGTTTTGAGCTAAGAAGACTGATTGACCTTGGAAAGACCGGGATAATATCTGCCCCATTACTCTCATTACTTAATCTGTTTTATCGTTTTGTTGGAAATTATGGACTTGCCATAGTGCTTCTTACTATTGTGGTAAAACTTCTTCTCTATCCGCTTAACTCAACCCAGTACAAGCAAATGAAAGCTCTTCAGGCCCTTAAACCTGAGCTTGACCGAATTAAAGAAAACATTAAAGACCGCCAGCAGCAACAGCAGGCACTTATGGAACTTTACAAGAAAAAAAATGTTAATCCCCTTGGAGGCTGTCTTCCGGTGCTTGTGCAAATGCCAATATTTATTGGCTTGTACTCTGCGCTGATGCTTTCAGTGGAACTTCGACATGCCCCCTTTGGTATGTGGGTTCAGGATCTTTCAGCTCCAGATAGTCTTGTAATTTTTGGTATTGGCATTCCTGTTCTCGTTGTTCTCTTTACAGCGTCCATGCTTGTTCAGCAGTGGATAACGCCAACTGCCATGGATCCGGCCCAGAAAAAAGCAATGATGGTAATGCCTATAGTAATGTTTTTTATGTTTATGGGATTTCCCGCAGGTCTTGCCCTTTACTGGCTTACCAACAATATTTTTTCAATTGGTCAGCAGCAGGCGATAAAGTATAACGATACTCACGGAAAATCGGGATTTAAAATAACCGCAGTTGTTGCAATTGCTGTCTACTGCATTGCCTGGCTGTGTACAAAATTTTAGATAATTACTGGTCAGCTTTCAAGCTCTGGTCAGTAGTGCGAGGATAATTCGCATGGAACATACCATCATCGCTCTTGGAACTCCGCCCGGAAAAGGAGCAATTGCAGTTTTAAGAATAAGCGGGAGTAAAACATCCTCATTTATAATAAATACCTGCAAGCGTTCTTCAAAGATTCTAACATCTCCTCGTTCTCAGGTTTATACAGAACTTGGGCTTTTCTCCGAAGAGAGCACCTTGATTTCCTCAAATGAAATAATAGATCATGTTCTTGCCTGTTTTTTTCCTTCGCCAAACAGCTTTACAGGGGAGGATGTTCTTGAACTTTCTGTACATGGCTCATCATTAATAATTAAAGAAATCCTGAACCTTGCACTCTCGCTTGGAATAAAACTTGCCGAACCAGGTGAATTCACAAAGCGGGCTTTTCTTAATGGCAAGATGGATTTACTTCAGGCTGAAGCAGTGGCCGATATAATTTCAGCAGAGAGCAAGTCTCAGGCTCGAATTGCAAGAGAGCAGCTTGAAGGAAAATTATCTCGCTCAATTGAACTGCTTAGGGAACCACTGCTTGATCTTTTAGCCGAGATTGAAGCTTTTATTGATTTTCCGGAAGAGGACATTTCCCCAGAAACAGAGGAGGGCTGGATTAAACGAATAAACGAAGTTGAAGAAAGAATCATTCAGTACCTAAGCAGCTTTACTCAGGGAAGAATCCTTCGTGAAGGCGCATCTCTTGTTCTTGCAGGTGTACCAAATGCAGGTAAATCAAGCCTGATGAACAGATTGCTTGGAGAAGAGCGCGCTATTGTTACCAGTTTGCCTGGAACAACAAGGGATCGAATTGAAGAGCGCGTAGAAATTGAGGGTATACTTGTTCGCCTTTCTGATACAGCAGGGATTGTATCCGGTTCTTTTAACAGAAAAATTGATCTTCCTGAGCAGCTAGGTATTGAAAAAAGCTGGTCCAGCATAGCTAGTGCCGATATAGTTCTTTTTCTTTTTGATCCCGGGGCTGATTATAAAAGCCAGAGCGAGCTTTTACGCGACATCAAGTCATCTAATGATCGAATTATTCTTCTTGTAACAAAAATTGATATTAATTCCGATTATCCTGATATTTTGAAAGAATTTGCAGACTTTGAAATTATCGGCATTTCATCAAAAACTGGGGAGGGGATTGGGGATTTAAGAAAGCGAATTTATAATTCTTTAACAGCTTTCAATGGTTCATCTGCCAGCAAAGAAGGACATGTTGAGTCTGCCTTAATTACAAGTGAGAGACATTACCAGCAGTTAAAAGAATTACAATCATCTGTTCAATCTGCTCGAACAGGAATACTTGAAAGGCATCCATCTGAGTACATTGCATTTGAAATCAGGCAGGGACTAAATGCTGTATCAGAGATATTAGGGGTGACGCATGTAGAGGATATTCTAGACCGCATATTTTCAAGGTTTTGTATCGGCAAGTAGGGCCTGTTTCCAGACAGGCCCTACTTGCAAAAGGACTCAGATCATGTAGCAGTGGGGGGGGTAACTAACAGGCGGACAATCCAAAAAGGGGAAGTTATACATGTGTATTAGCCATATAAGTAAAAATGAAATTGCTAAAGGTGAAGAAGTAAGAGGGTCAGAGATAAGGGAAGCTATTTTTGATTTAATAAAAAAAGAGCATGTTGATTTTAACAAAGAGAATTATATTAGCCTTTCAGAGCTTAATAAATACCGAAGACAGTATCTAACGTCTCTTGTTGTTGAAGAAAAGGGTGAATTAGCAGAATTGGATAAAATAGTTGTAGAGGCTCTAAAAAGCAATTCAATTTTATCCGAAAATATTGAAGAAGAAATAGAATCGGAATTAACTCTTGGGGAAAAGATTGCAGATAAAGTTGCTGCCTTTGGTGGCAGCTGGAGATTTATTATAGCCTTCTTTTTGTTTATTGTAATATGGATTTTGTTAAATATATGGTTTTGGACAAGTTATCCATTTGATCCATATCCTTTTATCCTGCTTAATTTATTATTATCCTGTCTGGCTGCTATTCAGGCACCTATAATTATGATGAGTCAAAATAGACAAGAGCAAAAAGACAGGCGAAGAAGCGAACATGACTACAAAATAAATTTGAAAGCTGAACTAGAAATTAAATTACTAAGCGAAAAAATCGATCATCTATTGGTAAATCAGAGCAAAAAGCTAATTGAAATACAGGAGGTTCAGATTGATTATCTTGAAGATTTAATGAATAAAATAAAATAAGGTTTAATACTTTTTGGTACAAGGTTATTGCTAGAATTATCGCAAGAAAGTGCAAGAGGTGTTTTAGGGACCTGGTACCATCATCAATTAAAATAGTACCTTGGAACTAATAAGCTAATATGTTTGATGTGTTTAACTTATCCTAGTACATTATTTTATAATTTTATTACTCGATAATCGTTCTGATAATGAGCAAGAATGAGTTCTATTATAGTAACCGGCGAAGTGGATGTTTTGCCATACATTGATATATTGGCAGACATATTTGAAAGTAGATTTTGTGAACCTCCCTTTAGACTTCATTTGCCAAGAGGTACTATCGCTGATCGAGGTCTTCATACGGTAGTTGGAAGTTTGCTCAAATTTTAGTTAGTCGTCCCTGAAAAAGTCAAAAACGATTTATATAATTTACCGGAAGATCCCTATGGGTCTAAAATAGAGCTGAAAGAAGAGAAAGAAGACATAGATTCTGTCAAAAGATTTGGCAAAAATAATGTT
>DAOLCO010000007.1:0-111252 GCA_035327825.1 Oligoflexia bacterium | reverse complement strand
AACGTAAGAAATCCAGGGTGCCTGTCAGATCATATAGTGCGCACTACACTTAAATTGAATTCATCTTCTTTAGTAAATGCCGTTTTATAGCCCAAATAAACTATAAATAAACCAAAAAAATACGTGAGCCAGTCATACTTATGAATTAAATTTACACCTGCATATATAATAATTCCTCTGGTTACAATTGCACCTACTATGCCCCAAAATAAAATTTTATGCTGATATTCTCTTGGAATCTTAAAATGCTTAAAAATAACAACAAAAAGAAAAAGATTATCAACGCTGAGAGATTTTTCTATTAAATATCCCGTAAGAAACAAAATTCCCTTATCTTCTGATTGAAAAAAGTAAATCCAGCATGCAAATATTAAAGCAACGGTAATCCAAATAAGGCTCCATCCAACTGATTCTTTTATACCAATAATTTTGTTTTTTTTATGAAAAACACCGAGGTCTAAAAATAAAAAAAATAACACCAGAGCCGAAAAAACAATCCAATGAGTTTCAATTCCAAACATGCCCTAAACCCTTTTCCTGCTTATAAAAAACAATTCTTAGGTAATTTTATCCGCATATACCAACACATTCTTCTTGGGTAATAACTTAGCTAATCCATGACCAGTATTACTAAAAATTATTTCAATTTCAGGAATTTACTGATTTCACATCTGTTACCTGTTTCAGAATACAAGAGGGAATCAACCATTTTTTTTATCAGCAACAATCCATGGCCACTGAATTTTCCTGACAGATTTATAACCTTTGAAGAACTCGCCCTTGGCGGATAAAGTTCATTTTGCCAGTCAAATCCACTGCCTTCATCCTCAACTACTAGCAAACACTTATCCTTGCTCAAGCAAATCTCAACTCGTACTCTCCTATGGCCAAATTTCCTTTCTCGACGTTCCAGATCATCTTCAAAAATCTGCATTGAGACCAGATAAACTTTTTCTTCTTTGCTTATCTCCAAATTACCATGCTCATAAGCATTAGTTATAATCTCATCAAAAGCCAAAATGAGTCTGTCCAGCATCTCATCTTCATAACAGGTTTGAAGCAGTTCTGTGACAAAATCCTTTACTCTTTGAATTTCACTCCTAAAAGAGTGTACCTCAATACCCATTTTAAAGGTTTTGCCATCTCGAAGGTTATTAAGAATTCTCATGGATTATTTACGAAATATAAGTCATAAACATTTTTAGCTTTCTGAGTTAATAAAAACTGGCTACTATACACTAACATGAAATCATTACCCTTCCCAAGAAGAAAGATAACAATACTTTTTGGAATTCTATTCCTTATATTTGCCTTTTTCTATGAAACGGGCTTTTTCCAAAAGATCGGCTTGAAATCTGATGATGACAAACAATCTAAAAAAGTGACTTCTGGAAATCTTAATGCACCTGTTCATTTAATAGTTGTCATTCCAGAGCTTGAAGCTGTAAATTTTAAAAAAGATATTAAAAGATTTCAGGATTCGCTTCAGCTCGGGCTAAAAGATTATATTGGACAAGGAAAGGTATATATTCAAACTTTAATGGCTCCTTTTCCTGACCAGGAGAATGTATCACATTTTTTTAATACAATTCTTTCCCGATCAAATGGTAACATCCTCATTGCTCCATTTGACGGAAGGCATATGGGCTACCTAAGACAAGAATCTCATGAAAGGGGAATTCCATTTCTTTATTTTGCTCATAATGAAAACAGTCGCTGTATAAATGCATCCATATCCCCATTTCTATGGGATCTTGGAGTAGGACCTGAATCGTATAATGAACTTTTCCTTTCCTATCTTGGACAGCGATTTGGAAAGCTTGCTAGCGATCCAGGATTCTATCTTTATCAAAATGCAAATGCTCCTGAACAGGAACGATCCAGACTTCTTTCAGAATTGATCGAGGATCTTGGATTCAGACAAATTGGCGGTGTTATTGTTGATGAGAAACTTTCTGATTTATACACTACGCTAAGAAGCGTATTTCAAAAAAAACCTGATATATTTATTGCGTCCACAACTCCACCCGGACGAGCCAGATTCCTGCCTCAGGCAGCGAAACTTGGATTTAATCTTGAAATGGGACTTGCGTTTGAATATGGGACCGAAGAAGAAGAATTGAGGTCAAACGAAAATGCCGCTGAAGGATTCATTGTTCCAGTAACATATGTTCATGACATACCAGGTGAAAAAAACAAAAAATTTATTATCGATCTTGTTTCCTATGACTCGTCTTACACATCCGAAAACCCTCCAACTATGGCAAATTACCGGGGATATCTTATTGCAACACTTATTAGTCTGACTCTTGAAAACAAAATACTGAGCAATTTTTCTGAAAAGATCAGCGAGCAAGGCAAATTTTCAGAGAATTTCATCTCTTCACTAAGAGACCTTGATTCAAAGATAATTGAAGGACCTTCTGGACAATTTCAGGTTTTCGAAAAAATACAGGGTCTTATTCAGCCCTTTCATATTAGTGAATATAAATCTGGATTGCTCAATCACCAAAAGTATCTTGGCGACCTCAGTCTTCCATCAAGTTTTAAATGTCAGAACAGTGCCGAATAGAATATTTATTATTATTTAACAGCAACTATAGTAGTAAAACACATAGTCTTATTTAAAATCTCAACTGAATCAAAACCAGCCTGATGAAGAAGGGAAATATTTTCTTCAAGGCTATGAGTCAATAGAACATTCTCCAAAGCCTGTCTTTTTCTGAAATTTTCCTGATCACTGTACCCGTTATCTTTTTTAAAATCATAGTATGAGCTTACAATAAACTCTTCCAGTGTATCATTATTGTGATGTACTTTTTCAGAAAAGATAAACGCACCACCTGAAAGCATTCCATCATAAATACTTTTTAAAATAGCAGGTCTGGTAGAAGGGGGTAAAAACTGCAAAGTATAATGAGCGATAACCAGAGATGCATTAGTAATTTTTAGCTGCCTTAAGTCGTCAGAAAGAAGAGATATTTTATTTTCAAGAGAAAATGCTGAAATCTTCTCTTTGCATCTTTCAAGCATATCCAGGGATGAATCAACGCCATAAATTGATATGTTTCTCTTGTCAAATTCTGTTAAAGCCTGGGCAATTTTTATAATAGAAGTTCCAGTAGAACAACCAAGATCAAAAATTGAACTATTATCAACTACAAAAATTGTTGATAACCGTGCACTCATTTCCTGTACTTCAGGATATGCAGGTATTGATCTTGATACCATATCATCAAATACAGCTGCCACTTTTGCATTGAATGCAAAACGAGTGTCCCCCTCAGGCGACTTGGGAAAATCTCCATCCGAAAAAGCATCATCCCGAAAAATTATATCTCGTTTGTCGTGATCACTATTCATTAAACGAAAACTACACCCTGTGCATGAGGAAGATCAAGGGAATAATTAATTGTATTAGTAGTTCTTCTCATGTAGTTTTTCCATGTATCTGATCCAGCCTGCCTGCCTCCACCAGTTTCTTTTTCTCCCCCAAAGGCTCCGCCGATCTCAGCTCCACTGGTTCCAATATTAACATTTGCAATGCCACAATCACTACCTGAAGGTGATAAAAATAACTCTGCTTCACGAATATCTGAAGTAAATATTGAACCTGAAAGACCCTGAGGCACGTTATTATGTATTGAAATTGCCTCTTCTATATCTCTAAATGAAATAACATAGAGAATTGGGGCAAATGTCTCTTCCTTATAAACTGAAGCTGAGAGGCTAATATCAATTATTGCAGGCTTAACATAAAATCCACCTGCAGGAATATCGGGATCATCACAGATTCCCCCAGTAAGTATTTTACCTCCCTCGCTCTTCGCCTTTTCAATGGCCTTAAAAAATGAATCATAAGCTGACTTATCAATCAGAGGACCAACAAGAACATTATTATCAAGGGGAGAACCAATTTTTAGGCTTTGATAGATTGAACAAAGATTATTAATCAGCGTATCTTTTATAGATTCATGAACAATAAGCCTTCTGAGAGTTGTGCACCTCTGTCCAGCAGTACCAACTGCTGCAAATGTTATAGCTCTCTCTGACAATTTAAGATCTGCACTTTTACAAACTATCATTGCATTATTACCACCTAGCTCCAGTAGACTTCGTCCAAGGCGACTTGCTACTGTTGTTGAAACAGCTCGCCCAGTTGCTACACTTCCAGTTGCACAGACCAGTGGTATGTCTTTACATGAGCTAAGAATATTACCAACTTCTTTACCACCATTAAGCAAGGTAATTAAACTCTCAGGAGCTTCAGGGAAATCATTTATAAGTCCGGAAAGTATATTATGAACAGCAAGTGCAACTAAGGGAGCTTTCTCTGATGGTTTCCAGATTACAGGATTACCACAAATAATAGCAAGAGCTGCATTCCAGCACCATGGAGCAATTGGAAAATTAAATGCAGTAATTACAGCAACTGGACCAATCGGATGCCATTGTTCCATAAGTCTGTGCGATGGTCGTTCTGATGCAATTGTTCGACCATAAAGCTGACGACTCTGACCAACAGCAAGATCACAAACATCAATCAACTCCTGCACTTCACCTTCTGCTTCTGAAGGAATCTTACCCACTTCCAGTGTTATCATTTTCCCGAGATTCTTCTTTTCTTCTCTAAGCTTCTCTGCAAAAAGTCGAATCAACTCACCTCGCTTTGGGGCTGGAACAAGCCTCCAGACATGAAATGCTCTTAGTGCCTCAGAAATTACAAAAGCTGAATCATTTTCGGTACTGACTGCTACCTTACCAAGTTCTACCCCATCAATAGGACTGAAGGAAGAAATAAATGAGTTTTGGCCAGCATTATCAAGTGACTTTGAACCGATCCATGTACCAGGATTAATTTCAACAATTCCAAATCGCGACATAAGCGAATCAAATTGAATTTTACTTGATAAAATGTTTTTGGTAACAGTTTCCAAACTAATTTTCCTCCAGGAAAACATCAACCGGTTTTACATTAATATTCATGTCGTTATCAACTTTATAATACTTGCCAAACCTGTTCAGTAAAAAATCTCTTAACCTGATAGTTTCCTGAGAAACAAATCCTTTAGAAGGCAGTTTTGAAGCAAAATGAAGGTCAATAGCAGTACAAATGCCTGCTGCCGTTGTTAATTGAATAGCTGACCAGTGCTCATTTGCCACAATGCTGTTATAAACCTTTCTTGCATCAGAAATTTGCACTAATCTGCCATCTTTTTTGCCCATCACGGTTGCAAAAATAACAACTACATCCTGAAGAGTCATTGGTATTGAGGCTTCGAGAACCTCCTTGAGAATTCTTCTTCTTACTTTAGTATTTAGCTTTAGTTCGGAGAGAAGAAACTTGCAAAGATCACGATGACCAAGGTATCTGACCGTCTTGTAATTCAGGTTCTGAACTTTACCCGCCCAGGTTTCACACAAGGTACCAAGGCCACCGGAAGTATTAAATGCTTCATACCTGACACCATCAACAGAAAAATGCTCAAGCCCTTCAAGGGGAAGCACACCTTTGTATTCACCCTCGTGAATTGCTTCACAAGTATTACAATATTCATTTATCAAACCATCAGTGGACCAAGTCAGGTTATATTTAAGCATATTGGTCGGGTACATCGGCAGCGCCCCTACTCTCATCTGAAGCGTATGTACTTCATCAAGTCGCATTGCAATGTCGTTTCCGACTATTCCTATAAAGCCAGGCGCAAGGCCACATTGAGGCATGAAAATCTGTCCATCCTTTGCGCAATTTCTGGCAATCTCTCTGATATTTTTTGTAGTTTCTACATCTTCAGTCAGATCAAAATAACTTGCCCCGGTCTTTGCACAGACTTCAGCAATAATTGTGTTATGATAAAATGAAAGCGCTGAAACAATAGCATGTTTTCCTTCCGCAATCTGTTCAAGCCTTTCTCGTTCTTTTTCAATATTAAGCTTAATCTTTGTCAAATGCTCATGAGAAGGAAGATGACCAAGGCACTCCTCGGAAATATCAGCTACCGTAATTTCATAGTCTCCAGAATACAGAAGAAGTTTGACTATTGAGGCACCAATTTTCCCTGATCCAAGGACAAGTATTCTACGCATATTAACCATGAAATTTAGTCGTCAAACAGAAACCGACCAAGAAACCCGGCACTAACTCCCGCCAGAAGTTGAGCAGCAAAGTATGTTGGCAGTACTGAAACATTTAAAACATTAAATATAAGAAGCGAAAAACCAACCGCAGGATTCAATACGGCACCGGAAATTCCCCCTACTGATAGTGCGGAAATTGTAAGAACAGTTCCTATGGCTATTCCAAAAAATGAATTACCACTAATTGACTTGTTTGTTGCACATAAAATAACCGTTATAGCGAGTAAAAATGAGAACAGATATTCGGCTGCAAATATTTGGGCAAGATCAGTATTTGTAGCGGAAACGGCCTCATGAGGCACGAGAAATGAAACAGGGAAAAATGCAAGGCTTGCACCTAAAAACTGGGAAGAAATATATGGCAGAACATCTCTAGTTCTTAATGCGCCTCTAATCCATACAGCAATTGAAACGAGTGGATTATAATGACCACCAGAAATTGGTCCACCTGCATAGACAATAACCATTAAGGTCAGACCAATAGCAAAAGGAGCAAATTGTCCATTCTTAGCAACTAATATGTTTAATCCAACTACAAGCGTAAGAAAAAATGCACCTAAAGCTTCTATCATTAAGTTTTTCAAAACAACCTCTCCATTTTTATCAAGTATTTTCTGGATTTCTAATCACAGTCAGTATCAAAAATTATTATGAAAAATATTTCCATGCCAAAATGGCAGAGACCACTCGAATTTGATTTATCATGATAGTAATTCACTTCTCAATGAATTAATTGCAACTTGATCAATTCTCTCGTAATCTTACTATTTGAAATAAAACTAAGTAAATTTGGCAGTAATTTATCCCCCCTAATTCTGCTCTATTGATCATGAAGAAAATAATTTCCCAAATTAATACCAGATCATTAGAGTTTCTCGAGAATCAGAGAAATTACATGGCGCTACTTGATCGACTTCAAGCTGTTCAGAAACTCTCTAGATCTCCTGAAAATGATGCCGCCCTAAAAAAACTTTCCAATAAAAACAAATATCCCGTCCATGAGAGAATTACTCGTCTTATTGATCCCGACAGCAGTATTCTTGAGCTTGGTCTTCTTGCTGGTCTTGACTGTTACGAAGGAGTTCCCCCAGGTGCTGGAATATATACCATAATAGCCAAGGTCTCGGGTAGAACTACAATGATTATTGCCAATAATCCAAGTGTAAAAGGTGGCACATATTTTCCTCTTACCGTTAAAAAACATATTCGAGCACTAGAAATTGCACTCGAAAACAGGCTCCCCTTGATTTATCTTGTAGATAGCGGAGGTGCCTATTTGCCACTTCAGTCAGAAATATTCCCTGATCGTAATCACTTTGGACGTATTTTTTTTCTTCAGGCTAAAATAAGCGCATCAAGAATTCCTCAAATTGCCTGTGTACTAGGTTCATGCACTGCTGGTGGCGCATATATTCCCGCCATGAGCGAACAAGTTATAATGGTCGATGGAAATTCAAGTATATTCCTCGGCGGACCGCCTCTAGTTAAAGCTGCTACTGGAGAGATAGTAAGTCAAGAAGAACTCGGGGGTGCCTCTTCTCATTCCAAAATCAGTGGCCTATCTGATTATATGGAAAGCTCTGAAGAGGACGCACTTAGAAGAGTTAGATCTATTATTTCTACAATTAAAATTGATTCAAATAACCGACTGGAGAGAAGAAATTATATTAACCCCGAATATGATCCTGGTGAAATATACGGTCTTCTGAACACGGACGTAAAGAAACCGCTATCAGCTTATGAGGTACTTGCCCGTTTGCTTGACGAGTCCCGATTTGAAGAATTCAAATCAAGATATGGAGAAACCATAGTATGTGGGTTTGGTTATATTTCCGGTTTCCTTACCGGAATTATTGCCAACAATGGAATTCTCTTTGGTGAATCCGCTCTTAAAGCATGCCATTTTATCGAAATCTGTGAACAGCGTGGCATCCCTCTTTTGTTTCTCCAAAATATAGCTGGCTTTATGGTGGGAAAAGAATATGAACATGGTGGCATAGCCAAGCATGGTGCAAAAATGGTGACTGCCGTTGCAACAACGCGAGTTCCCAAGATATCACTTATTATTGGAGGCTCTTTCGGCGCAGGAAACTATAGTATGTGCGGAAGGGCATTTGATCCCAGATTTTTATTTACCTGGCCTCACAGTAAAATATCAGTAATGGGAGGAGCTCAGGCTGCAGCGGTTCTTTCAGAAGTGAGAAATTCAGCGTCAAATAGATTAAATAGTAGTAGTGAAGATCAAAATTTACAAAATGATATTGAAGAGCGTTACTCAAGAGAGGGTGATGCCTTTTATGCAAGCAGTCAACTATGGGACGATGGAATTATTGATCCACAATTAACCAGAGAGACTCTTTGCCTTGCTTTTTCATCAATCTGGTTTAATAACACATCAGAGACCAATTTTGGCATTTTCAGAATGTAGGAACTCTGTGAAGAAACTTTTAATTGCAAACAGAGGTGAAATAGCAATAAGGATCGCAAGAAGTGCCAAATCTTCTGGCTATTTCACTGTTGGTGTCGGAAGAAAAGTTGACATAGACGAAAACTACCTCTCATGCGTGGACGAGGTGTACATCTTCGAATCAGGGAACGTCAAAGAGACTTTCCTTTCAGTTGATTCACTTGTAAAGGCGGCAAAGGATAGTGGTTCAGGATTTTTACATCCTGGTTACGGGTTCTTGAGTGAATCATTTGAACTATCCAGAATGCTTAAAAAAAATGGAATTATTTTTATTGGCCCAGAATCAGGTACTCTTCAAAAGCTTGGGAACAAAATAGAAGCAAGAATTCTTGCCAAAAACTTGAATATACCCCTTGTACCAGGTCTCACAATTGACACTGCTTCTTCACACAAGTCATACGAAAATAAAATCTTTGAAATTGGATTCCCCGTTCTTGTAAAGGCAGGCGCAGGTGGTGGCGGACGTGGGATGCGAATTGTAAATAATAAAGAAGATTTGTATTCATCCATAAATTCAGCTTCAGAAGAGGCAAAACGAGCTTTTGGTGACGGAAGTGTTTTTTTAGAGAAATACATAGATAAGGCAAAACATCTCGAAGTACAGATACTAAGAGACAAAAATGGAAATTGTATTCATTTATACGAAAGAGACTGCTCATATCAAAGACGATTTCAAAAAGTTGTGGAATTTGCTCCCGCTATCGGTATTCCAGATACAATTAAAACACAACTCAGAGATTCCGCTATCATGCTTGCTCATGAAGGAAATCTTCACGGCGCTGCTACTTTCGAGTTTTTATTCTCACCTGAAACAAATAAATTTTATTTTCTTGAATGTAATCCAAGATTACAGGTAGAACACACAGTAACTGAGCAAGTTACTGGTATCGATATTATTTCTCTTCAGCTTGCAATTGCTGAGGGAGAAAATCTTCCACATCAATCAGAAATAAAATGTAAAGGAGTATCTATTCAGGCAAGAGTTTGCGCCGAAGTCCCTGAAAAAAACTTCATATCTCAGAGTGGTACAATTTCCAAGTTTTCACCTCCAGAAAATGCAGTACCCTTTGGAATTGGAAGCAACCTCCGATATGATTTTGGTATTAGATCAGGCAGCAGAATTGGGACTGATTTCGATTCACTTCTTGGAAAGCTTATAGTTCATGATTTCACAGAGCTATCCGCAAGGTCTTCCCTTATTAGCGCTCTGACGCAAACCCGAATTGAAGGAATTGAGACCAATATACCTTATCTGATTAGCATATTAAAATCTTCAAAATCCCTTGATGGGGTTTACACACGCACTCTACAAGATCTTAATCACGAACTTGCTCCCTCCTATCCCTCAGAAAATATGCTTAAATCAGCCGAGGCTTTATACCCCTGGATTATTAATAATTTCTTGCCTGGCACCAACCCATTTAATGCCCGTTTTCGTCCGCTCGAGCTAAAATCTTATCCTCCCATGGTTCTTCATGCTTCTCATTTTGACATTCAAAATGAATTCTTTCCAAAAGATCAATCTATTCAGGGAAACTTTAATTCGTTGGTTCTCTTTGCAAAATATTCAAATTCAGAAATTATTGCACGAATTCATGATGAAAAGTTTCACATTCGAATTATTAACTATGATCCAGAATCTGCTGAACTTATGTTTAATCTTAATGGATATAATTTCATGATTAAACCTGCTCAGGTATCTGATAGCAAAGCTGGCTCTGGTATCATGTCAGATGGAATACTGAGCGCTCCTCTTCCTGGTGTCGTTTTGAGTATCAGCGCCTTACCCGGAACACCTAAGGAATCAGGTGATATTCTTTTATCTTTTGATTCCATGAAAACCGAACACCAGGTAGTTGCTCCATTTAAAGGCGTTGTTGATCAGGTTTTTGTAAAAGAAGGAGATAAAATTGAGCGTGGGACTACATTAATGATTTTCAAGTCTGCTTTGGATAATTAATGGAAGAAGAAATTTTCAATTTTGGCAAAGAGCTAATTGACAAGATGAGACAAAGGAGTTCGTCCTCTTTTGGCTTTGGTAATATTCTATCTCTTCGAAGTGCTGAGGATAAGGTTCTTGCCTGGGCCATGAAACACGAACGTCTTAAAATAAATTTATTCAGATTTGTTGATGTGCTTCCCGCTCTTGGAAGTTCAAAAGATATAGTACAGCATGTCCATGAATATTTTTATGACGCTACTGAACTTATTCCGCTCTTTAAATATGCCCTGAAAGTTTCACCTGACTCAATTCTAAGCAAAAGCGCTGCTTTCATAACTAAAAAGCAAATTAGATCAATGAGTCGTCGATTTATTGTCGGTGAAGATGAAAAAGATGCCTTACCCTATTTAAAATCCCTAAGAAAGCGTGGACTGGCATTTACAGTTGATCTTTTGGGCGAAGCGTCTGTTAGCGAACATGAATCACTTGAATATCTTTCAAGGTACAAAGCCCTCATTAAAACTCTCAAAGAAAAGGATAATGACTGGCAAACTAGATTTAAACTTCCGGCTTCTCATCCAAAGGATTTTTCAATTCTCAACGTTTCAATTAAACTGACCGCCCTATACTCTCAAACAAAAGCCGTTAATTTCTCTCAAAGCGTTTCCATATTGAGTGAACGCCTAAAGGAGATTTTACTCAATGTTAAAGCTGCTGGTGGCTCTGCCTATATAGACATGGAGGATTGTGCTAGTACTGATATTATTCTTCAAGTTTTAAAAAATGTTCTTACGGAACCTGAATTTTCAGACTATCCACATTTCGGAATGGTTCTTCAGGCTTATCTAAAGCGAACTCCCTCAGACCTTGAGTCAATAAAGAAATGGGTAATTAAACGGGGAACGCCAATTCAGGTGAGACTTGTAAAGGGTGCATACTGGGATACAGAGGTCATTCTTGCGAAACAGAATGGATGGCCAGTACCTGTATTTTTAAAAAAGGAACATTCAGATTCCTGTTTTGAATACCTGTCAAAAGTTCTTCTGGATGCAGGACCAGATATATTCTATCCAGCCTTTGCATCTCATAACATAAGATCAATAGCTCATGCCCTGGTTTATGCCAGATCAATTGGAATTGATTCATCGAATTTTGAGATTCAAACTCTCTATGGCATGGGCGATGAATTTAAAGATGGACTTACTGAGCAGGGTTATCTTGTTCGAGATTATGCTCCAGTTGGAGAGCTAATTCCCGGTATGGGATATCTAGTAAGAAGATTACTTGAAAATACTGCAAATGAAGGTTTTTTAAGGAAAACAAATTTTGAAAAGATTTCTTTAACAGAACTTCTAAAAGCACCACCAGATTATGAACTACTCGTCCAGGACAATAAAACAATGGAAGCAGAATCTATTTCCCAACTTGCTGAAAAAAACTTTCAAAATTTACCTTTTCTTGATTTTACTCTTGAGGCAGAACGTAATCTGATGAAAGCAGCAATTAATGATGTCAAAAATAAACTTAAAAATGCCCCATTCCTTGTTAAACCAATAATTGACGATTCTGTCTCTTTTAATACCGATGACAATCATGCTGTTACCGTATATTTACCGGAAAATTCTTCTATACCTTATAGCAAAACAATTGAGTCAAGTGTTGAACTCGCTGAAAATGCTATCACCAATTTACATTCTAGCTTTCACTTGTACAGAGACATGGATTATGAAATCCGGGTAGATATACTTAGAAAAGCTTCCGCAATAATGACAAAGAATAGATATGAACTTGCAGCATTAGTTTGTCTTGAAGCTGGTAAAACCTGGGTAGAAGCTGATGCTGATGTAGCAGAAGCCGTTGATTTCTGTAATTATTACGCCGATGAGGCGGAATCGCTTTTCAAAAAGCGAAGAATGGGAAATTATCAGGGTGAGTATAATTCATATTTTTATGAGCCACGTGGACTTACTCTTGTAATTGGTCCCTGGAATTTTGCTCTTGCAATTCCTTGTGGAATGTTTGCGGCATCTGTTGTCACAGGTAACGTAACAATTTTAAAACCGGCAGAAGAAACACCATATATTGCATATCGAATGTTTCAGATTTTTCTTGAGGCTGGTCTCCCTGAAAATGCTGCGGCCTTTCTTCCAGGAAAAGGTGAGATTATCGGCGCATATATGGCAAAGGATCCCCGTGTATCAACTATTAATTTTACCGGATCAAAAGCAGTTGGCATGGAATTATTAAAAATTGGCGGTGATACTAAAGATGGTTCTGATCATATAAAGCGGGTGATTGCTGAAATGGGTGGTAAAAATGCTATTGTTATAGATAGTGATGCTGATCTGGATGAGGCTGTAAAAGGAGTACTTCACTCGGCATTTTCCTTTCAGGGTCAAAAGTGTAGTGCCTGTTCAAGGGTTTATGTAGTTTCGAAGGAAGTTTATTCGCGTTTTCGGGAAAGAATTTCTCAGGCAGTTGAAAGTATTAAAATTGGTCTTGCCTCAGATCCATCATCCTATATGGGTCCTGTTATTACTAATGAGGCCAAGGAAAGAATAAATTCATATATTTCAAGGGGCAAAAAGGAGGGATCACTTTTAGCAAAAGGAAATTTACCGATAGAACTTTCAGATCAGGGTCATTATGTAGCGCCTCATATTTTTGAAAGAATTCCTGAGGATAGTATTCTTCTTACTGAAGAGATTTTTGGACCTGTACTGGTTATCAGTGAGGTTTCGACTTTTGAGGAAGGAATAGAAAAGGCTCTTTCTTCGCATTACCGTTTAACAGGTGCTGTATACAGCAGAAGTCCCCGAAATATTGATTATGCCATTAATAATTTCAGGGTTGGAAATCTTTATATTAATCGTGGATCAACAGGTGCCCTTGTCTTTCGGCAGCCTTTTGGAGGTTCTCATCATTCAGGCGTAGGTGCAAAAGCCGGTGGACCGGATTATTTACATCAGTTTGTAGTACCAAGGACAGTTACTGAAAATACAATGCGTAGGGGCTTTGCTCCCCAGACACGTTAGTCGAAGCTCCTGAATTTTTGAGGAAATAGAGGAATCATTCCATTATCAATAAGTTATTCTCAACCTATTGAAATTTCACCTTTTTTTATTCAAACCAGCGCTTCTACCCCATGCTCCGAGGATAGTATTACTAGAGCTTTTCCCCTATGCTATGAATTTTAGGTTACATATGGAAATTTTTCTTCATAACATCACAGTTCTTATTGGTCTTTAAATTATAAAAACTATCTCCGACTGATTAAATCTATTTTATTTAAGTTCATGATCGGAATTTAGCCTTCATATGGGAATCTGCGCCGTAAATTTAGGTTATAAATAAGGAGGTTAAACTTAAGCCAAATCATAATGGCGAGATTGGTAATGCGATTCTGAGCACGCAAGACCGGTAATCCCTATCTGCTCATTCTCAAGTTCAAAATGAAAGAAAAAATGATGAAGTATGTATTGTGCTTGTTTCTGGCCTTTTGTGCTGGTCTGTGTTTTGCGAACGACACAGATACCGGCTCCACTCCACCTCGTATCCCAGCGTGGGAAGAGGATATCGGGGGTCAGGCCGATTTTGATAAAATCCGAACCGAACTCGAGGGGCTGATTGCTTCAAATAGCAATCGGATCGACTCCCTTGAGAGTCGCCTGATGGATGTTAACAACCGAATTAAACCCATTGAGGATGGGGTTCGGAGTAACACGGAAGCGATCAAGGGAGTGAGCTCCCGTGTCGAAAAACTCGAACTCGCCGCTGGGCGAGTTGAGGACATCGAAAAACAGCTGAAAGAGCTGATCGATGAAATGGCAAATGGGCAAGTAAAGATGTTGGAGAATTCAATCTCCAACGAGATGGCCGAGAAGATCGCGGCCAAGGTTCTTGACAAGAAGGAACCAACCCCTGCGCCAACTGCTGCAACAGCAGCAGGAGCTAAGCCAAATGTGGCAGTTGCTCCATCGGCTGGGACAACTGGCAAGAAGTTGGTATTTGCTACCAATCGAGGCGACATTGAGATTGTGGTCAAAAATGGCCACTATCACTACGCTTCAAACGGACAGCCACTTCCCGGTGGACTGTCGGGCCAAACCCTTTGGGTTGAAGGTGCAAAAAGAACGCAAGTTAGCGTAAGCGAACTTGCGTCCTTGCTTGGAAGAAAGAGCTCTTCAGCAAGTCAGCCAACTCAAGCTTCTGCTACCTCAGGTGCTCCAGTGGTGGTGAGAAACTACATGAGCTCCCCTGCTACCTGCAACAAACCAGGTGGCTGTGGTAATAATGGCAATCAAATGATTGTCAGCCACTGGTAGGTAGGCTCATTTCGTTTGCTTTGGTGTAAGTAGTTTGTTTCTGAGGGGTTTGCGTACGGCGCAGATCCCTCTTTTCCTTTAAATAATATATCACAAAACCATTATTTTACTTCATAACGTTTAGAGCACTAATTTAGCTATTTATATCCAGAGATCAAAGAAAATGGGACTTGGCGCAGAGCAACAGCAAGATAGACAGGAAAGGAGTGAGTCAACAGGCTCTGGTGTGCTTAGAACAAATAAAGAACTCGTAGCACAGGCAATCCATGAAACTAGTGAAAAGCTTGGAAAAGATAAGTACTATTCAGAGAAATTTGGCGAAGCTGTAAAAAAAAGGCTGGCCGAACTTCAAAATGAGGAACTCAAAATAGGATTTGCCCTTGCAAGGGAATCACAAAATAAAGTCGCAGAACTAGAAAAAAAAGTTGACCTTGTTGAAAAGCGTGCCTCTAACGCAGAGGATATAACTAATCTTACTCAAAGGGCCATTGAGACTATTAGTCTTCCCATAATTCCTGAAGAAAAGAAAAACACAAACGAACAAGACTCAAAATCAGAATCAAATGTATCTTCCTCAAAAACTGTAACTTCAAGTGCAGTTATAAATCTAAGCATAAAATCTGAAAATGGCTCATTTCGATCTGCTACTTCAACTGTAAGCATCGATTCTTCTGGCAATCTTCAGGTACTTGATAAATCGAGAGGTGAAAATGCTGTAAAAGATCTCTCAAAAGATTTCACTGCACTTTATCTGGGCAGTGATAACGTTTTAAGAGATCAAAATGGAAAAGTAGTTGAAAAACTTGGAAATGCAACTGGTGGTAATATAGCTGCGAGTTTCGTTACTTCAAGAATGATTGACCGAACATCACTTAACTCTAAGGGTCTTTCAGGAGTAACAAGCAACTACCTTAATCACTTGCAATATGAAGGAAGGCAGGTAATTTTTGTTAAAGGCGACCCACCTTTAAAAAGTTTGACAATTAATAGTGCAGCTTCAACAGAAACAGCTTCCACAGGAGCAGTTTCAGAAAGTGCCAAAACTAAGGAATCAGGATCAAGCAAAAGTAGTAAGCAGTCTCTGTCCCAAAATATTCAAACCCTCCCATGGTTCAAGCACACTTATCATGAAAAAGTTAATGGATGCTGGCATCAAAAAACGTGCTATCTTCGAGAAGTTAGAGAAGGTGACAGAAGCAGGCTTCAGGTTTACATGGGGAAAAACTCTAAAGGTGAAGAAGTCTGGCAGGATAGCAAAAATGTTCCAAATCTTAATTTTGAAATAGTAAGAGTTGATAAAAACACGGGAAGCATGAAAGTAAATGGCTCCTCTCATGAGATAAAGAGTTTTGATACCTTATCTAAAAGGGGACTTACAGCTAACCATGTGGCAAAGCTCCTAAATGATAACTCTTCATCTCTAAAAGATAATTATGTCAATGAGTTAGTAATTAACGGCAAGAGACCTGTATTTATCAGGCAGTAATCTGATAACTTGACAAAATTAGTGCAAGTAGTGTAATAACTACTGCTCTCAAGTAGTTCTATGTCATTACAAGCCAGTTTTAAATTATCTTCAGAAAGCGCATAAAAACCACGCTGTTGTTTTATGCGTTTTTAATTCGAAACGTAAATGATTTTCGGGATTTCTCTCGCGTCTTTACTTAGAGGTTTTAACGCAAAACTTATATTTCAAAGCTAATCTTTTCAAACAAATAGAAATGTTCGCATAAAACTCTTTAGAAGCAGCCTAAGTCTGCTTCTAAAGAGTTTTATGCGCTTTTCTTTTCGTACCTGGAAGATAAAGCGTAATACAAGTTCAGGTACTCGGGAGAATTGAGATGAAGAAGTTCTTCAGGGAGTCACGGACTCCCATCGTGTGGCTTATGATTGTCGCTCTGGTGTATCCAGAGCCACTATTGATGCCACGGGCATTTGGAAACGATAAAGGCGGTCCGTCAAAAACGTTAAAGGAACAACTCCAGGAGCGAGTTGCAGAGAAGCTCGCAGAAAAAGCGCCTGAGATTCAGGCAGCGCTGGAATTTCAGACGGAGAAGGCGATGGAGAGTATAAAGAACTCTCTCCCCTCCCTACTGGAGAGCGCTGACCCAGAAGTCCGGGCCAAGGGCCATGAACTTATGGCACTATGGTATGACCTTCTTCCGGTCGACCTTGGTGTCATGGAACAAACTGCGGCAATTAATGGTGTCAAGTTTGTGTCTGTCACTCCAGCAGACTGGAAAACCCTGGGCGCAGAGATTGTGGCCGCGAACTCAAGCCTGTATGACGAGATCGTCGTTTACAGCTTTGAGAACGAAGTCGCTTCGCTTGATCCGTCAAATATCGAATGGGAAGGCAAGCCGTGGGTCAACGACTCACTAAGCTACAGCCAACCCAAAGTTGATGAGGTCATGGACAAGCTTCAAAATGCTCTTGTCCTTCAAGCCTTGGCAAACCCGCAGATGCTAATCACCGGCGGAATTTTCGGATTTCGTCGAGGGGGTGGTAATGGTGGAGTTCAAAGGAACTACCAACAACAATGTGGTGACTGCTACTCAAATCCCTGTGGCCCTTGTGGATCGAACCAAGGAGGGAGGTCGAAGGTTTGGGTCAATCCAAACTACCGAGGTGGTGGTCAAACCACCCTTGGAGCGACCTGCTGTAGCCGCGCTGAGTATGGTGTGGGCTTAGGCGGTCCAAGGAATTCACGTTTCACTGACGTGAAAGGAATCGGACTTCGACAATCCTTTCAACGTTACGAAGGACCTCCCTTTGGCCAAGGTAGGGCTATTAACTTCTTAGTTAACCCTACATGCGTCCAAAGAGCAAGGCGACGGCTTGCGATCGTTATAACAACGGTCGCACTAACAGCAGGAGGAGGTGGAGCGGCAATTCCCTTCCTAATCCCCTGCAACATGAAGGCAGCTCCACCTGAGGGAATTTTCATGCCAGATGCTGTCCCAGCTATCCGGCAAAAAGCCCTTATCATTAAGGGCTTAGTCTAGAAGTTCATTAACCTGACGCGTCCAGGTTTTTTTAATTTTTTTTCTGGTTCTCTTGACGCGAGAGAACCTTTTTTAATAGAGAAACATTTATAAAATCCGGAAACTCAGCGAATGAAGATAAAACCTTAACTGATATAAAAACACTGAGTTCCCGAAGTATAATCTGAAATATCTGAGCTACTAGCTTGTCAGAAGCTCTCGCTTTCCACTTGATACCCTGCCCACCTTCCTGATTTCGGACATCAGCCGATGAGAATAAACTGCCATATGGCTGCTTTTTCCAGATGCTGAAATACATTCGTGATAATCAGAAAGAAAACTCCATATCTGCCAATGAAGCTCGATTAAATCAACTTTATCCTGATCTGAAGAATCCTGCCTTAGAAGCCAGTTAACGAATTGCAAAAATCTGTTTGAACAAATCGAAAACTTAATTGCTAAACCTGACTTCTCAAAGGCCTCATTCACAGTTTCTAATCTGATACTGCCACATGTTTCAAGCTGAAGAGCCAGAATTCTTGTTGACTCCTCATTAAACCCGAATGTTCGGGCAAACATTAGAAAAGCATCAATAAGACTGATTTTTTCTGAAGTGAATTCAGAACTCATAAAAGAACCTCCTAAAACCTGATATTAACTGAGTTATCCTCCTGAAAAGTTTTAATCAAACTGAACAGGAGGATAGCACTAAAAAGATATAAATTTGGCTGGCGAAATATAATAATTTTTTAAAATTGTCTATAGGTGCTGTTAGGATAGTGACAATTTCTGTCTGATTTCGTCATATTTTTCTCTGTTTAGTGAATATTTAAAAGTAAGAAAAAAAGCTAAAAAAAGAAAAAACGCAGGAACAAGACCAACCAGAAGCCTTATAGCTAGATCTGCCGCTTTTCCCTGCTCAACTCCTGCTTCATAGCCTGATAATTGAAGAACGGAACTTCCAATAAGAAATGCAACTCCAGTTGCAGCCTTATAACTAAATGTAGTTCCTCCGTAAAACAACCCCTCACGGCGCTTTCCAGAGTCAAGCTGATCATACTCCACTACATCAGGTATAATAGCCCATGGGATAGTAAGACAGGCTGCATGACAAATACCAATTGCAACTGAAAGTAACGGAAGAATTCTACCGGAATCAATATCAAGAAAAGGTAATATTAATAATAATGTTATATACAGAACTAGTGCTATTCGAAGGGTTTCAACTTTACCAATTTTCTTTGCTATAAAAACCCAGACCGAAACAGAAATTATGGCACTTAAAAACAGGATACCAAGAATTTTTTGTCGCTCAGATTCCATACCAAGTATATACTGCAAATAATATGGAAGGTTAGATGCTGCCATAGTTGCAGCAGAGTTACATAATAGTAAAAGACTAACAGCTATAAGATAAGGACGATTTTTCTTTAATTGATCAAAAACAAGAAGTGCATAATTAAGAGGCCCACCAAATTCAGATTTACCTGTTTGAATGTCTTTTCGCTCACTGCACCCAAAAAAAGTTGTCCATATTGATAAAATCATTATTACAGAAAAAATACCGCCCATAACCAGATAACCTTCCCGTGCAGTTCCTGCCCAGGAACCAAAATAATCAATCCTCCATGATCCCTCAGGAGCATTTGCAATTAAATATGTTGTTATCGAAACAGGAACAACCGCACCAACAAGAAAAGCTACTTGTGAAGAGACCATCCTGAAGCCAGTTAGAGAGGTCCTCTCGTCATAATCTACAGTAAGAGCTGCCGTTAAAGAGGTATAAGGGACAAATACAACTGTTAAACAAGTATTAAATAATAAAAGACTTAACGTTACATAGATAAACATATGAATCTCTGACTCAAAAGCAGGAACCGCCCAAAGAGCAAAATATGCTCCTGCATATGGCACAGCTCCAAATAGAAGATATGGCAAACGTTTTCCCCATCTTGAAGTTGTATTATCTGTAACCCATCCCATGACAGGATCTGTCACAGCGTCCCACAACCTTCCAATGGTAACGGCAAGTCCTGCAAGAAAAGGACTTAAGCCCGCAACATCAGTCAGATAATACAAAAACCAGACCGTAATTGAAGAAACAGAAAGGCCATGGCTTATATCCCCTAAACCAAAAGAAAGTTTCTCCCTGAATGAAAGCGCTTTAGCTTCTACTTTACTCATAACTTAGGGATATTAATTAAATCCAAGTTGCCAAAATATTATTTGAATAACAGTATCTTAGTATAATTTTTTTAATTTTTTTTCCACTAGCGCGACGAAATATTCAGATTTTCTGTAATCTGGCCGTTTCAAACTGTGAAGGAACTGAAGTTATGAGCAGCTGGAAATAACTGCTCTGGGCAATGGATTAGTGCCATATTAAGGATATGCGGGAGAGGGAAATCTCCTGCCTGACTTAGGTAATAGTCTATGAGCTTAGTAAATTTTAGTCCAAACTCTTCAAAACTCGCCCTTTCGAAGCCAAGAGAAACGCCACTACAACAGCTTTCTAATAAACCTGTGCAGGCTGGATCTGTTAACATCTCAAAAGCGGAAAGAGATCCGAACATAAGTACCACAGAAGCAAACCAGTCAAGCTCGAACAGAAGAGAACAGGTTGAATCTCGTGCAAGTAATACCCTGCTTAACGCCTCACAAAAAGTAAGCAGCAGGAAAAATGCTATTGAGGGTCTCGAAAAGACTCTCTCTTCAATTGGTTCCCTTATTACTGAACTAAAAAATGAAACTAACCCTAACAGACAAGAGTCTATAAAAAGTGAAATTCAAACTTTGGTAAACGATGCAAAATCTTCCTTTGCAAAAGCATCAGAAAGAGATCCGAACATAAGAGATAATACAACGTTCAGTGTACTGACCAAAAAACCGGATGAAGGTAACGATACACAGAAATTCTCTTCAGTTAATGTAGCAGGAGTTCCATCGCCAGAGGATCTTGGTATTGAGTCACTTGATCTTTCAGACCTTGAAGAGAGTGAGCAAACCGTATCAAATGCAAGGCAAGTTCTGAAACAGAAATCAAACGAGCTTGACTCGAATGCAAGCGAAATTGGAATTGTTGTCAGAGAAAAGCGAAACAGTCTTTCAGCTGAAGCCCCAGAAAATCCCGAAGAAAGTGCCAAGAATCTTGCTGACGCCATAAAAACTTCAGCACAATTCTTTGTTCAGGACAATGAACCAAAGAATGACGCAGTAAGCGCCCTGGTTCTTGAAAATCAGAAAGAAGCTAAAGCGGAATTTGCTGGGGGCAAACCCACAGCAAGCGAAGAAGCACGGTAGTTTAATAGATTTGCCATTCGCCAGACTCAAAAAACTGAATATCAAAGCTCTGGTATTTCAAGGCGTTCAAAGTAAGGATGCAAAAAACGACGAACTACATTACGTTGATGTTTAAGTAGAATTTCCTCAATATCGGCCTTTGCGTTACCTGGATCAGCACTGCCAGCACTGATTTTAATTAACTCAGATAACTTTGAATTTCTTAATACTATCTCTTCTTTGCTACAGGCTAGCAACTCCTCAGAAATACCCGCCAGGGTTTTTCTTATTTCCCGCTCGGACTGCCATCTTACAAATTTAGAAGCTTCCTCATCAATTATAACCTTTGCACGTTCAGCTTCAAGTTTTCGACCAAGAAGATTATCAGATATTAAACCTCCAAAATCATCAATATCAAAGAGATAAGCATTCTCAATTTCAGAAATACATGGATCAAATGCTCTTGGAACTGAAAGATCAAGAAGGCAAATAATCTTTCGCGAAGCTCCTTCAAGGCTTTTCCTGATCGTTTCCCTGGACACTAAATATTGACCTGAGCTGTTTTCTAATACACCATCAATTGCACATACCACAATGTCCGAAAGAGGAATAATCTGGGCAATCTGATCCAGCGTAATAGAGATACCATTTAGCATTTTGGAAAGAGACTCGCCGCGAGACCTGCTACGATTTGCAACAAAAAAAGTCTCTGCGCCAGCTCCTTGCAAATGCTTGCCAACAAGACGAGATGTCTCCCCTGCCCCAATTATCAGAACCTTTTTGGAAGTAACATCTGAAAAGATAGCAGAAACTGCCTGCTTTGCAGCAAAAGCAACAGATAATGTTCCACGACCAATTCCAGTGTTGGTTCTGACTTTTTTTGCAGTGTGAAAAGCTCCCTGAAATAGCCGATGAAGATTTGAACCAATCCAGCCATTTTTAACTGCACCAAAGTATGATTTCTTGAGCTGAGATAAAATCTGGGACTCGCCTAAAATCATCGAATCAAGACCGGTTGACACCCGATAGATATGCCTTGGAACCTCCTCATCTCTTAGAGAATAAATTGATTCAGTGGTTAAATAGTTCGAACTCAATTCATCTGAAGATCTGTTAAAATAGCTTATAACTTCACATCTTGCTGATTCAAAGTTAGTCTTATCTGTAGCAAAAATCAATTCGGCACGATTGCAAGTTGATATTAACGCACTTTCTTTTATAAGCCCCTTACTTTTTAAAAGATTAACAGGAAACCGGTTTAGATCTCTTGCAACTCTTTCTCGAAGAGCAATTTCAGCAGTACGATGATTAATACCAACTAAACCAAGATTCATTACTAATTATCTTTAATACTCTTAGTAGCTTTCTTAACTGTAAAAACTTCTGACCAGACTCTATGAGTCAAGTTACCTGGATATACCCTGCAAACAATCTGAAGTAGCAGAATTATTGGAAAAGCAATTGACACAAGTCTTGCAGCCTGTGGAATACTTGACGAGAAAAAATAAACGGCCAAAAGAAGCAGCCCTGAAAGAATCATAAAAATTAGAGAAAATATTATTTTAGAACTCTGAAAACCTTGTGATCCAGTTAGACCTTTGGATAGAAGATTAGCATTATCTTCCAGTGTAAACATCGAATAAGCACCACTAATTAGAGAAACAAGTAAAACTGCAAAAGTAATTTTAAGTAACCACATAAACATTGATTCAATTGAAGCCATAGCAGGATATCCTGCTAGGCTTAACATATCTCTTCTCTTTAAATGACGATGAGTAAGGCTGAGAACAATAGCTGATATTACTAAAAGATACACCAGTACCTGGGAAAGTATGCTGAATGTTATGTGAAAAATAAGAGGTGGTGACAACCTATATGTGGGGAATGACTCGCCTGAGTGAATGCCCATGCCACCCAGAATGAATATAACTACCCCAAAAATCAGGGAAAATCTGAAAAAAGCTACTGTTTTATTAGGTAAAAACCCCAGGACAAGAAAAAATACAAAAGATGAGGTTATTAAAAGAAGTGAGGGGCTGGACTCAAATACAAGGCTATCACCAAATGAATAACCTGAAACATTTAATCTTACTACCTCCTGAGAAAATAGCAGAAGAACAAGGAGTGCATGACATATAATTGTAGTGCTAAAAACCAGGCCCAATAGACGCCGGACTGTATTAAAAAAAAGCATGGAAATCGAGCACACATAACCAGACAAGCACAGAGCAGCTAAAAAGTGCGCAGCTATAACGTGAGTGAGACCAAGTGAGGTCATAAGCAAATCAGGAAGGTATCTTTATTTCTTTTCCAGCTTTAAGATCCTTTGGAGCCTTAAGCCCGTTTAATTTTTTTAATTCTTTAATAGATACATTATGCTTTTTAGATATTCCCAAAAGTGTATCTCCAGATTTAACACGATAAGTTTTGGCATTTTTTTTAACAGTGACAACTTTAGAATTTGAAGGAGATTTAACCGGAACCTTAGAAGGAGAGATCTTGCTAGAAGTATTATTTTTTGCACTTGGTAGTGGAGCAGACTTGGCTGTGATAGTTCTTGCTGGTCCAATTTCTTCACCTAACTGGATCTCCATCCCAGGAGTAACAATCTTTCTATCCTCAGGAGCGGAAGGAATTTCGCCAGGTTTTAGTGTGCTTAGCTCCGGTATAATCTTTGGTACCTTAACAACTTCAACTACCCTATCACCTCTAGTGTCAAGTGATGCATAAACAGCTTGATTCTTATTTTTATCAGACTGGTAAAGATATGATCTGAAATCAGAACTCCGAGCAAGTATCTTTGATCCGGGAAGTTTTGAGCTTAATTTTGTTCCAGCACCGGCTGGAACTTTGATAAGAGTCCCTGAAGGAATTGGAACTGATCCCTTAATGATGACAGGCTTAAAAGACCGGTTAAGTTCCTGAAGCCTGTCATCATCAGCTCCGGTATAAGACTTTAACTCGGCATACCTTAGACTTTTTGGAATTTTAACTTCCTCGAACTCAACAGCTGATTCCCTTACAAGTCCGGGAAAATATTTTTCAGAATTTCTTTCAACTTCCAATGCGGCGAGAAACTCTGCGTAAAAATTCCCGGAGGCGAATCCAAATGATTTGCCTTTATATTTTTCTATAATATCGACCAGATTTATAGAACCAACTTCCTTTACCGCCCTCATCACTCCACTCAGCCCATGATTATATGAAGTAACCGCAAGGGGCCATTCTCCAGTATTCTGATATGAATTTCTTAGATACTTTGCGGCCGCTCTTGTTGCTATTATTGGATCTCGTCTTTCATCAAGATTGTTATTTAAAGTCATATACCTCTTTGCAGTTGCGGGCATAAACTGCCATATTCCGGCAGCACCCACCGAGCTATAAGCTGTGTAATCAAATGAGGATTCAACAAGAGGCAAACGACCTAGCTCAGGTGGCAAGCCTTCTTCAACAAATATATGCTCTATTGCCTTCAAGTAGCGACCAGAGCGAACAAGGCCGTCCCTGAATCTCTCCTTAATTCCAGTCTGATATCGAATTAACTCATCAGTTGCTCCATCTCTCATATTTTGGGCCTTATTGCCCTTAATCCTTGAATAAAGAGTATCGATTCGCTTTTCAAACTCATTACGTGGCTTTCTTCCTGAAGCAAGACTAAGGAGAGCATCTTTAATTTTCTCTTTTTCTTTTTCAATTTCAGCTTCCTTTGCTTTAAGGAGAACCTTCCCTGATAAAACCTGCTCAAACTCTGAAAAATCTATAACTGAATAAATTATCTCGGGATGAGCACGATTATGAAATACTCGATGATGCTTCCCGTATTTGGTAAATATAAGTCGCCAGAACTCAACTCTGCCCTCAAGTCCTCTTGGTACGGCCATACTGCCAGACGATTTCGATGCACGGTCATTAGAGTTCACCTGCGCCTCAGCTGAAAGTGCCAGAAAACCTATAATGAGGAAAACAGAAAAAAAACAAAGCACTAATGATGTGATATTAAAAATATAATATAATTTTCTGTTCCTAAACATATTTATACTAAAACTACCTCTTATAACTAATTTATTCCAAGAAGGATTCTCACTATATCATCTTCAATAGCGACTGCACGAGACTTTTCAGGCATTCCCTTAATTACAATAACAAATGTCATCTTAAATCCCTGATCCCTATCTAAATAACCTGCAACTCCACTAAGTCCATCCACAGTACCGGTTTTCGCCCATACTCCTTCAGATCTGCTTTTCTGGTCAAGAAAAATTGAAGTCTTGACACTGGGGAATCGCTTTTCATCCAGAAGATCCCTTGAAACAAGAGTCCCGGATTGGCCAAAACGACTAAGAGAAGAGGCAAAAACAGGAAATATACCTGGATCTTTATAAGAAGCTTCGAGAATTCTGCTAACCAGAACTGGACTTATTCTGTTCTCTGGAGATAAACCAGAAGCATCAAACAACTTCATACCATCAGATTCAGAGCCAGCTACATTTTTAATCTCCTCTGATAAATTTGTTAGTCCTGAAACCTGACTAAAAATACCATTCTTATTTTGCCCTATAGCATACAAAAGTTGCCCAGCTATAAAATTACTGCTTACTCGATTAAGCCTTGCTAAAATTGAATAAAGTGGTTCTGATTCAAAAGTATAGAATAAATTGCTATTTGCAGGAATTGTTCCACGACGTAATAATCCGTTAATACGCAAACCTTCCTGCTCAAGTGCTTTCTTAAGAGACAGTATATAATACAAAAATGGTTCAGGATGTGTATGATATTTTTCCCATAGAGGATCATTAATTCCAATTCTGCCATCAACAACAAGTTGCAAGGGGGTGGGTTTAACAACACCGGACTTGACTATCCGGGGAAAGAGATCATTTGAAGGGCTTTGAGTAACCGCAAGGGAAGATCCTTTTCCGGAAAGGGTTTTCGCCTTATTTTCAATCTTTCCGAATAAACCAGGACCCCCTTGTATAATTGGCGACAAACCTGAAGCACTTGGGCTTACCTGTATTCTGTAGCAGTTAAACTCTAAAGATGTAGCTGACTGAGCTGCCTGATATGGATCCTCACCTGATGGAGTTGAAGGTTCGAGAAAGAGAGTGTCATCCACGACTAAATCCTGCACACCATTAAGACCTCGTGCCTTTAGCTCACGAGCAATAAGCTGCATATGTTCGTACTGCATTAATGGATCTCCATATGCACGTACATACAAATTACCAAGACTATTATCGGGAACTTTTATTCGTGCTTCAAGACCTCCAGCAATATCGATCCTCGGATCTCTGTCTCTGGGAAGAAAATCAGTGAAAAACTCTGTAGGAAAGCGGTATTCTGATCCAAGGTTTTTAAGTGAGACGTAAGTGATAAAAAGCTTCTGGACAGATGCCATATGAATCATGGAGTCGGCCCCCAGACTGAAAACGGGAGCTGCATGATCCAGAGATTTAACATATAAATAAATCTCAGCCTTTTCCTTATCAAGAGTTGGCTTTAAATCAGAAATATAATCTTTTAATAATCGAGTAAGAGCAGAATCCGGAGTCTGGGCATGGGAAAAGCTTACGCAAAGAGTGCTGAAAAGAGTTGTTAGTAATGTTATCAGTACCCTGTAAATATTTGTCTTTCTCATATCTCACTATCCTGAGATCCATCATAAATAACTTGCAAAACGATAAATTAGTCTATATCAGAAGTTAGTTTATCGCATTCACAAAATATCCAATGAAAAATTATATAGTCTTTGTTACAGCCCCTGATATTAATTCGGCCAGATTACTTGCCAGAAAGGCTGTTTCCTCGAAACTTGCTGCGTGTGTAAATATTATTCCTGAAATTTCATCTATATATCTCTGGGAAAACGAGATAAAAGATGAATCTGAAGTTCAATTACTTTTTAAAACAAGCGAAAAGTGCCTAAAAAATCTTGAAAAGCTTATTCTTGATAATCATCCATATGAAGTGCCGGAATTTATAGCAATTCAAACTGATCACATTGAAGGGCGATATAAAGCCTGGCTCAATCAATGTCTGGACTTCAATAATGTCTGAAAAATCCTTAAATAACTCTAAACCGGCAGTTTTTCTGGATCGGGATGGAACAATTAATGAAGACCTTGACCATGTTTTTCAAAAGGAACGCTTAATTCTGATTAAGGGTGCAGCATCTGCAATAGGTGACCTTAATCGAGCGGGCTACCTTGTTATTGTTGTTACCAATCAATCGTGTATCGGTCGCGGGTTTGCAACAACAAATCAGGTTAATGAAACCAATGAACATCTTCAGTACATTCTACTTAAGGAAGACGATAATGCACATATTGCTGAATTCAAAGTTGCACCAGATCATCCAGATAAAGCAAGCAGCAGAAGGAAACCTGGCCCAGGTATGATTTTTGAAGCAGTCAAAGACTTCAACATCAGCCTTTCAGATTCCTGGATTATAGGCGATAAAAAAAGCGACCCTGAATCAGGATACAATGCAGGAATTCCGGGTAATCAATGTATTCTTCTTAAAAGCGGGGACGAAAAGAAAGAATCACTTGATTCAGATATTTCAAAACCTGATTTTAGAATATCTGAATCGCTTAGAGAGGCTGTCGATATCTATATTTTAAAGAGATCCCAATAGCCACATTATTCAATTCAATTTTTTTATAAGTTTCTCAAGTTCTAACTGTTCGAGATTCATATTCTCCTGAATATTAGTCATTGAACATGAACTAGTCTGAAGAAATGCCGGTGGCCCTTTGGCAAAAACAATATAATCAATCCGCTTACTAAAGTTAATCCCGCAGTTGGCAGGATCTTCAGGAGTAAAAATAGTTATAGATTCATGATTTGGGAGGAGATCTACACCTTTATATCTTTTAATTGGCATAAAACGAACCAGCTTGAAGCCTGGCCTAAGACCTCCTGCGCTTCTAACTTCTGTTACCTGACCAAGGAAAACTACATCGTGCCTTGAAACCTGATCATTAAGTGATCCTTTTGGCTGGCAGCGACAAGCAAAAACTTCGGTATTTAAGACACCAGTCAACAGAACAAATAGAGTGGAAAATTGAATTAATGACTTAAGCATATTTGATTGAAAACTAATTAATAATTTTAGAACTTTTGTATTATACGAAGAAATAGAGTCTAAGGCGAGGGAAATATTCCTCGGGAATGAATAGATAAAGGATGGCGATTGTCATTTCAGAACAATCCCAGAGTATACTGGTAAAACCAAAATATACTAAGTGACATTTAAGACATGTCTTCCACCCACAGCTGAAACTCAAGCTAGTAGTTTCACCAGCGGGCAGAAGAGCACGCACCATGCATCCAGTAAAAAACCTGTAAATAACCTTAAAAATGACAATCAGCCAGAAAAGCTTTCATACTTCTCACTATAGTTATGATCGGAAATATCTGATCATATCTTGATATTATAAGAACACGCATAATGCTCATTAATTTCAAGCAGTTAAACACTATTTGCGTCTAGAAATAATTTGCAAACTGAAGAAACAGTTGATTCCCAGGTTTAATCATTGCTGGAAAACCCGCTTGAGTGAAACCACCAAACTCTGTCTCTGTAGATCCTCCGAATAAAAGCGCACCGAATCTTATTCTTTTGGAATCATCCAGGTCAAACTCAAAAAATGGACGAATAAGGCGACTTTGATCATCAATATTTACAAGAAAAAACTGCAGGAACTTTAGCCTCTCTGAAAATTCAACACTGCCACCAAATCCAATATATTGCCTTCCAAAAGTAAATAACTCACCTCTTCTCAAACGCTCAAATAACAGAGCATTCCCCACCCCTCCTTCAAGATCTCCTTGAGCATTATCCGTTGTAAACCCAGTATTCCTTAGCCCTAGACCACTATAAAAATATTCAAGAAAAAAATACAGATTATGGTCAAGAAAAATAAATCCACGATCAATATTTACCAGAAAATCTGACCAGTATTTTCCTTCACTACTTTCATTTATAGAAAAGTCTGATCTCATCATTGCGCCCAGAAATGAATAACTCAGACCTCCACCAATAAGATCTCCACCATAATGACGAGAAAGTATGACATTCCACTCAAAAGAATCATAATTGCAACTGGCATGAAAAGCAAAAGAACTTTCATCAGAGAGAACTGAACCGTTTTCATTTCTTCTGCCAACAGCAATTAAACCAGCCGAAAAATAAGTCTCGGGCTCAAAACGAAGAGTAAACATATCTTCGCCGATCTTGAATTCTGTATCATAAGCAACAGGACTAAAGGGATTAAATACATCAAGAACGGAGAAAGAAAGGCCCTGTCCATAGGAATAGGATTGTCTGCCAAGCCTTAGATCAATACCTGAATCATTGTAACCAACAAGTATCCTGTCAATTCTGCTTGTACGACTAAAAGAACTATCACCCTCTCTCGTAGAGAGGTTAAAAAACCTTCTATCATCATTCTCAAGAAGAGGTCTACCAAAAAGGGCTGCTTCAACTCCGGATTTGGCACTTCCACCAATACCATTAACTTCACCTTCCAGATTCAGGAGCCAGGCTTTATTGTTATAACTGATACGTGGCCTAATGTTATAATCATGTAAAAATCCCTCTGACGGGCCAAATTCTCTTGAAACAGAATCCTCAGGATTAAATACCAATGCAGTTCTTAGTTTGATATGACCAGAAAAATCAAGATCGGACTCTTCACTTAGGATAGGACTTGGTAAGTAAATACCAAAAAATACCATACAAAAAATGATAGATTTTGACAGAACCGTTCTTATCATTAAAAGCTTATCCTTGATTCATACTAACAACAGATCCATCCGCAAGAGTAATTATTCGTTTTGCATATTGTAAGACCAGATCATCATGAGTTGAAAATATAAATGTAACTCCTTGTGCCAGATTTAAATCTTCCATAAGGAGCATTAGTTTATGGGCAGTATCACGATCCAGATTAGCTGTAGGCTCATCTGCCAGAACACAAACAGGATGAGAGGCAAGAGCTCTTGCTATAGCAACTCTTTGCTGTTGCCCTCCTGACAATTGATGTGGTCGCCTGTTTTCAAGCCCTGATAGACCGACTTTATCAAGAAGCTCTCTTGCACGCTTTTTTCTTTGATCCGGAGACACCCCCCTTAGCTGCTGAACAAATGCAACATTCTCCTCTGCCGAAAGAACAGGTATCAGGTTATAAGATTGAAATACAAATCCAATATTATTAAGTCTGAAATTCGCCCGCTCGCGCTCTGACATTAAACCTAAATCCTGTCCACCAACTATAATCTTTCCGCTTGATGGAACATCCAAACCAGAGATCAAATGAAGAAGAGTTGTTTTTCCAGAACCTGATGGGCCACGAATTGCAACAAACTCACCTCCTTTTATATCCAGAGAAACACTCCTTACGGCGAATCTTTCTTCTCCACCATCAACAAATGAACGTGATACTTCCGTCAAATGTATACTGTTACTAGAAGCAAGTTGTTTCATTTTGTTAATCCCATTACAGGTGAAATCCTGCTTGCACGATGCGCCGGAAATAGGCTGCCAATCAGGCAAATCAGAATAATCATAAATATGAAGGTAAGAACATCAATAAAGGATAAAACAGGATAAATTACACTTCTCATGCCAATTAAATGTACCCCATCTGAAAAATAATTAAGTGGAATACCTTTAACTGAGATGAAACCAATAACTCCAGAGCAAAGTAAAACTCCTGCCATAGATCCGACACATAATAGAATAAAGGTTTCGATCACTACCTGAAGTATAACAAGGCGTGAATTCATTCCAAGTGCCTGATAAAGACAAAACTCCTTTTCTCTTTCATAGACAGCCATAAAAAGAGTATTCAATACTCCAAATAATACTGCAATTAATACCACCCCATACCAAATCAACATTACACCTGACTGAAGTTTTACTACGGCTCGAAGAAATGGCTCGCGTTCAATCCAGGAACGAACAGACCTGTCAAAGAATAATTCCTGATACATGCTGGCTAACTTTTCTGCTTCCTGTTTATTGGAAATAAATATACTTTGCTCACTTACTCTGCCCGACAAACCAAGTAATTTTTGTAAACTTGCCCTACCTGTAAAACCATAAGATTTCTCAACTGACTGCAACTCATGTGAGTAAGCACCTATGATCCGAAATCCCCTTTCTACGCTCGAACCTTCAGAATTTTGAACAAGTATAACAATTCGCTGTCCAATCTGCGTCTTTAGCTCATCAATAAGGCGTTTTCCAAGAATTATTCCGTCATCATTAACACCTGACAGATATTTTCCCTGGATTATAGAATTGTCGGACACTCCAATAAAGGAGTATCCCTCTTCTTCCTCTGGTGATATTCCAACTAGCTCAAGAGGAACAGTTTCTCGTTCACTCATAGCAATAGAAGAAATCCTTAGTCGTTCTATGAGATGAACAACTTCCAGAGAATTTAATGCAGTGCGCTCAGGATCAGTTAATTCTGGCACACTAAACAAAGCTACATGGTCATCATAATAATTTTCATTGGCCATACTTATATGACCAAGAAGGTTTTGCACTGCGTCAGTTTCCAATTGGGCCCTTGATCCACGCTGAATAGCGGTTAGGAACGAAGCACTTAATATACCAATTGATAGTGAAACTACAGTAAACAATGAGCGCTGTCTGTTACGCCATATATTTCTCAGCGATATTGAAATAAATGTTACAAGAATATCTATCATGGTATCAAGTACGCACAAGTTGCTCAGGAGATACCCTTCCAGGCTCTGACATTGGATAAAGAACTGCTATAAAACTCATAATCAAAAGAGCTATAGGCCCAGCAGTTAAAGAAGCAACTGTAATCCACGGGTAGACAACGGATTGAATATTCAAGCGTTTAGCTACCTCCTCGCTACCAGGAATGCTAAAACCATAAATTGAAAAATAATATACAAGAATAACTCCTGATATAATTCCAAGAAAAATACCCATAAGGGTAAGTAAAATAGATTCGACGAAAACAACTGCTGCCAAAAAATTACTGGATGCTCCTAATGCCCTGATAACAGCGAATTCCTTCTTTCGCTCAATTACTGCCATAACAAACGTGTTGCCAAGTGTTGACCCGACAACAAGGAGTAAACACATGTAAAAAAATGAACCTATCGCCATATCAAGATGAATTGCCTGTTGTAACCCGGGAAGAAGATCTGACCATAAATAAACATCAAGATTTCTTTCAGACATTGATAATGCTTTCTGTAGATAAGAAATATTTTTGCTAAATCCACTTGTATCTCCTGTCTTTATAACGAGAGAATGAATTTCAGATCCAATTCCAAAAATATCCTGAAAATGTTTAATTGGAATCTGAACAATTGCACTATCTGCTTCCCTGATTCCAGACTCAAATACTCCGACAACTTCAAAAATTTCCGCGACAAGAGAGCCTTCATTACCTGTAGAAATTACTGTCACCTCATTACCAGTTCCAACTTTTAGATTTCTTGCCAGTGCTGAACCCATTACAATCTCGGCACCAGAATCTAAATACCTGCCTTCCCAAATAGTACCTGGTATGGTGGACAACAATTTCTCTCGCTCTGGGTCAATTCCCATAATTTCTGCACCAAATGTTCTTTCCTCGGATGAAATCATTCCATAAGAAATTGCTCTTGGAGATACTGCGCCAACAATACTCTGGCTCTCAAGATACTTTTCAATATCATAGTATTCACTGGTCTCTAATGAAAACCTCTTATCAAACTCAGGTTTACCTTCATAACCTGTTCTCATTATCTGAGCATGGCCATGAAGCACTGATGTGCTCAAGTTTATTGAAGTCTGATATGCGCTAAGCTGAAGAGAAACAAAAAAAATCAAAATTATTGTAGCAAAAGCAACAGCCATACCAGTAATAATAGAACGTCCTGTGTTTTTTAAAATATTTCTGTATGCCAAAGAAAATATCAGAAATATAGTTTGCATTGATTCAAACTCCGCTCTTTAAGAAAAATGCTACCTTCCACGTCTAAGATTTGTGACTGAAAAAAAATTATCCTCTAAAATCACACTAAAGTCCGCAAAGGTATGAGTTATTTTTGTTGAGTTTCCGGTTTCTTCATTTTTCATTGTCATTACAATTGGATAAATTCTACCTCCAAGCATGCCGGACTCATCGGCAGTTAGTGTTTTTACGAGATTGTCCTTTTGATCAAAATACCTATGAACCTCTATTATGTAATCATCTCTAATTTCAAGCTCTTCTTTTCCCCATACAACTGGCGCATTATCATGAGGAGTACACTTAACAACCCTGAAACTTCTTCCAGCTTTTTCAAATCTTTTGATTTCAACGTGATCATATTGATTTATAATTTCATCATCTTTTGCAAGATCCTGATATGAAAAATCTGAACCCATCCAGCTTTGTGCTTTCATGCTTGGTGGAATTTTTACTACACGGGCAGTTCTTGGATTATAAGTCCATACTTCATCCCCTCTCATCAGGGTAGCATTCCCTGCATCTTTTGGAGGAGCAGTAAAACGAACTAAACTGTTTTTCCGTCCACCAGTGAAAGCATGAAGTTCAAGGTTGCTTGTATAACTCGGGCGAACTATTTGCATCATGGCACGCGTCTCTGCTCCTGTGTTTTTTTCATCAGAAGAAATACCACGCCAATGCTCAACAGCTCTCTTAACAAGCTCCTTTGCATCAGGCTCTTCAGCGAAAATCAAATTTTGGGTGTTACACAGAAGAATAAGGGAATTGAAAATTGACAAAAGAAAACGATTCATAACTTATAATAATGCAAAAAAATATTTAAAACTAAAATCCGTACCGAAGAAGCAACGTCACATCTGTACTACCTTTATCCGGAGATGGATTTTCCCTTAATACAATCTCTATTATCTTCCTGCTTTCATTAAATGAATATCTTAAACCTGTATCTACATACCACGCATGTGACGGAAAAGATTCAACATTTCTTAAGCTGGAAGAACTTAAACTTGTACCGAGAATTAAAAAAAGTTGATCTAATACCTCCACAGCAGACGAGACAAAAGCTCCGTACTGTACACTTTCATATAATATTCCGTGTTGAAAATTATCCCAACGATAAATTAATGATAATCCACCCGCGATTGATAATCCTGAACTCTCAAAAACATTTACCAGAGTGCTTTTAAATTCTGGTCTTGAAAGAGAAAATTTTGAAAGACCAAGCGGAACACTCAAGGTATTTTCAAAATAGATCACTGATTCAGGTGTTATCCTTAATAATGGAATACTTAGAGCTATTACTGGATCAGTAATTCCAAAACTCTCTCTCTCAATTGAAAACTGGCCATTATTATCGAGAAAACCTTCTGCTCTGTAATCATTCTGGTTATCAGCTCGTCTTGGCCCGTTTGAAAGTGAGAAAATATTATGCCAATTTCTTATTGCTGAGTCGAAAATCCCAGAACCAGTGTGCAATGAGCCCATACTCACAGATATGCGCGAACTATTAAAAATTCCCTTTTCGTATCTTAAAAGACATTGATAAGACTCATAATCGATTTCATATCTACCCCTCTTCCTGTTATGGGTATTACTAGCTGCGCACTCGAACATTGCATATGAGCTGGATAAAGGATTACGAGAAGCAAAATCATTTGAAATGGATAATCTACCCAAAGAGAAAATAAACTGGTCGGGGGACTGGACTGGTGCCGTTGAAGCAAAAGGTAATGAATCATCAGCATAAGAGTTATTAAAGGAAATAAAACATAAAAAAATAATAACAAATAAAAAGGGAGTGTTTCGCAACACTCCCTGATAGATGAAAAATGGGTACGGTCGCCCAAAGATTATGTTCATTTAAAATAGCTTAAAAGAGGCTTAAAGCTTTCTATTGTCTTGGATACTTCTTATCCAGAATCTCATTCCACTTTGCGACATCAGCAGCAGACCTTTTTAAAACTCCTGCCGTATCACCACTTAATGTAATTTTATTGATCTTGTCGTTACCTTTAATCGCGTCAACTACAGACTGTCCTTTGGTTACCCGGCCAAAAACAGTATGTTTGCCATCAAGCCACGGGGTTGGGACATGAGTGATAAAAAATTGGCTTCCATTGGTTCTAGGACCAGCATTAGCCATTGAAAGAATCCCTGGTGCATCATGTTTTAAGGATGAATCAAACTCATCAGCAAAAGTATACCCAGGACCACCAGTACCACGGCCATCAGGACAACCACCCTGAATCATAAAATCAGGAATAACTCTGTGAAAAACCAGACCGTTGTAATAACCGCGCTCGACAAGATTAACAAAATTAGCAACAGTCAGAGGCGCCTTATCTGAGTATAGATTAAGTTCTATAACGCCCTTCGAAGTTTCGATACTGGCCTTGACTGATGCATCTGCTGCTACTTCATTAGAAGAGCCAGCTGCAATCCCTAATGCAGAAAGTACCAAACTCAACATTGCCCTCATACCATATCTCCTTAGTTTATTATTTAAAAATCTGCTCAAAATAACTCCTGTAAAGTTTCGTTTGTAAGTAATAATAGAAAAAATAACTTTGCCAAAGTTTCATCATCAGTGACCCACAAAAAGCAAGCTGCTAATAGGTCAGAATAAGTCGTTCCAAGAGCTTTAGCTTATCTCGCATTACGGCTGCTTTTTCAAATTCAAATTGTCTTGAATACTCAAACATCTCTTTTTTGACTTCATTTATGAGTTTTTGGCAAGCAAAAATATCTTTTGGCAAGTTCTCTTCCCCTAAAAGTGGCTCTACTTCCTCGGCAATACGACTCATATAATCAACTTCAATCATCTCCACTTCCTTCTTGCGGCTAACTGATGAAGGAATAATTCCATGTAACTTGTTGTAATCCTCCTGTATGCACCTTCTTCGATTCGTCTCCAGAATAGCCCTCTTGATTGAATCAGTCTCTTTATCAGCATATAAAATAACAAACCCATTAATATTTCTTGCAGCTCTACCAATAGTTTGAATCAGACTTGTTTCGGATCTTAAAAAACCTTCCTTATCTGCGTCCATTATACCGACAAGGCTGACTTCGGGTAAGTCCAGACCCTCTCTCAAAAGATTAATTCCGACCAAAAGATCAAATTCACCATTTCTTAGAGCGCGTATTATATCTACCCTGTCCAGAGTATGAATATCGGAATGTAGATATTTTACCCGCACACCCAGATCCTGATAATATTCGGTCAAATCTTCTGCCATTCTCTTTGTAAGAGTTGTTACCAGTGCTCTCTCCCCCAAATTGCTTACGCGCTGAACTTCAACCAGAAAATCATCTACCTGAGAAAGAGCAGGACGGATCTCCACTCTTGGATCAATAAGTCCCGTTGGCCTGATTACCTGCTCAACAACCTTACCTTTTGAGTCCTCAATTTCAAATCTGCCCGGTGTTGCTGAAACATATATTGCCTGTAATGCCTTTTCCTGAAACTCTTCAAAAGTTAAGGGCCTGTTATCAAGCGCAGATGGAAGCCTGAATCCATGATCAACAAGATTTTGTTTTCTGGAGCGATCTCCCCTGAACATACCCCCAATCTGAGATACGCTGACATGACTTTCATCAATAACAACTAAAAAATCTTCAGGAAAATAATCAATAAGAGTAGGTGGGGGTTCACCTGGAGCTCTTCCGGTTAGATGCCTTGAGTAATTTTCTATTCCGGGACAAAATCCCATCTCTTTTAGAAGTTCTATATCGTATCTGGTGCGTTGAGCTAGTCTGTCTGCTTCAAGGTTCTTGCCAAGTCCCTGAAGCTCGGCAACTCTTGCCTCCAACTCCTCTCCTATAGTCAAAATTGCCCTGTTAAGAGCCTCTTCACCTGTGACGAAGTGGCTTGCAGGATAAATACATACCTTGTTTAAATTTCTAAGAGACTTTCCCGTTAATCTGTCAAATTCGGTGATTCTTTCAAGCTCATCACCAAATAATTCAAATCGAATACCAATATCACTTTCGTCCGCAGTACATACCTCTACTGTATCACCGCGTACCCTGAATGTCCCAGTTGCAAAATCCATATCATTTCTCTGGTATTGGAGGAAAACCAGTTTTTGAAGCAACCCTTTTCTGTCAATTTGGTCTCCTGCTTCTACATAGAGCATCATCTCAAAATATGTATCCGGATCACCCAATCCGTAAATACAACTTACGCTTGCTACTACAATCACATCACGACGCTCTAGAAGTGCCTTGGTTGCAGCATGTCTAAGCTTATCTATTTCTTCATTGATGGAAGCATCTTTCTCGATGTAAGTATCAGTAGCAACTACATACGCTTCTGGTTGATAATAATCATAATAACTGACAAAATATCGAACTGCGTTTTCAGGGAAAAATTCAGTAAACTCAGAATAAAGTTGCGCTGCCAGTGTTTTATTATGAGCAAGAACCAGAGTTGGTCGCTGTAATTGAGAAATGATATTGGCAACTGTAAACGTCTTTCCTGATCCGGTTACCCCAAGTAAGGTCATTCGCCTGTTCTTATCATCTCTTAGTCCCTTTACAATACTGTCAATTGCCGCTGGCTGATCTCCCCTTGGGGTTTTATCCCTGGCCAGATTAAAAGTGCGACTGGTATCAAGAAGTGGGGCACGGCGCTTGTATTCAACCATTTCAATGGCACATTTACTTAGGAAACTCTCTTCTTTAGAATACTGTATGGAACATGAGGTAAAAGAACGTCAAGCTCAGGGCCCTTGAGAGCACCAGTAAAAATAATTCTCAAACTCTGAAATACAAGTTTGGGAGGTGCTTCGACTGCTTTTCGAACCTCTTTAATGATAGTCTTGATTTGCTGAACCGAATAGCAATCTTCTCCCTCGTCGGTATGAAGTTTCTCAAGCAAAGATGAAACAGACTGTTTGACTTGAACAAAAACTTCGTTTTCTGATTCACCAGATAAATGATTCCTGCACTCTTCATTGATCTCAAAACTTTCTGAAAGTAACAATTTTGATACCCTTGATATTTCACTGAGCCTTTCAAAGTCTGTTCTAAGATCGTATATGGCATTTGACCACCACTCATTCCCAAGTCGCTCAACCTGCTCTCTGAACTCACCAGTCCAGGGCAAAGTGAGTTTACCAAGCTCCTCTGGAGATTTTGACCTGAGATAATGTGCATTATACCAATCAAGCTTTGATAGCTCGAATTTAGCACCGGTAGAATTTACTCGATCAAATGAGAAGTTAGCAGCAGCTTTATCAATATCAAACAGATCAATGCCCTCAGGATGCGACCACCCAAGCAAACAAAGAAAATTAACTAAAGCTTCCGGAATAAACCCTGCATCAATAAAATCCTTAACAGTAGTAAATCCGGATTTATTTCTCTTGGAAAGCTTGGAACCGTCTTCGCCCAGTATAAGAGGCAGATGAGCAAAATTGGGGAGAGAAGCCTGAGCAGCACGGAAAATAACAATGTGTTTTGCAGTATTGGTAAGATGATCAGCACCTCGAATGATATGAGTAATTTTCATGTCAATATCATCTGCAACACTTGCAAGGTGATAGGTAGGGGATCCATCGGATCGCAAAATTACAGGATCAGGACCTAATGACTGGGGGCTAAACCGGCAATCACCAAGTATTAAATCATGTACAACAATTTCGTCTTCCGGATATCGTATGCGAAGACAATTTTCTGAATCAAGATAAGCCGAACCATTTTCTCTCAGTTTCTCTGCCAGAGCTAGATGCTTATCAAGTCTTTGACTTTGGCGATATGGAGCATATGGGCCTTCAGGATCAAGATCGACACCCTCATCCCAGGAAAAACCAAGCCATTTAAGCGAGGATAAAATATTTGCTTCATTCTCGGCAAAGCTTCTCTCTCTATCTGTATCATCAATACGAAGAACAAACTCCCCCCCCATCTTCTTGACAGCAAGAAAATTAAAAAGAGCAGTTCTTGCACCACCAATATGTAGCTCACCGGTGGGACTTGGAGCAAAGCGAACCCTGATTGACATATTTAGGCTACCTTAAATAATAATCCAGTATCAGGATTCTTCGCCCAACTCCTGAATAGTAAACATGGATCGTGTGCCATGCTTCTCTCTTGATGCTTTAAAAACCTCAGGACCTACTTTGGGAGCACTATTACCCCAGGAGGATCTAATGTAGCTGGCGATTGAAGAAAGTTCTTCATTTGACAAAGTTGCACCAAGTCCAACCATAACCCCGGAATAAGTATTTCCCAGAACATTTATTGGCCCATTTAACCCATAGATCATAATAGCAGCAAGTCGGTCAACATCGCCTGTAACATAGGGGCTACCAACAAGTGGAGGAAAAGCACCGGGTATTCCTGCACCTGAAGCCTGGTGACATGCAGCACAATTGGTTTGAAATAAAGTTGCTCCATCCAGAACAACTGTCTTTTCTGCACCAGGAAGAACGTCTGAAATACCAGCATTTCTGGAAATCGAATGAACGGATGCAAGCTTGACATCTTCACTTTGTGAAATATCCGCGTAAGACATTGAATTTTCACCAGCAATTGGTCGACTTTCACGCTCACATGCAGTTAAAAAGAAAAGCATTAACATGCAAAAAGTAAAAAGTGAAAAAGGTCTCATAACAGAATAATTAATTGTTGAATTTAATATCATAGATTTATCCAGACTGAACATAGACACCAAATTTTGAGATTGAGAGTAAAAAAAGCAGCGAATGAAAAAAATCACTTATTGCAGACCTGAATTACAATCTACAAGGAGGATAGGCAAGAGGAAGTTCGATATAATACTAATTTTATATCTTTTATTTAAAAATTGAGAAGATGTTTCTTGATGCTTCTTTTCTGTCCTTTTTAGAGCGAATTAGTGATAAAACTTCCTTCATGGTTCGGTACCGATGTTCAGGTTTTTTTTCAGAACAAATTTCCACCATATTTGCCAGCCATTTTGGAATATCGCTGTTTATTTTTCTGATATCAGGAATACCCTGAGAAACGTGGGCCAGGAACAGCTTAAAAGGCGTATTTCCATCAAATGGTCGCTTTGCTGTTAGGAGCTCAAATGCCAGGATACCGAATGAATAGATATCAGTGCGCGAATTAAGTTCCTCACCCCGATGCTGTTCGGGTGACATATAGTAAGCAGTACCAATTCGGTTACTGCTCTGACTCATATCAGCACCATCAGACTCTTGTTGTGCCAATCCAAAATCAGTAATCTTGGATATTAAATTATTATCAGCAGATTTTTCGATCAGTATATTCGCAGGTTTCAAATCTCTATGTACGATGTCGTGATCATGAGCATAAGAAAGACCCTCTGCAATCTGCTCTAAAAGTCCAATTTTTTCTTCTATTTTTAACGAAATATTATTTTTATAGATAAGAGTGTCCAGGTCACTACCTTTCACAAACTCCATTGTAAACCCAAGAAGTTCTTCTCCTTGCTGGTAAAACTCGAAAGCCCGAACAATATTTGGATGATCAAGCTCTTTCATTGCAGAGAATTCCTTTTGAAATCTTGCAATTGCCTTAACATTTTTGCCCTCTTCAGGTACCAGAGTCTTAAGGGCATAGATGGAATTTGAAACAGTATCCCGCACCTGATAGACGTGTCCCATTCCCCCTTGTCCAAGATGAGAGAGAATATGGAATCTGTTAAATACTACATTTCCTGAGTTTAATGGGGTAGATGGTTGATTACTCATCAGAAGATTTAAAAAATGCGGATTAGTTAAAACAGGATCAGGGCACCTCACCACAACAAGGTAGCAAGATACCCAATTAATCCGCAATAAAAAAAGGGTAAAGATTATATAATCTACTCAACTTTCTTCTTTCGGGATAATCCAAACACCAGCCCGGAACCAATCAGAAACATTGTAGCTGGCTCAGGAACAGAATCATACTGGACATCAAGCCTTGAAGAATAGACAGAAAGTGAGTTTAGGCCAGCAAGGAAGCCCCCTGAGGCGTTCTTGTCAATGTAAATATTTAAGTATCCTTCAGCGAAAATTCCATTAAGAGTTAATGGGTCGTTGTTATTAATTACTGTTGTAGAAAAAAAAGCGGTTCCTAATGTTCCGTTTATAAGAGCTACCGGGGTCAGAGTTTCAGCAAAAACGATATCGTTACTTCCTGCCACACCAAAAGCACTTATTGTAAGAGTCATAGAAATAAAAGAGGACGCAGCAGGGTCAAACCAGGTAAGATCATGCCTATAACTTACATCTCCGGTATTAAGTATTCCAAAATTGGAATTTAAAGAATTCTCAAATATAATGGTAGGGTCGTCAGTCTCAACCACAATACTCCCATCAGGATTTATTCTGGTTCTTGTTAAATTTGAACTAAAGGCATCAAGAGGAAGACCATCAGAAATAATTTCGGAGACATTTAAGGGTACAGCTACCGCTTCACTACCCAAGCTGGTTACAAATAAAAAAAGGCAAATAAAAAAACCACTAATTTTTAATTTCACAACATCACCTAATACTTAAACTGCATTTACAACAAAATACTCACTAAGAGGACAGCATTATACTGAACATTAAGTAAGTCAATGCGAATATTTAGTGGATAATTGGCATAGCGACCAACAATACTCCAAATGCAAGTAAACATAGAGGAAAGGGGAAATTTTAAAGCTAAAAGGCGCAATAGAACAGTCAAGAATAATTATTTCTTATTGTTGCTAAATGGGATTAATTAGAAAGCCCCCTGATCCAGCATGTTTTTATGAAAGAGGAAAGCATGCGGTGGAAAAATAATGATTTGTTAAAGTACAGATACCCCCCGTGTCGCATAAATTAACAAAGCAAATTATATTTACATCCCCTTTTCCCTGAATTACAATCCGCTGTGCTCTTTGTCCTGATTTTACGAGAAGAACTTCCCTGAAAAGGTTTACTTTCGAGGTTCTGAGCCCTCTTTTAAGGACATTAGATGATCAACTACTTAGAAGACAAGTTTCGGCCTTCTTTTCAAAACTCTGTTAGAGCATCCATAAAGACTTTTGCAGGAGTAATTTCACTTCTTTGCTTGTCCCTACTTGCTGAGCGTATGATTGTTTTCTTTGGAATGCAAATTTTTAACATTCCAATTGCCTTGGTAATATTTTTCATAATAATAATGATTGGCGTGCTCCTATTGAACACGAGACAACACCACGAAGTTTATCTTGACATGCTACCAAACCTGAAAGCATGGTGGCATAGTCACAGAATTGCCCCACTAACTGCAGTGACTGCCGATCTGTATGTAGTCATATTTAGAATCCTTCCAACACTACTGATCTTTGTGCTCATTTTTAACTGGCCATTAATACCGCACATTGTCTGCATCGGAATTCTGATTAACTTGCTTTTTATTTGCCCAAAAAGAAAAGTAAAAGAGCCTGATGTCCTTTAATAATTTTTCAAGAACAGGGAAGTTCCTGACCTTAAATAAAAAAATTAGGGAAGAATGCGAGGGAATATCCGATCTATCAACATTAAAAGATACTTAGTGGGCCTGCTTCCAAACATGCCTGAACACCGGGATGGCCCGTTAACTATCTCAAGGGGCATTTTCGGAACGTCGTTTCCTGAAAATGCAATGTGTTTCTGGGGCAGGAAAGGCCTTAGAAACACGAGATACAAGGAGAAAAACAAAAAAGTCTTCCTAAGGTCTATTTCTTCAATCTTGAAGGCCCGATTTTTAAAAAAGCCATTTGGAAACGCTCCCTTAGTATTGAAAGCTGACATAGACTGACGATTTGCTAATCAATTTCAACCCCAATAATAATTATGGTAGAGTTCTATATTTTACTATAGGAAATCCTCCCTAACATCCCAAAATTTCAATGAATTATCCCAACTGATTCAACTTAAAGAATATGTTGAATCAAGTCGATAATTAAATGATGAATGCTGACTCTCACGAGAACCTGTTTTCAACAGGTGCACTTATTGATGATCGTTATGAAATTTGCGATCTGCTCGATTCTTCAGAGCAGGAAATGATCTTCATGGTTAAGGACAGAATTCTTGATTCCAGCGAGAATCTTCTTAAAGTATTTATAGTAAATGAAAATACTACCAGAAAACAACTGGAAAGATTTCGGGCAGAAGTAATAATAACTCGACGGCTATCTCATCCAAATATTGCCGGAATATATGACCTTGGAAGATTCAAGGAAAGATATTTCTATATTACACAGGAAGCATCAAAGGGAATTCCTCTTAGTGAAATTTTAAAAAAACAAACTGGAAGTGGACTTCCGGTTATGCAGGTTCTTGAAATTACCTATCAAATACTTCATGCCCTATCAGAGATACACAAAAAAGGCGTGCTTCACCGAAATATAAACCCACAAAATATTCTTGTTGAATATGACAACGATAATATATCTCGTGTAGTTTTAACTCACTTTGGATATGGTAAAATTCTGGGTTTCGACATGGGACTTACAAAAACCGGAGACCCACGACATGGTAACACAGCATACATGTCTCCAGAGCAAATTCGTGGCGATGAAATAGATCAAAGGTCAGATTTATATTCCATAGGAATGCTTGCTTACTCATTACTTGCCGGAATAAACCTGGAAAATGAAATCACAAAGGGTAGCTCCCATGAGAAAGAACAACTCAATATGGCAGCTCTTGGCCTTCAGATAAAGAAACCTATAATTCAGGAAGAAGTACCCGATACACCGGAATGGTTTTCTAAGCTATTAAATAAACTGATCGAACATAGAAAAAACGAAAGACCTGAAAATGCCGAATTCGTCCTTGAAGAAATTTTAAGTAACACTCCCGTTAGAAACAAAAAAAAGAAAGAAGATAAAATACGCTCAGCAAATATAGGGCCACTTTCATTCAACAGAAACGCAGCTATTGCATTATCAATATTCACGATTCTATGCAGCATTGGCATCCCCTTTCATGGTGAAATTTTAAACCTTTCGATTAATTCACTAAATAGCGAAAAAATAAATGATTCCAAAGCAGAGAAACTGGCAGAAGCAATTAAAAAAGAAGATGAGCCTTTGGTTTTCAGACTATTAAAGGAAGGAGCAGATCCAAGATCAAAAGATGCTTCGGGGAGACCCCTTATTATATTAGCAGCCGAAACAGGGAATGCACATATTGCATACACCATTCTTTCCGAAAACAGCTCCGGCATAAATGATACTGACCAAAATGGAGTTACCCCCCTTATAGCAGCCGTAAAAGCTGACAACATGGCCCTGATAAATCTTATGCTTCAGCATGGAGCAGACCCGACACTTAAGGACGAATCAGGAAAATCTGCCTGCGATTATTCGGCAGGATCAAATCAGAACAAACTGACAGAATTCTGCAGATAGACTAACTCCTGATATAATAAAGATAAATTAAGCAAGAACTGATTTTCTGGTATTTTTTCTTTATCTGAATTAGTATAACCTTATCCAGTTAAATAAACTTTTTTCACTAATAATACTATGCCGAATCAATTTTCTTATAATCCTTCTGTTATTGAACCCAAGTGGCAGGATTTCTGGTGCAACAAAAAAACTTTTAAAACCGAAGAAATTTCATCAAAGCCTAAATACTACATACTTGACATGTTCCCTTATCCTTCCGGAGCAGGGCTTCATGTTGGACATCCTGAAGGCTATACTGCTACAGATATACTTTCCAGATACAAGAGGATGAAAGGCTTTAACGTTCTTCATCCAATGGGATGGGATGCTTTTGGTCTACCCGCAGAGCAATATGCGCTTCAAACAGGAACTCATCCTGCTATCACCACAAGAAAAAACATTGGAACATTCAAACGGCAAATAATGGCACTTGGGTTTTCCTATGATTGGGATCGCGAAGTAGCTACATGTGATGAAGAGTACTATAAATGGACTCAATGGATTTTCTGCAAGCTTTATGAAAAGGGTCTGGCTTATATTGATACCGTTCCTGTGAACTGGTGCCCCGCTCTTGGTACTGTTCTGGCCAATGAAGAAGTCATTGACGGAAAAAGTGAACGGGGAGGACATGATGTAATTCGCAAGCCAATGAAACAATGGATGCTTAGAATTACAAGATATGCTGAAAGTCTTTTGGCCGGACTTGAAGATTTAGACTGGCCACCTCATGTTCTTGAAATGCAAAGAAACTGGATTGGAAGAAGTGAAGGAGCCAGAATACTTTTTCACATAGCAAATAAAAATTCCGATTCTAACTCAGAACTTTTTTTTGAAGTATTTACTACCCGACCTGATACCTTGTTTGGGGCAACTTATGCGGTACTTGCTCCAGAGCATCCATTAGTTGATAAAATTGTTTCCGAACAAGAATCAGACAAGGTCTTTGCATATGTCAATAATGCAAAAAATAAAAGTGATCGTGCAAGGCAAGAAGAAGCTAATAAAAAGACTGGTGTCTTTACTGGTGCTTATGCAATTCATCCAATTACCGGAAAATCAATTCCGATATATATTGCTGACTATGTTCTGATTACATATGGAACAGGAGCTATCATGGCCGTTCCTGGACATGACCAGAGAGATTGGGAGTTTGCAAAAAAGTTTGGATTGGAAATTATTACTGTTGTAGAGGGAGGAGATCCTTCCATTGCTGCTTTTGACGGTGATGGCCCCCATTGCAATTCAGACTTTCTTAATGGGCTTGACAACAAAAATGCAAAAGAAAAAATGCTTTGTTATCTGGAAGATAACAATCTTGGTTCCCGTCAGGTAAATTATAAGCTTCGTGACTGGCTTTTTAGTCGTCAAAGATATTGGGGTGAGCCATTCCCAATAATACATACCACAAGCGGACCATCTCTGGTCAGCGAAAGCGAACTACCTGTACTTTTACCTGATGTTGAACGCTATCAACCGACAGAAGATGGCGAACCTCCTCTTGCCAACGCTACAGACTGGGTTCACACTACAGACCCAGCAAGTGGAAAACCTGCCGTGCGAGAAACAAACACCATGCCTCAATGGGCAGGTAGTTGCTGGTATTATCTCCGTTTCATTGATCCACGAAACGAAAATTCACCATGGGATTCAAAACTTGAAAATTACTGGATGCCTGTTGATTTATACGTTGGTGGCGTAGAGCATGCAGTCCTTCACCTGCTATATGCTCGCTTCTGGCACCATGTTCTTCATGATCTTGGACTGGTTTCAACAAGAGAGCCATTCAAGAGATTAGTAAATCAGGGCATGATTCTCGGGGAAGACAATCAAAAGATGTCAAAATCACGAGGAAACGTAATCAATCCCGATGACATGATAAGAGAGTACGGAGCCGATACGCTCCGAATGTACGAAATGTTCATGGGGCCACTTGAGCAGGTAAAGCCCTGGAATACAAAATCCGTTGGTGGAATATATCGTTTTCTTAATCGAGTATGGAATCTTTTGATTAATACGGAAACAGGGACCGTAAGTGCACTCGTAAAAAAAGACGATCTGATCCCTTATGGGAGCATTGACATAGAAAAAAGCGTTCATCGGCTTACCAAAAAAGTCACTGAGGATATAGAAGATTTAAAATTTCATACTGCAATTGCTGCATTAATGACTTTTTTAAATGAAGCCTGCGAATGTGAAAAAATTCCTGAGCGCGTTGCAAAAACCTTCATACTACTTATCAGTCCCTTTGCTCCACATATTGCCGAAGAGCTCTGGTCGATTTTCGGAGAAACTAATTCCTTAGCCTACGAACCATGGCCATCATATGACGAGGCTTTAATAATCCGGGAGTCTGTTACAATTGCCGTTCAGGTAAATGGAAAGCTAAGAGATACATTGGAGGCGCCGCCAGCAACAAGTAATGAAGTTATACTTTCAATGGCAAAGGATCTGCCAAAAATTCAGGGTTATTTAAATGGACTAATAATAAAAAAGGAAATTGTTGTCCCGGATCGGCTTGTTAACATAGTCGTCTCTACCAAATAAATTCAAACCAAATCAACACTATTCAAGTTAGTAAAAATGAGAAACTCAAACCTAAAGGTTTCAAAGGTTTATAATACTGGTGGATTCAAGATAACTGAACTTGAATTGCAGATAAAAAATCTCTCGACTGAGTTTGAATGTTATCAGGCCATTCAATTAAGTGATCTTCATCTGGGAGCATATACCAGCCCTGACTTAATAGATAAGGCAATTGATATCTCAATGAGCCTAAAGCCAAATATATTTCTTTTAACTGGAGACTATGTTCATGTTGGCAGAAAAGAAGTCAGAGAACTTCTCTTTAAAGCATTTGGACCAGAAGTAAGCAGATTCAGACATTACAGAAGATTAGCCCGACATGCTGCAATATCTCTTTCGGAAAAGCTTGAGCGACTTGAAGCTCCCGACGGAATACTTGGTATATGGGGAAACCATGATTATCTGGAAGGCATTAGAACACTAAAAAAGTATCTTCCTCGATCAATTAAATGGCTAAGAAATGATGTGCACTTAATAAAAAGAGGCCATACCAGTTTGATAATTTCGGGTATTGATGATTTTCGTTATGGAGACCCAAACCTTGCTAAAATGAAAAACTCGATAAATGAAACTGAAAAACAGGTTACCAACTCCGATATAACACTCAGTTCTGCTGTAAAAATTATTTTATCTCACAATCCGGACTCTGTTCTTCTTCCTGACAGTGAATTGCTCAAGGAATATGATTTAATGTTAAGTGGTCATACTCATGGGGGACAGATTTGTTTGCCTGGTTCAATTCCAGTCAAGAGCGAAACAAAACAAAAGAAGTTCAGATCCTCTCTTTGTCACTTTGGAAAATTACCAATTTATATTTCGAATGGCATCGGATGTAGTGGAATACCGCTAAGACTATTTTGCCCACCTGAAATTGTAGTAGTCAGGTTAACCTGCATCAACAATTGCCAAAAAATTAATCGTTAACCCTTCCCCACCAGCCTTTTCTTGGCGCAAGAAGTGATAAATTAGCCGCCTGTGACATATTTCTGATACAGGCGTTATAAAGCTCGGCCTTATCACTCTCCTGATTTCTCTCATATGCTCGTCCCAAAAGTGCGATAGCCTCAGCCCTCTTCCACCGAGACAACTTACATGCAGTCTCAGCAAGCTGAATTGCCCATATGGTTTCCTGATGATCTTCTGACTCAAGATATGATTCACTCAAAAGAATTAGTGGTTCTGGATCGCCAGGAGATTGTATCATTGCTCGCCTGAATAGCTCTCTTGCCTGAAGAACTCTACCCATTGCCAGCATTCTCCGTCCTCTTAGCAATGTAGCTTCGCTTGGTGCGTCACCAGAAGCCAGTACTCTTACGAGTTTTCTGTCTCCTTCATTAGCATCGCCCAACAAAAGTTCGTAATGTGCAAGTGCGGTTTCAATTGCAAGATACTGCTCATCTGCCATGGCACTAAAGACACACTTTGACGAAATAAACTCCTTTAGTGCCAAAAGTTCATCTCGAGCAAAGCCAGTCACTAGTGAAGTATGCATGAAACTGACAATAACACGAATATCTTCAGGAAACCTTCTTCTTGCCTTCCTGAGAGTTTCAAGAGAGCTTATATGACGACCAAGGTAGTTCTCAAGTCGAGATTTATTCAGATAGCATTCAACACTATCCACTGCTTCATCAATCAGGGTGGAAAAAACACTGATTGCCTCATGGGGCTCACCATTTTTTTCAAGACAATAGGCGAGGTCAAATCTTGCGGGTAAACTTGCCGGGTGTTTTGGCTTCTCTTTCAATCCTTGGCGGTAATATTGAGCCGCAAGGGAAAAGTTCTCCTCACGATATGCATAAGCGGCTCTAATCCAGGGTAAAACCGGACAAGACTTCCATATACGGATCCACTTCATGCAATCCCGAAAAAATACTCTCTTCTTCTCTAGCCAGCCCAACTTTTCCATAATTCCAAACTTCATATTCTTGGTCCCCCCTAGAGTCGATTAATTCCCGCACTATACTTCTAAATAAATATCACCCTAAAGAAAAACCCTTTCAATTATCGTTTTGAATCATTAATGATCAAATTTGCCCTATAAAATTTTATTCCTGTTTTATAAGGTGTTAACCCAAATTATTGAGATTCTGCTACTCTTAGCGTCATAAAAATTCTTATTTTAGGCAGAAAGTTACAACCCTAACAAATTACCCCTGAACTCATACCTCTTCCTGCCATGGCCTGATCCGATCAAAAACTATAATTATATAATAATAGCATATGGTTATGCGTCATTTTCAATTTTATCTTTTAAAAACCAAAGTATTTCAGCAAAACTTGTTAAATTTGGTATTTTGATATATTTAGCCCCGTCCGGATTTCGGGATACTAATTACAGAGTCAATAATTCTAATTCGCTTTTAATTAGCTAAGTGCTCGACATTACTAGTGTAATTGCATAGACTTTCAGCTTAATGGTTTAAAACTAGAAATAGGGTATTTCCATGCTTTTAGTTTTAAACTGGGAAAGTTTTTTAAAAACTGAGAAATCTGTTTAGTAGCCTATTTATGGATTATTTATGCTACAGATATTAATTAATTTTAAAAGCCTGGTGACCTAAAGTTTATAGAGGAGATATGGAGAATAGTAATAGCAAAACAGAAGCTAACGGAATCTGTGCCGTAGTCAGAACCAGCGGAAGACAATACTTGGTATCCGAAGGAACAGAGTTCGAAGTTAACCAGATTGATGGTGAACCAGGCCAGTCTGTGGATCTTACCGAAGTACTTCTGATAAGTGATAAGGGTGAAACCAAAGTTGGGACTCCCATACTAGGCGGCGCTAAAGTATGCGCTTCTATTGTGGCTCATAAAAGAGGTCCCAAGTTGACAATTTTTAAGAAAATTAGGCGTCGTGGTAAGGAATGGAAAAAAGGTCACAGGCAAGATCTTACAAGACTTAAAGTAGTTTCAATTCATGCCTAGTGATAATTATCTAGCCGCAATACAAATAGAAATTTAGTTAGAGTTCAGATTAAAATTATTTGGTTTAGGGAGTAACTATGGCTCATAAAAAAGCAGGCGGATCATCCAGAAACGGAAGAGATTCGAGAGGTCAGAGACTTGGACTTAAAAAGTTTGGCGGTCAGATTGTTCGGGCAGGAAATATACTCGTTCGCCAAAGAGGTACCCAGTTTCATCCTGGTACAAATGTAGGGATGGGCAGGGATTATACCCTTTTTGCGCTTGTTGATGGAAAGGTAAACTTTAATGTTCGTGGCGGCGGTCGTCAGTATGTAAGTATAGATTCGGGTAATTCCTGAAATCCTGTCTTTTAAGATATTCTTAAATCACAAACGGACAGAGATTCATAAGGGGCGACTTTCTTGTTTCGAGGTGCTGCTTGAATCATTAATCGAGGCACAGCTCCAATCTGATGTGTAATTTAAATGCATTTTATAGATGAAGTAACAGTTCATGTCCGTGGTGGAAGCGGGGGCTCAGGTCTCCTCCACTGGAAAAGGGCCAAGTTCGTCCCACGTGGCGGACCTGATGGTGGCGATGGTGGAAATGGTGGAGCAGTGATTTTTGAAGCCGTTAACAATCTTAATACGTTGGTTGATCTTGCATACTCTCCTCATCTCTTTGCAGAAGATGGAAGTCCTGGCGGAGAAAACCTGAAAACGGGAAAGGATGGAAACAATCTTCATGTTAGAATTCCTGCTGGAACTCAGGTTTTCTTTAATGACAAAATGGTTGCAGATCTGGGAAAATCTGGGTCACGGTGGATTGCGGCACGAGGTGGAAAAGGTGGAAAGGGAAATGCGTATTTTAAAAGCTCAACCAATCAGGCTCCTGAATATGCGCAAAGTGGCATCTCCGGAGAAGAAAGAACTTATCGACTGGTTCTTAAGAGCGTTGCTGATATAGGATTGGTAGGACTGCCAAATGCAGGAAAATCAACCCTTGTAAGATCAATGTCATCTGCCAAACCAAAAGTAGCTGATTACCCATTTACTACCTTAAGTCCCGAACTTGGTGTTGTAATGCTTTCTGATAATCGTCGTTTTGTTCTGGCTGACATACCTGGAATTATCGAAGGAGCCAGCAATGGAAAAGGTCTTGGCCTTACATTTCTAAAGCATATTGAGCGAACTAAAGTTCTTGTTTTTGTAATAGATATAACCCAGTGTCCTTCATATCAGAACGCACTGGATGCTCTCGAGGCTGGTGGTCAAAGCGAATCAAATATTGCAAAACTTGCATTTGAGACAATAGGCCAACTAACTCTCTTGAAAAATGAGCTCAGATCTTACTCTGAAACCCTTCTTGAATATCCTCATATTGTTCTAATTACAAAAAATGATGCGCCTTTTGTAGAAGAAGTTATGGGAGTGATAAAGTCTAAGCATCCGGAAGATCAGTTAATTCAGGAAATGACAAGCTGCTCATCTCACATGAAATCAAGACTTGGGGATGTGGCTGAAATGATGTGGAAAAACCTTTGCTTAAGCATTAATTCATAGTATAATGGTTAAAGAATAGAAAAAAACAAAAGGGGTCTATTTGTCAGAAACAAAATCGCCAGATCATAGTAAAGACAGGCGAACTTCCAGCAATTCTTCAACATCTCATAACCTTTCCGATGATTCTTATCTAAAAAACAATAAACCGTCATCTAATAGTTCAGATATGATTGAAAACTCACCAATTGATATTTCGAATACTGACACTAGATCTACAGAGTTATCAAGTCCCGTGAAAGTTGCTGAACATGCCCTAAGCGCAGCCTTGGAGCAGAAGGCCCTTGATGGAGTAATCTACGATGTCCGTGGCAAGAGTTCGATTGCCGAGTTCATAATGATTGCAAGTGGTACTTCAAGTCGCCATGTTAAGGGAGTAGCTGATCGGATTAAAGATAATCTTCTGGAACTTGGGATAAACATTCAGCGAACAGATGGCTATGAAGACGGTGAGTGGATCGTGCTTGATTATGGTGATGTTATAGTTCACATCTTTTATGAACCAAAGCGCCAGGAATATAGATTTGATGACTTACTCAAAAAAGCAGACAAATTACCACTCCCAGAAGAACTTTTTAAACAGGTAAGAAGCCTTAAAACAGGACTGCACAATCTTGCCTGATATTAATTATCTCCACTTTTTTTTAAAAAAAAGCTCTTCCTTAACACCTTCTATAGATTAACTATTGAAATATGGTATTCTCATGGATCGGGTAGAAGTCCTATTGAAAGGTTTTTATGTTTACTTTCAGTTAATTAGCTCATCCAGCATATTAAATGAGAGTAAACATTCATTGATGCCACTTTGGTGTCTTGTTTGCTTTCGCTTTTGCTTGAAAGGGCAAGTACGATGAGAAGTTTTCTGCAAATGGTCGCGAACTGGGGCAAGGACCAAAACGGCTCAATCAGTCAGGAGGCATTTCCTCTTGATCGATTTGGTGAATTCTCGATTGAAGAAATTCGGATTGAGAGGCATGACCGTAATGTTCCTCTTGATTTTCCCGATCTCGACGATCAAGCAAGAGAGAAAATCAGGCAGGAAACGATGAAAATAATCCTTACTGGATTTGATGCATCGATACCTGTTGCCCTGGCTTATAACGGGACGAATGTCCTTACAAAGTTATTTGTTGCTCCTCCAGTTGAAAAACATAAGTTGGTGGATATTGTTAAATACGAGGCTAGGCAAACCATTCCATTTCAACTTAGCGATGTTGAATGGCGGTGGATGAGAGTGTTTGAACATCTGGATCATCAATACGAAGATCCATTCACTCAGGCCGAAGTAGCAATTGCTGCGATAAAGAAAGATGCAGCAAGTCGAATTCTTGCCGAAGCAAAAAGTTCCGGGTTGAATAAAAACCCTGATCTGCTTCAGTTTGAAACTCTGCTGCTTTCTGACTTTTTGTGGAGCTTTTATCCTGAGTTCCAGAGTCTTGAAAATCGTAAAGCATGTGCTTTCATTTCGATGCACGGTGACCATACCAGACTTGTTATCTCAAATGGTAACAAACTCTGGCAAAGGGAAATCCCGGTGGGCGGAAACCACCTGACAAAGGCAATCGCGAGGAAGGAGCAGAGAACATTCGCGGCTGCTGAGAGAATCAAGACTGATTCCGAGAGTGATGGCCAGTCCTCTGAACCTGCAGCCGAAGTTATTGAAGAACTTAGAACCGAAATCAAGCGGTCTCTTGGATTCTTCAATTCTATTTCGAAAAGAGACGGAACCAGAGTTGAAAACTTTCTTCTTCTGGGTGGCGGATTTATTCACCGTCCAACTGAAGATGCTGTAAGAGAGCTAATGATTAGCGAAGGTTGTTCCGAGCTTGATTTGGGATGTGTCTCAAAGCACTTTCCTGAGCTTGAAACGGGGAACAACGCCAAGGTCATTATCCCACCACTAATGGCAGCTCTTCAAAGACTAGGCCTTGGCAAGTTCAGAATGAACTTTGCACCAGGAGGAAAAGTCTTCGGGCCCAAGTCCAAGGTTGCCTGGGGGATGAGCTTTGGTAACAGGGAGATTGTTGCCGTCAAGGTAAGAGTCAGATAGCCTTGGAAAAAAAGTTTTTAAAGCAGGAGTTGGAATATTGTTCCAACTCCTGCTTGATGGTGTGACCTTAGGACTTCTGCTCTTTTTCAAGACTTAATATTACGAATTCCCAACAACAGCCAACCCTGATTTTATAACCTGATTATGGTTATCTGATAATACAATCAGAGAATTCAAAGTTGGCATAGATCTGTCAGACAATATTTTTTTCTTGTAAGACAGCTAAAGCTGCTTGATAAACTGATTCTTCATCCCTGGACGCATCAATTATCACACAATTTATTAAAAACTTAGCCACATCCAAAAATCGTTTTCGGTAGTGTGTCAAGTCTGAAGCAGTATGATACTTCTCGGAAAGGTCTTTTCCTGCCATCAAGAGTCTCTCACGAGAAACCTCTACCGGCGCGTCAAGGATGATGTAAAATTCGTCACTGTTACCAAGAACTGTAACGTCATCAGTCATTTTAGTAGGGACACCCCGGTCTTTTACTTCTATGCCATGTGCACGAAGCCTTGAAACCAGAGTTGATTTCCCTACTCCGTCGTTACCATCGACTACAACAATCAATGAAGGGACTCCCTTCCTGAGGCAAAGTCTCGAACCCAGTCCTTGAATTTCACAAGGACTTGTTTCCGATGACTTCTCAAGTTCTTCCTCATCGGATCGATTTCGGCGTATGTCTTTCCAAAGGTATCAATACCCTCAAAAATTTCGTCATACCCAAAACCATTTTGACCGCGAGGCTCTTCAACAATAAAACCTTCGCTTTTGCCTGTTTCAGAAAAGAGAATATTACCCTCCTGATCAGAAACCACCAGAGCGACAACAAATCGCGCAGTCCGGCTTTCCCGTGGAACTCCCTTAAGCTGATCAAGCACAAGACGATTATTCCTCTTGTCAATCTCATCTCGTGAGAGACCGGAAGGATTGTGCTGTATTAGCTGTTTAGTAAGTTCGTTAAAGGTACAATCAGAGTACCTTGCAGAAAAAACTCCAGGCAAACCACCCAAAGCATCAACCTCAAGTCCGGAATCATCCGAAATTGAAATTCCTCCACTATGTGCTGAATATACTTTGGCTTTTAGTGCAGCATTACCAAGAAAATCTGGCTCTGTTTCATCGGGATCCACTGGATCACACACTTCAAGCTCAATACCGCTAGCTGCAAGTATTGCAGCAAAGTCCCGGACCTTGCCCGGATTGGTCGTACCAAGAAAAAACTTCAACTCACACCTCCTTTTGAAGAGATCATAGTCAACAACAAACCCCATTTTTCAAGTACCATCTCGCTCGAACCACCAGTTCGCCAGACGTCTTTATCCAACGAACCAAGGTCAAAATGACGATAACGCCCACAATCCTGGCTGATCTCTCCAAAAATGGTCTTGCCATCTTCAGAAATAAAAAGGCAGAGATCGTAGCAAACTATGTCATTGTCTCCAAGAAAATCATTGATTGCTTCATACGCCGAAAGAGCAGTACGTGTTGCTGCCTGAACATCAATAAACCAGTTCGCAACTGGCTCGGGCAATATCTCGTCGGCAAGATTTTTCCCCTTATCGTCCTTGAGTGGATTTCTCCAGTCAAAACGAACAATAGGTACTGGATATGCATCCTCATCCCATATTTTTGCGTTTGCAAAGAGTGGATGGCTGTCTCTAACACGACTTCCTGACATTCCAAAATAACGATGCTTGGAAGTACCAGAGTGCATTCGTTTAACAACAACTTCTATTGGTGGGGCATAATCCAGCTGTAGAATCTCATCATCAGTCAAATCAGAGGGACGAAAGGATTCCAGGCATTTTTCAGTTTGTCTTTGAAGTAACAAATCGGCGAGAACCCATTTGTCAGTGACTTCATTATACGCATGATTCATTCCATTCTCTCGAAGAACATCAACAAGAATTCTTGTCGCTTGTAGCCTCAGAGTATCAGAACCCTCAACAATGCCAGCACGATTACTGGTAAAAGAATAAATGGTAGGTAGAAATTTGATTACTACTTTTCCATCTCCAAGATATCTAACCTCCTTGCTTTCTCCCCTTACAACCAGAGGGAGATTCTGGAACTCATTTTCAGTAAGTGTGTCCAAAATCGACATTAGATAAAACCTTTCTAAAAAAACATGAAACGGGTTAACTGTTCTAAGGACTGACTGTCGCAACAAGTCCACTTAGAACCACTTCTAGAAATATTTTGATTTTAAGGAACAAAGGAAGTAAGTGAAGCAGAAATTAGCACTAAAATGATGCGACTACAAGATATCTACTCGTTTTTGGATTTTCTGATACAATAAACTAAATTTCTTTAATGAGTTCAATTTATTACGCTATTTTTCCAGTTAATCAGAAAGTTTTGAAAAACCCTTGTCTGTTACAATTTTTATAACAGCAGGCAAGTTAAATCTGTTATCGCCACTAGAAGAAAAAACTCCAAGAGCACCTTCAAAATTTTCTACATTATGCAGATACTCATTTATCTCACTTGAAGTATAAGCACCTCTATTATTAGCATCGTTAATTAGAAGAACGGCATCATGGCCATTTGCAGCTCCGAAAGATGTGCCGTCTGGATATTTACCGTAATAAGTTTTCAAAAACTCCTGTCCTGCATCATCCGCTTGCACATACCACTGGTTTAACAAGGCTCCATTCGAGTTTTTAACTTCATTTTCATCTTCAAAAAGCTCGATACTGAAAAGTGGATGAGTGATCCCTAATTGCCTTAATTGCTTTGCAAATAAACCAACTTGACCAAAAAATACATTTAAAAAAATTCCATCAACTTCTTCAGTCTTTAATGTTTTTTTAAAACGGGTAATAAGAGTTCTGAAGTCTTTTATATCGTCCGAAAATTCTTCGTCATAAACAACCTGAAGAACTCCATTATTGTAATCAGTGAATTTTCTCTTGATAGACATCGTTCCTTCATGAACAGTTGAAAATATGGCAATTTTCTTATATCCTCTTCTTGAAGCTTCATTAACCAAAAGCTTTGCCTGAGTATCAGGAGTAACCCAAAAATTAACAGCATATGACCTGTCTCTGCTAATCTCTTCATCAGTAGCAATCGCAATTAAAGGCAACTTTTCCTTTTCCAGGATAGGAGCTATTGCTTTGGATGTTCCAGACGAGGCGGTAATAACAACATGAGGTCGATTAGTTGAGAGGTATTTCTGAAGAGCAGAAACCGTATTTTTGGGTACACCGGAATCATCTTCAAAAAATACTTCTACTGATCGCACCTTCTCCAATGCCAATTCAATACCATTTTTTACTGATGCTCCAATTGGCGAAAGAGAACCACTCAATGGAAGAATAACTAAAACCTTCGATTTGGGCGTGCTAGCCACAGAGAGCGCCTTCCCACTAATGACTAAGACAAGAAGAAAAGGAATTATTAAATATCGAAGCATAAACTACTGCCAATAGTTATTTTTAAAAAGCACTCTGGACATCATCTTCGGAACTGATAATTCCCTGAATAAGATCTGCTTTTTTATAACGAATGGCATCGGTAAATATATAGGTACAAACCGGCACTCCTAGAAGAAGGCCCCAGATGCCAAATAATTTACCACCTATTGTAAGAATTATTAGAACAAGAACAGGATTTATATGTAAACGATTTCCAAAAATCTTGGGATTTAAAACATATGCCTCAATTATATGTATGCCCCAGATGACAAAAGCCATAAGTATAAGGCCCTGCACACCACTTCCCTCAAGCGCAAGAAGACAGATTGGCACAGAACTGATAAAAACTCCAGCAACAGGAATAAAACTGCAGAGGAACACAATAAGAGAAAGAAATGCAAGTTTCTGACCAATGCCAAATATGGAAATAGCTAATGCAGTCAATATAGTGTTAATTATAGCTATAAATAACTGGGCCTCAAGTGCATGACCAAGGGTTCGGCCAAAACTTACAATACTATCTGAAACCTCATCATATATAAAACCTACTCTGGTCTTTTGAAGTGAGCGAACACTTCTACTAAGCCTCGGAAGATCAAGCACAATCAGAAATGAGAAGAGAAGACCCAAAAAAAATGAAGAAGAAGCAGCAAGTAACGGCTTGCCAATGTTTCTTACCAGCTCACTTAGCTGCTTAAGATCAAGCGCATCCCCCCTGACCCCTTCAAAACCAAATAACTGGGAAATAACTATTACAGTTATCGATGAACCAATATCTGATTCGCTTATTGAATCATGAAATTCTTTAGCTTCTGCTGTCTCTGGAATAATTGTCTGAAGCTGAGGAAATGTTTCAGAAAGTGATACAATCTCCTTATCAACCTTATGAAGATAAGTTTTGAAATTATCAGCAAATAATTCGGCCTGGGAAATAACCTGTGGTATGAGGTAACTTCCTATCGCAATTAATACACCAAGAAAAAGAAGAGCCACAAAAATAACAACGTAGGTTCGTCCCAGAACAAAACGACCGGAAGCAAAACTTGCTGGAACAAAATTCGGCGAAACTCGTTCCAAGATACTCACTCCATGGCTTTGAATGTATGAAAAAACAAATGTTAAAAAGACAAGAAGTGAAAAGGATCTGAAAAGATAAAGTATCGAGAAAAAGAGTACCCAGACAAATACCCTCGTGAAAAAAGCAGCCACCCTTCCCCAGGGTGGAGGAAAGCCCTCAAAATACTCTGATTCAACACTCATTAAAAATACTCCATCGAAAACAGAAAGTTAAAAAATCCTACCAAAAATACCATAATACAGTAATTCCCAATATAACCCGGTATATACCAAATGGTACAAGTGAATATCGGGATAAATACGAAATAAAGGCCTTAACAGCAATGGCACCACTGATAAATGCAAGCACAAAACCGAGCACAAACAGTGTTAAATCCTGAATTTCTATAAATTTATAAGATTTATAAACATCATATCCTACTGCCATACACATAATTGGAAGAGCAACAATAAAAGAAAATTCAGCAGACAAAACCCGTGACAAACCAAGCAAGCGCCCTCCAATGATGCAGCTTCCAGATCTTGACATTCCTGGCCAAAGAGACAGACACTGAAAAAAACCAATCAAAAGGGCCTGGACTCTTGTAATATGCTCTATATCAGCTAAATTTTCACCAGAATCAACATCCGTAACTGATAAACTACAACCCCTTAACTTCTCAACAAATATCAGGAGAATACCACCAAATATAAGCGCGCAGGCAACTGGCACTGGATAAAACAGCAAAGACTTGATTGGCTTGTAAAAAAGATAGCCGGCAACTAGAGGAGGTAAACAGGCAAGCGCGATATCTATGACATCATAATTCAGATTTCTAGTGGCAGTTTTTTTGAAAATCCCCTTAATTCCTTCTTTTGTTAAAGATTCAACACCGTCTTTGGCAAGAAGAGAAAGTTTTTTCAGATAAAGAACCCCAACTGACAAGATAGCACCAAGTTGAATAAACACCTCAAACAGTTTTTCCTTGTCGCCATGTTCCCCCAAAAAATTGGCCAACAAAATTAAATGACCAGTACTTGATACAGGAATAAATTCGGTTAATCCCTCAAGAACGCCCTGTAAGATAGCTTGTAAAAGGTTCACTTTTTAATCCTCTATTAAAAATTAAATTATTATAGCTAAATTTAGCAAAAACTCTACAATTGACGATTTGGCTCCCATCAGGCTATGTTCGGACTTTAATAAATTTCTTTAATATAAAAAATGATTGATCAACTGCTTTATCTTCTTGACCTGTTTCTTCATCTGGACAAGCATCTCGCTACTGTTATTGCAGAATACGGCATATATACCTACGGCATACTGGCACTTATTATTTTCTGTGAAACAGGACTTGTTGTAACACCCTTTCTTCCCGGTGACTCTTTATTATTTGCTGCAGGTGCTCTTTCAGCTACAACTACTCTGGAAGTAAACACTCTTGTGCTTTTACTACTGGTGGCAGCAATTCTTGGAGATGGGGTAAACTATCATATTGGTAAATATATTGGATCAAGAGTTTTTCAGCTTGAAGATCGATGGTATTTCAAAAAGGAATATCTGACCAAAACTCAAAAATTCTATGAAAAATATGGTGGCAAAACTATAATAATTGCCCGTTTTGTTCCAATTGTAAGGACTTTTGCTCCTTTTCTTGCTGGTGTTGGCGTTATGAGCTACAGAAAGTTTCTTACTTACAACGTAACTGGTGCAATTCTCTGGGTTTGTTCTTTGACCTATGCGGGATTTTTTTTCGGCGAACTTTCCTTTGTAAAAAAGAATTTCGGCCTTGTAATTCTTGCCATTATAATACTGTCGGTAATGCCGGCCGTTTTTGAATTAATTGCAGCTCGTCGTGAAAAGAAGTCGCGCTAAAATAAGTCACTTAGCAAAATTGTTTTTTGATTCTAACATGCCTGACACATTTTCATCAAATTAAATGAAATTATCTAGTTGTCCCTGAAAAACTGCTAATTTATTGATTATACGAAAGAATCCCTAATAAAGAGCTATAAGAATCGACCGGAGTTAATAAGAAAGGATAAAAACCCTGGTTGAAGAGCCAAATCGAGAAGGGTGATTTTAGTATCAACAAATAGCTTCCCCCACCAAAGAAGTTCAGGCTTGATGTCTTCTGAGGAGCTCATTCTCAAAATTGCTGATCGCAATTTATCCGAGGGATTTTTGAAATTATATGGTGTTGATTTAGCTTAGGAAAAATTTCAAAAACAATCCGCTCCTCGCAAGACATCAAGCCAGAACTTTTTCCTCCCCACCAGTCTTTCATTTTTGTATTTTTGTTAAAAAGCTTTATGTTATAAAGGCGAAAGTGAAGCTCCCCCCGATTCACTGTCCAGTAAAACGGAAGAGCCTCACAGCGTCTACAATATAAATAAATGATTTATATTAAAGTCTTAAACAAGTAATATAATAATTCATACTGCTTAAATTGCCCCGTAAGTTTTATGTGATATACCCCACCTGACTGATCTTTTAAAATTGAGTTAAAAAAGTCTTAAAGCATTTATTGCTTAAGATTTCTCCGGGAAGATGTTCAGTCTTATGCCACGGGTCGATCTGTTTCGACCGGTGGTGGTCATAAGATAACTCTTTTTAAAAGGAAACCTGGATGTTTAAGGTTCAAGGTCAGAGTGAGGTTCTTCGTTTTAGGAAGCTTCTTGTACAATCGGAGGGCTTACCAGAACAGGATGTAACTTCAGTTGGAAATTGTATCTTTTTAGGCACACAAACAGAACGAGTGCCTAATAATAAAAATGACTGGGGCGACGATCAAACAGTCAATGCATTCGTCATTCGAATTAATTCAAAATATGAAGATAACGATCGCTACGGACGATATCTAGGAAATTTCGAACACGAAGGAAAGACAGTATTTGTGATCGGGCTGATTGGCAAAATGAGCATGGGAGGGACGAATATTGAATCCCTCGAATGTTACGAGTCACTTGAGGAAATGAAATCAGCCTGGCGACTTGACTAGGCCAGAATCAAATGAGAGTGGTTTTTCATCGTACTGGTACTACGGTACCAGTACGTTTTAATGGTTATAAAAACGACTAGCCACCACCGTTAATAATAGTATCTTAAGCAACAATACAATAAATTGACTTTTAAAATATCAAAAAATCTCACTAAAGGCCCACAATATTATATCTTAGTAAATCGTATCAAAGCATTTCTTGTCGGGTCACCCTCTTGAAGCAGTCGCCTTTCATCTTTCTGAAAACCCCTTGATACAAGAACTTCTTCAAGTTGAATCAGGGAAGTAAAATTTCTGATCTCTGCCTCATTTGACTCCCATGGAAGCTCAAAACCTGCGTTAAAGACATCATGTGCAAGAGCAACAAAGCGGGTCATAACTTCAGAATCAACATCATGATCTCTTACGACAAGAATTCCACCCTTTTTTAAAACCCTGTAACATGAATCAATGAATAAATCCCTCTTTTCAACAGGCGCATGATGAAACCCAATGTAAACAGTGAGAAGCTCTATACTTTCATCAGCAACCTGATCAGGAGAAATAGACGCATAATCATAAAGAGGAACAAAATCTCCGTACTTTCTGACTCTACCCCGATCTATCACATCAGATGGTGCATATGATGGCCTGATATCATTAATAAATATTGGACGAGTTGAAAATTTCAGTTCTTCCTTCAGCTTGTCATAATATCGTCCGGTTGAACCAATTTCAAGATATCCGCCAAATGATTTCTTGCCATCAAGAAGTGACACTGTCTGCTTGCACATCACTTCCTTTTGCTTCTTTAAAGAAGGAAGAGCGTATCGAATCTCGGATAAAAAAGGTTTTATATCAGGTAGACCCTGTACAATTGCATTATATATATCCTTGTCAGAATTAAGTTTCTGAACCTTTCCAAAAATCAAATTATGCAAATCTTCTTCGGGATATAATCTGAAAACGTTTTTTAAAAACAAAAAAAATTCATTCCTGAGTTTTGGATCAAGATAAATTCCACGAAAATTACCATCACTACCCATGAAACCGTCACTATCAGCAAAACCTATCGTTGTATAAGTCGAAGAAAATACAGCCATCGCCCCACTGATAAGATACCTGATTGCCTCACGACGACTTATATCTCTCCTGGAACTAGTAATCATAAAAATACTCTCCTTCCATACATGAACCTTTTACAATTTCACTGATTTTAGATACAGAGACAACATAAGCCTTTCTAGACATTTCTCTTCCACTCCATGACGGGAGATCATAAACCAGCTCACCATCAAAATCAGCCTCACAGGAAAAATCAAAATTTCCTGAAACAACTATACTCTCATTTCCTGCTATATTTTTGAAATGAAATCCTTGTGAATTTATAACAGTATCAGTAAATTTTTGATAACGAGGAAAGCGCTTAAGGCTAATGCCATCAGAAATTGCCGTCAGATCCTCTATCACAGATGTAATATCTGCATTTAAGCTCGAATCAACTATCGCATAGGTATATTCCGGAGGTTTTTCAAAAGACATTTCAGTACCGGATCGAATAAGATTTGCATAATGCTCCTTGATCCAAAGCTCAAACATAAATGAGAACTTTCTCTCTATTAAACGAATGTTCAAACCTGTTTCAAGTTTTGATAAAACTGTCCTTTTTCCAGAAAAATCAAATTCATACCAGGGAGTATTTCTTAAAAATAAGGCGTACTCATTATATGTATTTCCTATGAATAGTTCTATTTCGTTATTTTCATTTGAACGAAATAAGGAACTCAATCTGCCAATAGTCTGCTCATAAATCCCCTTAACAAGATACTCAATTGTAGTAGATATCCCGATAGTAATATTCATTATGTGATAATCCCATGGAATACCCACATAATCCTTTCGAGTCCTTTTAATCAAGTCAAGATAAAGGCTCCAGAAATCCCCTATTGCCTTGAAATATCCAAAAGATAATGGATCAACATTCATATAAGCATATGCCTGATCCTCTGACATAAAAACAAGAAGCCACTCGGGTAAAGTTAGAAATGTGTTAACTTCTGGTCGAGAAGAACCACTGTAAGACTTATAAGCATCTTCAATTCGTTTTCCAGTTTCGGGCTTATAATAAGAATCCCAAATGATATTTCTGAATTTATATAGCGGATCAACTCGTGACTTAATTGAATAAAACTCTTTAAGGCGAGAATATGCTTTCTCAAACTGCTTCAAACTTGCATGAGTAATATATGGTAGATAGTAACGACCGCCATTTTCCAGAACCACATCTATTAATTCTCGAGTCCATATACCAGCTTTTTCCAAGGAAGCAGCACTCTTCGGCTGATAATAATATAAAACAAACGCAAATACATCTTCAGGTGACCAGCTTAGAAAAGTTTTTTCATCGGCTAAAGCATGACGAACTGAAATATTAATTACATCAACGTCATTTTTTTCAAGGATTTCAGACATCCTCTCTCTGAAAGAGTCGAAACTATCTATAGGAATAAAATACTCCTGAAGAATATATGACCCTTGATCATCCGAAATGACCCCCAAACTCTTTACATCATAACTTGCTTCATAATTTCTCCAAACAACTTCTTCAGAACCAGACCTGAATTTCTCCATTAGTGGTCTAAGTCTTTTACCAAATGGCAAATCAATCAAAAAACGATAAACTTTAAACGTCCAGGGATCACTACCTCTTTCCTGAAGGCGCTCTCTTACGGTAAGTTCCTTATCTGACTCAATCCAGTTTGTAATATATGCAGTATCATACATTGGTGGAATCAAATCAGCATTATGCATTATAATTTCTGCTTTTCCATCAACTTCATTCATAAAATGAGAAAGATAGTTACCAGCAGGAACAACATTAATCGAGCGCTCTAATTTTAAATTATCAGCCAGCTTCAGTGTTACTTCCGCAATTACTGCAATACCACCGTAACCACCAATAGATGAGTAGAACAATTCTTTGTTTTCCTCTGGTGAGGCATTCACAATTGACCCATCGGCCATAACAAGTTTTATGGATTTAACTGAATGAACCATTGCACCATACCCCATGTAGCGTCCATGAGCATTTACGCTTAGAGAGCCGCCAACTGTAAAATTTGAATACGATTGCATAATTTTAACTGAAAGATTATCAGCATCAATTATATCCTGAATATCTCTCCATGTTATTCCAGACTGAACAGTAATTTCCTTTTCTTCTTTAGAATATTTGACTACCTGATTAAATTTTCGCATATCAATATGCAGGGAATCAGAGCTTGCTATCTGACCTCCCATACTAAACCTTCCACCACCAATTGAAACCGGGCCATCTGTACCCTTTAAAGCTTCTGAAATTTCCTGAATTGTTGATGGTTGAATTTCAATTAATACTGAAGTTGGATTTAATCTGGTAACATCATTTACCACTGAAATACCTTCAGAACCGGTTTCAGTTTTTTCAGGAACAAATAATATGAACAAAATCAATGAAAGAAATACAAATAGGACAGAAAGAATGATCGCAAGAGCTACCTTACACAATCCTTTAAATATTTTAACAATTGCAGACAAAAAAATTCTCCATCTTTGATAATTGTGTAAGATTAAGTATCGACTAAATTACTCACATTAATCTCGGAGAATCTTCCCTGAATATGTTTTTTGATCGCTCAATTTCAATTGATAGTCTGGATAATGTTTCCTTAACATAACTTGATCTGATGTCTCCAAGGCCATGGGCACCTAATTCATCACAGATAATTGATAGAACCTTGACAAATGCCTGAGACATAATAAGCACTGAGTCAAGTTCAATCTCTTCACCAAAATTATCAAGCACAAAACCACATACTTTCTCAATTCGCTCTTCATGTGGCTTCCACTTCTGAACTCCTGACTCTTCACGCTCAGCTGGAGTTCTCTCCAAAGCTCTTTTAACCTGATTATCCAAGGCCTGTAACGCTAAAATTAGCCCTTCTTCCAATTTTGGAAGACGATTTGATTTTTCCATTAAAATAGCATCCTTGTTTTAATGCTCTTTGGAAGCGCTGCTATTCTTTCCTTTACTTCCTCAGAGACTTCCTTGTTTATATCCATTATCAAATATCCAATATCTGAAGCAGTAGAAAGATACTGTGCATCAATATTTGCACCAACTTCAGAAATAACCTGATTAACTTCACTAAGTGCACCTGGAAGATTTTTATGAATGTTAATTATACGGTGAGAATTTTTTAGAATAGGCAAGTTGATATTTGGAAAATTAACCGCCCCCGCTGTTGACCCACTATCAAGAAACTCAATGAGAGCTTTTGCAACCTCAATGCCAATATTTTTCTGCGCCTCTTCGGTACTTCCTCCAATATGAGAACTTAAAATAACATTTGGCAGACCTCTTACCTCCGATTCAAAAGGAGCCGTATTAGACTCCGGCTCACTTGGAAATACATCAATAGCGGAACCACCGATTTGACCAGATAACAATGCCTCCCTAAGAGCTACCATCTTAACAACTTTTCCGCGACTATGATTTATCAAATAGGATCCTTTCTTCATAATTGATAGTTCTTTTTCTCCTATCATTTCCTCTGATTCAGGAGTTCCAGGCACATGTAAACTTAAAAAATCTACCCTAGACAAAAGATCATTAAGTGAAGAAACTGATTTTGAGCGACCAAGAGGAAGTTTCTTTACTACATCATAAAATAAAACATTCATTCCAAGACTTTCAGCAAGTAAGCCAACCTGCTGACCAATATGGCCATAACCAACTATGCCAATGGTTTTATCCCGAATTTCACGCGAACCAATTGCAGATTTTTGCCATGTTCCATCATGCATGCTTCTATTCTGGTCGCCAAGACGTCTTGAAAGAGAGATCATGCACGCCACAGTAAGCTCCGCAACACTTCTTGTACTAGAGTGAGGCGCATTAAAAACGGGGATACCACATCTTTGGGCTGGCAAAAGCTCAACCTGATCAGTTCCCACGGTAAAACAGCCAACACATAAAAGCCTTTTTGCCTTAGCAAGAAATTGATCCGTAATTTTGGATCTGGAACGAACACCAAGAACATGAGCCGAATCAGACAGCTTCATTAAAGAATCACCATCTAAAGCATGGGGAATTTCTTCTACCCCGTAGCCTGCTTCCTGAAAAGTTATTCGGGCAGTTTCATCAATTTTTTCGGATAAGACAATCTTGATTTTATTCTTTGGATACGAGTACTTAGATTCCATTTTTATCTTTCAAAATCCGTCAAAATTATTGCACCTTATAGAATTAAAACCATGCAACACTGTTAGTAATTCCAGTCATATCTAGCATGAAGAGTGGTGTGTTGAACAGTAATTAGAAATTTATTATGAATCCGAAACTTGTACTTATTGGAGGTGTTGTAATAGGGGGCATAGTCCTCAGCATACCTTTTATCTACAGTGGTATGAAGAAAAACGATTACGATACACTTGCACAAGGCATACAAAATGCCAAGCGAAGAGGTGGAGTCTGGATCGAAGAAGATTTCAAAAAAAGAAAAGTTTCATCCTATGCAGAACGTTATGTTAAGGGTGATTATTAATTTCTATCAGTAATTTATTTTCTCTTTATTTCCTCATATATCTTGTAATAAGTCTCAGTCATCCCCAAAGATTCATAGGCTCTTTGTGCATCAAGATTATTTTTTTCAACATATAGCCTAAAACCACAGACATTGTTGGCACTTTCAGCTTCTGCTTTTACAAACTCATAAAGCTTCCTGTAAAGACCCTGCCTTCTGTAGCCTGGCAAAACATAAACACTTTGAATCCACCAGAAAATGGCATTTCTCCAATCACTCCACTCGTTAGTTATCATAAGTGAACCTGTAACTTTTTCATCACATTCAGCAACTACATAAAATCCAAGCTCTGGATTTTTAAGCAAGGAACTTACACCAGAGGTTAGCAGACCCTTATCAAGCTTTTTTGACTCTGTTTCTTTTGCCATTGAAAGGTTAAAATTAACCAAAGCAGACAAATCATCTATATTTCCATACCGAATATTAATATTTCTTTTCATGGATAATTTCCAAACTTTAATTAAATATCTTCTCTCTAACTCTCCAGAAATGCTTTTGTTTTCTGGCTATAACATAAAGTGGCATACGAAACCTGTCTTTCATTGATATTGCCTCATCAATGCTCTTAACTTCAAATGACCTCTCAGGCAAACGATTATGCATTCGAATAAAATTATAATAAAAAACTTTTTCATCATTTCTGGTTTCAAAATAAAACACCTCACTTAGATGCTGGGCATCAAGATCGTAGTATCTTACTTCCAGTCGCTCACGACCTGACTTATCCACTTTTTTCTCAAAAGTCATTGTATCTGGACGCATAACATGAGCATCCTTTAGGGACATTGCCTCCTGTAATTTTGTATCATTATCAACCAGAAGATGCGAACACTGAGAACACTCTCTGCTAGCAATATCATTCTCACAACCACAACGATCACATGTTCGGTAACGATAACGAAAACCACATGGCACTATTTCAGTCCCATCAGTAGCTTCAATGACCCCCTTACATGTTCTGCCAAAGTGCTCAACCACATTACCTTGATCATCCTTTAATCCCCAGAATTCATTAACATGAGTACACATAGGACATTTCACTTCAACAGGAACGGAATCTTCTGTAGGTTTTTTTTCTCCAATCCTTGGGCTGAATATATCATGAGGAACTCCAGTATAATCCAATATCAGACAATCCTTTTTCCCCTCATAGAGCCTTAAACCCCTACCTACTATCTGCTGATATAAACTGACAGACTCAGTTGGACGAAGAATTGCAATCAGATCCACGTGAGGAGCATCAAACCCGGTCGTTAGAACTGAAACATTAACAAGATATTTGAAATTTCCATTTTTGAAGCCCTGAACAATTTCATCCCGATCAGATCCGGGAGTATCACCCACTATCAGGCGTGAACTGCTTGAGGGAAGATAAGTCAGAATTTCTTTCGCATGACGAATAGATGCAGTAAAAATCAATACTCCTTTTCTCTCCTTTGAAAGCTCAATTATATTCTGCACAATAACAGGAGTAATTCGCTTCTGATCCTTAAGTATTGCCTCGATATCTTCCAGTCTGTAGGAGTTACTTCCTGAAGGAATTTGCAGTGATGAAAAATCATATGACGCAACAGGCGCATCAATCTGAACTGGAGGGGTTAGATATCCCTCATCAATCATACGCTGAAGGGTAAGCTCATAAATACATTTTGTAAAAAGCCTTGGCTCACTGGAACGAAGAGTTCCCTTGTGGTGATATTGATAAATCCAGCCAGAATCAATCCGAAATGGCGTTGCAGTAAGTCCAAGAACACATAGATCAGGGCGGTTGGTTAATAATTCCGATATAACCTGCTGGTACTGGGTCTCTTCTTCAAGTGAAACACGATGACACTCATCAATTACCAGCAGAGAGAAATCTATAAAAAAGGATTTATCAGCCCGGGCAACAGATTGAATGCTGCCAAAAATTACTTTCTCATTACTTTCTTTTCTTCCAAGTCCTGCGGAGTAAATACCACTTGATAATCCATAATGCCCAAACTTTGAATAATTCTGCTCAACCAACTCCTTAACATGAGCAAGCACCAGCACTCTGCCTCTTGCAATCCGGGCTAACTCGGCAATTATAAGACTCTTACCTGCCCCTGTTGGCAAGACAATTACGGCAGGAGCTTTTGATCTTCTAAAATGATCGAGAGTAGCTCTGGATGCCTCCTCCTGATATGGCCTTAGTTTAAACATTTTCAAAAATTTCCAGTATTTTTAAGCAGTAACCATATCTACAAAAATTAAAAAGGCCTCATAATTTTAAGCAATCATTCTAAAAAGCACAAAGATTTTAATACAATACATAACAATAAAGAAGATTAATAATTTTAAAATTCTGCTTAAAACCATGTCTAACATAGAATCAACGCCTAGTGTAAATCTGTACGAAGAAAACAGAAAAAGAGAAAGAGAACGTTTTCTTGCTGAAACCGGAAGAAGAGATCAGAAAGTAGAAAAAATTTCATCAGAATACAACTCCGCAACTGGAAGCTCCCGATTTCAGGAAGTCCTTACCCAAAAGGCCGAAAAAATCTATGAAGATTTAAGAAGCAGTATGACCTATGGGAATGAAATTCCAAATGCTATGAAGCAATATGGCCTGGTTTCAGAAACCCTCTATAAATACCTGAAAGAAAAAACTGAAGCCGGGCTTAAAAGCGAAGTCATAGCATGTCTCAAAATTATGATTGATCCTGAAAGGGTCAGAGAAACATCTTGTATAAACGGGGCAGCTAGCCTTGAAGCGGCGGAGAAAGTAGCAAGAAAGGCCGAGAGCTCTCCTCATATATCATCAAGATATCGCCCAGAGGCCCAGGAAGCAATTCCCTATGCTTACTCCAAAAGCAGAACCGCATACAACAGATACCACAACGAGGCCGAAAGAACTCAAAACAGAATGCTCTACAACTTCAGAACATCCCTGGCTATTGAACCAGAATATCTAGAAACGATGCGAAAACTAGGCTTAGAAAGAAAAGTAGCTGAGGCTGAATACAAATACAGTGGAAGAGATTCTGATTCTTATCGATTAGCTAAAAGTTTCTCAGATATAAGATCAGAACACGATCGAAGTATCTCTTCAATTCGGGATAAGACAAGAGAAGAAGCGAAAAGAATTGATGGTCATTATCTAGCTAAAATGACCCTTGCACAGCACCAGTCTTCCCCTGGAAGTGTACCTCATGATCATGTAAAGCAGGCAAGAAATACTCTTGGAGTAAGTCTTCCCAAACCTCAATCATTAGGTTTACCCGCCGAAATTCCTGGCAGCTCTGATACTGAAAGCTTTTTTTCTTCCCTGGAGAATAACAAACGACCTCCTTCAACCTTTGGGCTTGAATTACATCTGGCTACCTATGCAAGTGTTAATGGAGGTGCTGAAATTGCAAATTCAGGTTTAAACTCAAAAGAAAAAGCTTTGATGGGATTAAAGCTTATTCCAGTTAACCATCCAGCAAGAGCTGATTTAATTCAGGATGCATTTAGCAAGGGAATAATTTCCGAAAAAGAAAGAGATTCACTTGTGAACAAAGCTCCATCTGTAGCAAAGCTTGCTAGTGACTGGGAAAACTCTTTTAAAAGATTCGCTGATCGGAAACCTGCTGGTCAAAGTCAGGAAGAATTTATTAATAATGCCGTAAGCAAAATTCTTAATGGCAAGCATTCACTGGCTACGCTTAAAATAATCTCCCAGAATTCAAATGACCCAGAACTTAAAAAGGTCCTTGGTCTTGCTGCCAGAAAAATGGAAGAACAAGGCAGGCTTGTTTAACGGGCAACAACACATAAAGGAAAAACGCAAGGGCATTTCTCCTTTATCTGCGAACTAAAACAGACTTGGAATCTGCCTGTTTCGAATTCGCTCCTCTAACCTTTGAAAACCATCAAGAAGAGCCTGATAGTTTTCGTTTTTTGTTCTTCGGCGTCGAGAGACGCTTTTAGCCCATCGTAAAAATGCCTTCTGGTTTGATTCATTTTCCAGAATAGCATTGGAAAGGCGAGCTTTCCTTCCAAACAAGCTTACTTGTTTTGAGAAATCATTGGAAGATCGTCTATATTCCTCACAAAGGCTGTTTAGCTCAAAAATTACTTCTTCAGCTTTCATTCTCATCTTTTTCTCCTAACAGAATGAACAAAAACCTCCTTATTACCCTTGCGTTCCCTTCAGGCTCATACAGGTAATTTGCCCTAACCCCGAAAGAAACTTGCAAAATCTTCTTCTCTAATTTAACTCTTGTTCATAATGATATGAATGATCACAAGAACTTTGAGTATAATATTATGACTAAATCCTCTAATATCAACAAATTATAATAATTTCTGAACCATGGGGATTATCACTAATATCTATGCTATCTATTTGTAATCTCATACTTTTTAGATGGAATTGAGCTTATTTTTAGTAGGTGATACGGTAAAGGGCTACAAAAAATATCTCTTTCTCATTTTAATTTAGAGTACCTGATATTCGGGGTAAGGGAGCCTCTCCTTGGCCTTTACCCTGCAATATCATATTTCTATTTTCCTTAAAAAACACAAGCACATAATTCAAACGAATTGTTGTTTATATTCGTTCGAGTTGTGGACACAGGTTTTTAGGAGAAGAGTTTCATGGATAATTGTCATGACACATAAGTATCAATCCATGGATGAATTCCTCGCAAAAAATGGAATTTCCAAAATCAGAACAGAATCACTGTCCTGGAGACCCAAACAGGGCCTGCTGCTTGATTCAGTTTTGAACAGAAAAGGTCATTTACTGATTAGCTCCCCTACCGGATCAGGAAAAACATTACTCTTCTTTATTCGTGCAAGCATTGAGCTTCAAAAAATGAAGAGAATTGTATTCTGCGTAACACAGGTTGGTCTTGCCAGACAGGCAAAAGAACATGCACTTCAATATCTGAATATTTCCAGTGAGGATATTTCAGTACTTGATGGTAGCATAAGTCCTGATAACCGAACGAATGAATACAATAAAATGCGACCTGTTATCATTGTCGTCATTCAGGATCTGATTAACGATATAAATGCTGGGAGATTTAAAGATGATAACATCAGTCTCTTTGGTCTTGATGAAATTCATCATGCAGTAGGAAATCACCCCTATGTTCATCTGATCAAATGGCTTAAGCTCCATGAGAAATCCATCACACGAATTGGAGTCTCTGCGACACCCGCAAGAAACAGGTTAAAACTTAATGAACTAATTGAGCTTTTTTGCCCTGACTGCTTTTTATGCCTTGAGTCAGATAAAGCCTCAACATCAGACCTACTTAAAGATGTTAGCCTCGCCCCAGGTGTAGAACCTGCACTTCGTGCACTTAAGCAGGTAGTAAAATTAAAACTGGAAAGAGTTTATTCTCTTCTTCCAGCTCCAAGATTGCTTTTTGATGATTCTACTTTTCCAGGGTGGAGACCAGATTCAAAGTTTACAAAAATTCCGGGACACAGGGAGATAGAGTTACTCCGCAGTAGAATTTCAAAATCAGGAATCAGCGAATCTGATATCGGTCTTTCAAATATGTGGCTTGCCGAAATTGGCCTTCTTGGATGGTATTACTACCTTCTATCAAGAGTTTCACCAACACTTTTTCTGGAGTCGTTTCTTTATCTACGAATAAAGGCCGAACTCCTTCCTCTGATATTTCTCTCCAATATGGAAAGAAGAAAAAAAGTCTTATCCTATAAGGCAAGAAATATTAATGGAGTTATAGAAAAACGTGAGAACATAACCAGCTTTGAAAGAAACGTTTCACGTAACAAGACTCTAAGAGCAATATTCAAATCGCTGTCGATTGGCACAACATACGCCAAATTCTGCTCTGATAAACTTGCCTGGAATGACCTTCTTGGATGTGATCTTGCCACAAGATTGTTTGAGAGCAAAATGGATAAAACTGGAAGGAAGTTTAAACACAATCTTCAGAATTCTGTTCAGGAAGTGCTTGATAGATTACTCATTAAAAGCATGACTGCATCATCAAGACTTGAAATGAAAGCATTTTCACTACTCGAAATTATTCAGAAATATCCAGAAGAAAGAATGGTTGTATTTTGTGGCACAAGGCGGCAAGCAAAAGCTATTTACCATTATCTTAGAGAACCTTTAAATAGAATTGGAATAGCAGTTGAAGTTGCCTACAGTGTTTCAAGAAAAAGTGAACAAGAAATGATGCTGAAAGGCTTACGGAACTTCGACACAGGAAAATCCAGCATTCTGATAACTACAGACTATGGTCGTGAAGGTAAAGATATCAGGGCATCAATTGGAATTGAAACGGCAGTTTCTTCCGATCCGGCAAAAAGAGTTCAAAGTCGTGGCCGGGTTGGACGTACAGGTAAAAACATATCAGACGAAGAGCCACTTAACATCATGTACTATTTGCTTCATCCGGGTGAGAGACAAATAATTCAAATTGCTCGTGGAAGAGTAAAACATATGAGAGCATCTTTCAGAAGACAGTCAGAGCTTGTTTTTGAAGATGAAGAAAGCCCACCTCCAGGATTTCTTTTTTAATACCCTGATGTTTGCATGACATCTCGGCTGAGGTTTTTTTCCACAGCCGATTTTTTTCTTCTCATTTTAAGGTCAAGAACCTAATAAATGTGAAGATAAGGTTTTTTTAAGGAGCAGGAAATGAGCCTACCTGTATTTCCGGACAGACGTATTTCTTTTAGCGGAATTGAGTCTCTTAAAAGGTGCCCAAAACAGTATTTTCTTTCTGGCCCCGGAGCATGGAACGGATGGTATGATGATGCAACTGAACAGGTTAAAACTCTCTATATATGGAAACAAATTGATGGCGTTTTCTCCTGGGTTGGAAAACTTTTTCATGAATGGACAACACAGGTTGATTTTAATGAGGTAGACAAGGATCAACCCCTTTTAACAAAAGTCATTCCCCTGTCAGATGAAGAACTAAGGGAAAGATTCTGGATTCGATTTGACGCCCAGTGGCAGGAATCTGAATCAATGTCACTTGAGGAGTGGTTTAATATTAGCAGGGAAGAGCGAAAGAATCGCACATTCCTTCTTCAACATGCTCTTAAACTTGGACCAGCCGAGGCCCCATCAAAAACCAAAATTCGCAACTGGATAAAACCCAGTATTGATAACTATATGACCTATAGATCAGAATTTCTGGGGGGAGCAAGTTACAGTGACTGGTTAGTTATTGAGGGCAGAAAAATTACTAATGGAATTATCATAACAGATGACAAAAAACGTAGCCAGTTTTCTCTAAGAAATGAAAGAGTCCATCCTGTCCATGAGCTTCAAATAGCAGGCGAAACCTGGAAATTTGGCTACGATATGGACCGTGTTGTAAGATTCAGGGAAAACGGCGAAGAATCCATTATAATACTGGATCTGAAAACAGGAAAGAAAAAGGAATCTCATTTTAAACAGATATTCCTTTATGCAGCTCTTGCATCAATTGACCTTCCGGAACTTAAAAGCTTTCCACTTTATGGACAGCTATCCTATACCAATTATAATCCACAAGAGGGAGTGGTAAGATTCAAGCTTGGGCCCCGAGAACTCGAAGAAGGATACCAGTTCGCAGTAGATGCAATTACTCACTTGAGACGACATTTAAAGCAGGTAAAAGACCTTGAAACAAAAGCTTTAATGGCAATTTTGCCAAAGCAACTTTATCATTTAGCTTCGTGGGAAGAGACTGATTATGTGTTTCTTTCCGAGAACTTTCCTGCAGATTCTGCAAGGCGTCTTGATTTAATGAATTGCAGGCTTTGTGACAAATTAAAACTCTGTCCAGAGGGGATGGAGCTAGTTTCTGTTTCTTTTTAGTCTCTCCATGGAGGGACAAGGAGGTTTTTATGAAAGTTCCGGCATTTTCTCTTGCAAAGTCAATTTTCCTTGGAAAATCTGATCAGATTGAGACCGTTGGGCTCTTTCGCTCTGAGGGTAGCCGTGGAGGAATCTACATCGTAAGAAGCGATGAGGTACGTGGGAAAAAGAAACGCCTCAAAGCCCATCACCCCGGCGATAAACCATCAGACCACTACACAGCAATTGTTTCTGCTGCAGGTGATCCTCGATGGGACATCCGTGTTTCAGAGAAATCACTCTGGCAAAGGCGAAAGCTCTCATCCTTTCTTGCAATTGAGCAGGGCAGGATCTCAATTAATGAAGCTAATGATGAAATTCAGCTTCTTCTTGGAAAAGGACTTCTTGTTGTCATTTCTGTGTCTAACCATGGCAGCGATGAAGAGGCTAATGATATCATTGATGCTTATCTGGCAGTGCATTCAGATTGTGCAGTAATAAGACAAAATCTGGATGATGCAGTTCGTCTTACTGTTCTTGGTTTGGGAAAAGCTCCATACCTGATTCCGGACATTCCGGAACTTCCAAATTCGATTTGGTCAAGTATTCCGGTAGAAAAGGAAGAATCCGAAATTGACTCTGTCCTGAACTAGGATCAGACATAAAAGGTTTCATAGCTTCACACACATAGCCTGAAGCAATTACTTCAGGCTTTTTTTCAATTTTTGAAAGTCACTTTTGAGCTTGAATAATTCTAGCTGGAAGGTGAAGGAGGTTTTTTAAGGAGACAAAAAATGAATCGAGGAAATTTCATCACCAATCAGGCGTATCTTTGTTATAGATTCTTTTCTATTCTCAGAAATGTTTCACCTGGTCTTGCATTACTTTTGCCATTTGTCATAGCGCTTGTAGGCAGTACTGTTTACTTTCAAAGCTATGTCATTTCGTGGATGGTAAAAACTGTCTACGATGTTGGTAATGGCGTAAGCGGGATCGGCTTTGTTGCAGTTTTATGCATGCTTCTTGTGGCAATTTTGCTTCAGGGCCTTGCCAAGCTACAGAAGTTTCTCAGCTCCTCCGCAGAATGGCATTTTAGAAGTGAGTTTGAAACACTAACTCCAAAAATTTATGCCTCACTTGGACTTGATGCTTATGCAGAAGATGGTCCAACAGCAAAAGGCCTCGCCAGGGCAGATGAAGCTGTATATGATGCAAGATTTTTCTTGCCCCAGATGTTTGAAAGTCTGGTCGCTGTTGGAAGCGCATGTATTGGATTAACCATTATTATCAGTATTTCATGGGCAACTGCCCTGATTCTGATTATTCCAGTGGCCATATCCTCACTCATACAGGTCCGAAGTGCAATCCGCTTTATTGAAAGCGAAAGACTGGACTGGTCAAACCAGGCATCGATAACAAATGTAAGACGATCATTCAGTTCATTTCACAATTTTGTTGCATTTCGCGCATTTGGAATGACTGAGTTTCTTCTTGCATTCATCATTAAGCTTGCAAATGGAATCCGCGATACTCGAATTATCCTGCTTAAGAAAGAACTGGGCGGTAATCTTATTGCTCAGGCAATACTATTTCCCGCTATGTGTTTTGCACTCTGGCATCCTTACCATGGACTAGTCGATGGTAGCATGACTCCACAAACATTTGTGTTCTTAAGTCTATCTCTACTTGGATTTACAAGAGAGGTAAGTGGAGCAACTAATGTAATTGCAAAACAAATTCTCGTTGCTGACCGAATGCTGCTACTTCTGAAAGTGTTTGATACTAAAAAGCCTGCAACCAGGAACGAAAATCATTCAACTACAGAAAAGCGAACCAGCATAACACTTGTTGCAAAAGATCTTGAATTTGCTTATCCAGGCAGAGAGCCATTGTTTAGTACTTTGAATGCCGAAATTAATCTTCCAATAATCAGTTATCTTGTTGGTGGAAATGGTGTTGGCAAGAGCACAATGCTGGCGCTACTTACCGGGATTTTTGAGCCATCAAGGGGCTTTATCAAGATTCTTGATTCAAACGGGTCTAAACGGGCACTGCTTGTGCCTCAGAATGGAATCAAACTTGATCTCCCAGTTCGAGATGTCATTCTCGCTTCAAGTCGCCTTGATGTTCCAGATGAGGAAATTATACCTGTTCTGGAAAGCGCGGGTGTTTGGGACGAGCTTAAAAAGCAGAAAGGTCTTGATACACGACTAGGAATGCGTGGAGGTCTCTCAGGTGGTCAGGAACAGAGAGTTTTTCTAGCTCTTGGACTTGCATGCCTACACTTTAGGGAAGAGAATATTGGAGCGATTGTTCTTGATGAACCGTTCAACCATCTATCTCCAGATGGAGTGATGAGAACTGTTAGGAACTTTGAGGAAGCAGCAAGAAATCATAATGTTCCACTGATCATTGTGTCACATTCAAAGCAACTGATTGGGGAAGATAGTCCTATCATCTTCATGTATCGTGAAGATGGACAGCCTGGAATTTCAAGTGGCACTCATGGAGAATTACTTGAAAGCTCTTCTTCGTACAATGATTACTGGAAAATCAGTACCTGATTTTTCTGTCAGTCATTTCCATTATACCGGAAAGTGGGTTTTATAAATTCACTTTCCGCATATTTCCTGGTCAAAATTCCGGATTTACTTTTTTATTATCCGCTTGGATGACCAGCAATTAAAAGGTTTTTAATTGTGAAAGGTGTCTATTATGGCCTCTGACATAGCAGTTGAGAGATCGGTCAGGGATATGATTTATCCCCGACGTTCTTACTCGGACTTATGGGAAATATCACTACTCAAGATCTCGAATGGTGTTACCGCGCTGATACAAAAAAATCATAATCGCAACACAGTAGTTGCCCAGTGTCACTGGCGTTTTTCGTACCAGCGAATAATTGATGCTGAAATTGCTCATGTTCTTGAGCATCTTCTTTTAAGAAGAAGAAGAGAAAAAAGCGAACGAGCGCTAAAACGTAACATTGATTCACTAGGAGATATTACTGCCTGGGTTCTGGATGAAAGAATCGGAATTGGAGCAGATGTGCCCGTAGAATATTGGCACAGGGTTATACCAATGATGAGAAAACTCGTCTTTCTTGGCGACATAACTCAGGATGAACTTGATAACGAGGTCAAGATAATCCGAACTGAGCTAAGAGAAGATGCATCAAGAGTAGGAGCATATGCCGTAAAGCTTCTGTATCGTCGTTGTCTTCCTCGTTCTCCTGCCTCAAGTATTGCTGGAGGATTTATTCAGAACTACAGCAAAATCTGGCTTGATGACCTTCTGGAATTCAGTGAAAGAAACTTTACTGCCAGTAATCTTGTGATCGGAGTAAGTGGTGATATTAAAACAGGTCGAATACAGCAACAAATTGTACAAAGTTTCGGTGGACTAAAATCAACAGGTACAGAACCATCGACTCAATTGAATTGCAAATTCAGAAAAGGTATTACAATTTCTACCAGAAAATCTTCCGAGCTATGTGGAGTAGCTCTCGCTCATTTAATAGACACGAGATATGTTCCACAAGAAGTCATATCACTGTTTCAGGTCTTGACATCCTCTCTATGGAGCAGCCCTCTTTTTAATGCAGTTCGCACAGAAGGTGCTTATGGATGTAATATCTGGCATGATCAAAGGGCGAACAATGACTTTATCTGTGTAAGTTTTGCTGCAAGACCAGACAGCGTTAAAGGAATTTTGAGGGGATATTTTAATCTTCTTAACCGGTTAAAATCTCGTGGCCCCTCAGATTCTGAAATTACCCTTGCAAAAAAACATATTAGAACTCAGGCTGTTATTCGTGCCAGTAACATAAGAGAAAGGACAATGGATCTTTGTGAAGATGTATTAAACAGAGGTTCAGTTATGCCATTTTCTGAATGGATTAAACGAATCATGGCAGTAGATCATAATCTGCTGAGAAAAAGCCTGAAAGAAATGCTTCATCCGCAAGGCGGACATCTGGTCATCCACGGTAACACCCGGGGCTTTCGAAGTGATAAAGGACTTGATCAATTCATCTGGCAAAATGAAAAGAGATAAATTGACACCCAAAGGTTTTATAATTTGGTTGGGTCACTGCAAATCTAAAGCAGGGCCCAATCCTTTTACTGAAAATCTTCTACTGGAGCACAGACACAAAAAAGGTTCCTGTCTCCATAAGCATTGTCCACTCTTGCGACTGATGGCCAGAACTTTCGCTCCCTCACCCACTCAAGAGGAAATACTGCCTTTTCCCTTGAATATGGTCTATCCCAACCTTCTTCAACAATAGATCCCGCTGTATGAGGTGCTCTTCTTAAAACACTTTCTTCAGCAGCGACTTTGCCATTTTCAACTTCAGATATTTCACCCCTTATTGCAATCATCGCATCACAAAACCGGTCAAGCTCGGACAGAGACTCACTTTCTGTAGGTTCAATCATAAGTGTCTCAGCTACAGGAAATGAAACAGTTGGTGCATGAAATCCATAATCCATTAAACGCTTTGCAATATCAGAGACATCAATACCACAAGTTCGCTTTAATGTTCTAAGATCAAGAATACATTCATGTGCAACTCTATTCATCTTTCCCTTATATAAAATTTGATAATATGGGGAGAGGCGTGTAGCAATATAGTTAGCATTAAGAATTGCACATTCAGTTGCACTTCTCAAACCATCAGAACCCATCATTCTGATATACATCCAGCTTATTAAAAGAATACTTGCAGAGCCAAATGGCGCAGCAGACACAGCACCACTTCCCTTAACTGAAGTAACAGGATGACCCGGAAGGTGCTCTCTAAACTCTTCAATTGCAGCAATCGGCCCCATACCAGGACCACCACCACCATGAGGAATACAAAAAGTCTTGTGAAGATTCAAATGACAGACATCCACTCCAAAAAGACCGGCCCTACAAAGTCCAACCTGAGCATTTAGGTTAGCCCCATCCATGTAAACATAACCCCCTGCTTCATGAATTAATTCACAAATTTCCCTGACACCTTCCTCAAATACACCATGAGTTGAAGGATAGGTTATCATAAGTGCGGCTAAACTTTGCCTATACTCAATTAATTTATTTTTTAAATCGGAAATATCAACATTACCTTCAGAATCACACTTTACAACTACGACCTTCATTCCTGCCATATTTGCACTTGCTGGATTAGTTCCATGGGCAGAAGCAGGAATTAAACATATATTTCTTTTTTCAAGCTCCCCTTTTTTCTTTAAATAATCCCTTATTACCATCAACCCTGCATACTCACCCTGAGCACCAGAATTTGGCTGAAGGGAAACAGCGGGAAGAGCGGTAATTTCTCCAATATATTTTTCAAGATCAGTAGTCATTTTCAAATACCCTTCGACCTGCTCCTTGGGTACAAATGGATGAATTGATGAAAACTCATGCCAACTAAGTGGCAGCATTTCAGAACTTGAATTTAATTTCATCGTACATGAACCAAGAGGAATCATCGAATGAGTAAGTGATAAATCTTTGGACTCAAGTCGCTTGATATAACGAAGCATTTCCGTTTCTGAATGATACTGATTAAAAACAGGATGCCGCATGTACTCGCTATCTCTTAAAAAAGATTTTGGAATATTATCATAAGAAGCCAAGTCCAAATCTTTTTCATTAATCAAAACTTCATCGCCAGAAATTGTATAGATGATATCCTGAATATCTTTAACTTCGATACTTTCATCGGTACTTAATCCCAGACTTCCATCATCATAAATCCTCAAGTTAATTTCTCTTTCGCTTGCTCTATTTAGAACAGACTCTAAAGAACGATTTCCAGAACTATCAGGAATTTCTGTTCTTAATGTATCAAAAAAGTTACTGTTTTTTAATCTTACTCCTCTTTCAGTGATATACCTGGCTATTAACGAAGCACTACCTGCAACCTTTCTTGCTATTCTTGTAAGCCCTTTAGGACCATGATAAACAGCATACATACTGGCCATTATCGCAAGCAAAACCTGGGCAGTGCAAATATTGCTTGTTGCTCGCTCCCGCTTTATATGCTGCTCTCGAGTCTGAAGGGAAAGTCGGTATGCAGGATTTCCTTCGCTATCTTTTGAAATCCCAACCAGACGGCCTGGTATTTCCCTCTGGAACTCAGCCCTCGTTGCAAAAAATGCTGCATGAGGTCCACCAAAGCCAAGAGGCACACCAAAGCGCTGCGAGTTACCCACCACAATATCAGCACCTTGCTTTCCAGGTGCTTGAAGAAGACAAAGCTGAAGCAAATCACTTGCCACTATTAACAACCCGGACTTTGAATGACTTAGCTTGCTCCATAAAGATATATCCTCTAAAAATCCATCAGTAGTAGCATGAGGCACCATAACTCCATCAAGATGAGGGATATTTTCAAGCTCACTCTGAGAACCGATCTCAATTAACCTGATTCCCAGCGGTTCAGCTCTTGTTCTTATTACATCTAAAGATTGCGGATGAAGTCCTTTATGAACCGCAAAAATCGAATCTGGATTTTGTTTTTTTATTCGATAAACAAGTGTCATTGCCTCAGCTAATGCAGTTCCTTCATCAAGAAGAGAGCTATTTGCCAACTCCAGCCCACACAATTCACTCACCATTGTCTGATAATTAAGTAGGGCTTCAAGTCTGCCTTGCGCAATTTCAGCCTGATAAGGAGTATATTGAGTGTACCACCCCGGATTTTCAAAAATATTGCGCTGAATAACAGCCGGAGTAAGGGTATTGTAATAACCCTGACCAATATAGGATCTTCTTGCAAGATTTTTTTGGGAGTAGACCTTAAGAAGTGAAAGAGCTTCGGATTCGGAGATTGAAGGAGGCAAATTTAGCCCATCGACTAACAGAATATCTGAAGGAACGGTTTCTTTAACAAGTTGATCAATACTTGTTAACCCAAGAACCGATAACATTTTTTTCTGCTCGGTCTTTGAAGGGCCAATGTGACGAGAAGAAAAAGTAGTGGGAGCATCGATCTCATTCATTTTATTTCCCATCATTAAGTAATTATCAAAATATATTTTACTTGCTTAGTTCACTAACTATCTCATTGTATTTTTCAGCAGATAATAGACTGTCAAGCTCGGAACTATCACTAAGACTAACTGAAACCATCCAGGCACCTGAAAAAGGATCTTCATTTACAAGCTGGGGATTATCACTGAGAGTTGAATTTATTTCGACAATTTCTCCACTACATGGAGCATAGATGTCACTAACAGCTTTAACGGACTCAATAGTAAACATTGGCTCACCCTTGGTAATTCTGGTTCCAGGCTCTGGCAAATCAACAAAAACAACATCACCAAGCTCACTCTGGGCATAATCAGTTATCCCAATTCGACCAATTGACCCTTCAATTTTAATCCATTCATGTTGAGATGTATATAAATAATCACCAGGTCTGATCATTTTACTCCTTTTAATTATTGATACTTATTTTAAATACTTTTCCTATCGCGCTTATAAAATGGCAATGGAACTTTATTCGCTGATAATTCCTTGCCTCTTACCTGAACTGTAAATTTAGTCCTGTGAGAAGAATTTTCTCCTGAAACCTCATCAACAGTTGCTCTTAATACCAGTGCCATTGCAATTGCTTTTCCAATAGTTGGTGTCATAGTGCCGCTTGTAATCCATCCAACTGTTTTTCCATCTACCATAACAGCACAATCAGAACGAGCAATTCCACTACCCTCAATTTCGAGCCCAATCAGAACAGGAGAAATTCCAAGTTGCTTTTGCTGTTCTAAAGCAGGTGCACCAATAAAAAACCCTTTATCAAACTTCACAAAACGTTCAAGCCCTGCACTTAGTGGCGTTATATCCTCTCTGATCTCGTGCCCATGAAGAGGGAGGGCGGCTTCAAGCCTCAAAGTATCACGAGCACCAAGACCACATGGAATTAAATTTATACCCATTTGTGATGCACTAGTGCAAATTTTAATCCATAGTTCCTCCGAGTATTTTGAGGGGTCGGTATTATCAGGAAATGGAAAGAAAATTTCTGCACCATCCTCTCCAGAATACCCGGTTCGAGCAAGAATACATGGGAATTCTTCAGAAAAACCTGAATTATTCAGCAATAAAAAATTAAAAGGTTTTAAATCAACGACATTTGAACCAAAAACTTCCCCAAGCACTTTCATGGCAAATGGACCCTGTACGGCAAACTGTCCGTAGGAAGATGATAAGTCAAGAATCTCGCAGGAAAAGGGCCTTCTCTCAGTTTCAGGCAATGAGATATTTCCCTCCAATGCCCTCTCCCCAAACCACTTATATACAGTCTCTACATTTGAAGCATTTACGCAAACAAACCAGGAATCTCCTGAAAGTCTGTAAATGATAATATCGTCTATTACTCCTCCCTCCCGGTTTAAAACCAGACCATACTGAGCACGACCAGTTGAAAGTTTAGAAGGATCATTTGTACTTATGTATGACAAAAAAGTTGTTGAGTCTGGTCCCTTTACCAGAATCTGGCCCATATGACTGACATCAAATATACCCGCCGAAGTCCTAACCACATTGTGTTCTTCCTTGATTCCGGAATACATAACGGGCATATTCCATCCGGCAAAAGGCACAAGCCTTCCACCAATAGATTTGTGAAACTCACGAAGGGGCAACTCTTTCATTGAATAGTAACTTAAAAGAAATTATTTTCGATTATTAAACTGATACTCGGAAGATTGAAGCACATTTTTCATTAACATTGCAAGAGTAAGCGGACCTACACCTCCTGGAGTAGGTGTTATTGCTCCAGCAATTTTAACACATGAGTCATAATCAATATCACCATTAATTTTATTCATAGAACTATAAGTCATTCCTACATTTATCAGAATAACCCCAGGGCTTATCATATCTCCATGAACTATTCCGGGACTTCCGGCAGCTGAGACTATAATATCAGCCTGTTTAATGAGTCTTTTAAAGGTTTCAGGAGGAGTAAGACTATGAGCTATGTTTACAGTAGCTCCGTATTTTAGAAGCAAAAGTGCAACAGGTAGACCAACCAGTTTTGAACGACCTATTACAAGAGCATTAAGGCCTGAAATATCAGTTGACCCGGATAGGTCACTTCTTGCATGAAGAATAAGTTCAAGTACTCCACTGGCAGTAGGTGGATAAAGAATTAGCGAGTCTTCGTAGTCAGATTCTGGTATTTTATCAAACAGAACACCAAGATTATCTGGATGTAGAGCATCAACATCCTTGGCAGGCGGAATAACTCGGATTATATCAGATGTTTTGATATGATCAGGTAGTGGAAGCTGTACAAGAATTGAATCAACAGAACTAGTTGCACCAAGTTCGGCAACAATTTTAATTAAATCAGTCTGTGATATATTCTCCTCTAACTTTTTTCGAATAACTTTAATCTCAAGGGATTTAGCCAAGTCCTCTTTTTTGGATAAATACCTTGCCGAATAGTTATTATCACCAACTTCCAAAAGAGCAAGGCAAGGAGAACGATTCATTCGTTTTGTCAAATCCTTCACTTTGACACGGATATCATGAAGTAGGAAATCAGCAATTTCCTTGCCTGCAAGGATTAAACTAAAAATCAAAACAAATCACTCTATTAATAAACTGGCTTATCATTAAAATCTTACAATAACTCCAAGGATAAATTATTTAACTCTTAACATGTTATTTGTATTGCATTACAGTTATCAAGTCCAGTAGTCTATGTCTCAAATCAAGGGGAACTTAATTCATTAGATATTTATAGAGGCATTTATGAGTCTAGCTTCAATAAGAATTGGAATTCCAAAGGAAAGAAAGGCAAACGAAAAGAGGGTCGCTCTGATTCCCGAAGATATTCAGTTTCTTGTTAATGAAAAAAGAGCTTTGGTAAAAATTGAAACTGGGGCGGGGGTTGGAAGTGGGTATCAGGATAGTGACTATAAATCTGCAGGAGCTAACATTGTAAATTCTCTTGAGGATGTATGGAAGGATATAGACCTTCTTGTAAAAGTAAAAGAACCAGCACCAGAAGAATACAAGTTTCTTAGAAAAGGGTTGATGGTATTTTCCTTTTTACATCCTGCCGCAAGCAAGGATCTTACACTCGCTCTCCTTGACAGTGGTGTCACTGGTCTTGATTATGATTTGGTTGAAGCAGAAAGGTCGCAAGAAGAAAGCGTTCCCCGTTTTCCAATTCTAGAGCCGATGAGTCGAATAGCTGGAAGATTATCTATTCAATGTGGCGCTCAAGCCTTACTTTCCCAATATGGTGGACCGGGAATACTTCTCGATGGAATTGGGGGTGCGCCAAGAACTGAAGTTCTTGTAATTGGTGGAGGTATATCAGGAACAGAGGCTTGCATACGGGCAAATGCCCTTAGCGCATCAGTTACAGTTCTTGATATCAAGGAGGAAAAACTAAAAGCACTATCTACCCTTTGCCCAGGAATTTCAACCAGAATATCGACTCCGGAATCAGTCGCTGAGTGCCTTAAAACAGCCGATTTAATTATCGGGGCCGTACTTATTCCCGGAGCAAAAGCACCTACCATTTTAAACAGATCACTCCTAAAAACCTGCAAGAAAAATGCTGTTTTTGTAGATATTGCAATAGATCAGGGTGGAATTTCAGAAACCAGTCGCCCTACTACTATTGCTGAACCATCTTATTTAGAAGAGGGAGTAATACATCTATGCGTAGCAAATATGCCATCCATGGCTCCCCGTACCGCAACTCTTCTTCTAAGAAAAGAGACAATGCCTTATATAACCGCTTTATGCGAAAAGCCTCTTTCAGACCTTCTAAAGTCGAATTATGGCCTTGGAAAAAGCCTGGTTTGCAGGGACGGAGTTCTCACCAATAAAGCAATTGGGGAAAGCTTTGGCATCAAGTATGAAGAGCTGGGATGAAGTTGGTCATCCCAGCATTTTAAACCTTTAAGCAGATCCCATGATTTCCTCATAGAACGCTTCATATCGGGATACAATTGAGTCCCGATCAAACATTGTCATCACTCTTTCCCTTCCAGCTGATCCCATCTGTTTTCTAAGCGAATTATCCTTGATCAGTCTAAGACAATATGCCGCCATGCGTTCAATGTCTCCGACATCAGCAAGATAACCAGTATTCTCGTGTAATACCACTTCGGGTATTCCACCAATGTCAGAGGCAATAACTGGAATGCCACAACTCATAGCTTCAAGTGCTGCAAGACCAAAACTCTCTGTTTCACTTGGAAGCAGAAATATCGAGCTCGACTTAAGATACGGCTCAAAGTGTCTTTGTTGTCCAAGAAAACTCACACGATCAATAACACCGAGATCTCTTGCAAGTGATTCAGCTTTTTCACATTCAGGCCCATCTCCAATCATCACAAGAGCCGCAGGTACAGATTCAACTACTTTTGTGAATATCCGTACGATGTCCTGTGTTCTTTTTACGGGACGAAAGTTTGAAACATGTGAAATAACTGGAATTCCTGGCTCAAGATCAAGTTCACTATGTATGTTAAAGTCTGAGGTGCGCTTTTTTTTAGAGAATCGCCCTGTATCAACAAAGTTTGGAATGACCTCAATCCTCTTTGATGAAGGTATTCGCAACTTGTCATAGGTTGCAGTCTTTAGAAAACTAGACGGAACTGTTATCCCGTCACTCTTAATAACAGAATACAAAGTAGGTGGCTGATAGCACCTGCTGCTGCCGACTATTGTAACATCTGTACCGTGCAGGGTTACAATTATTTTGGGGATTTTCCTGACACTAGCAAGTTCCAGAGCCATTTGTCTTGCTTCTACAGCACAGGTGGCAAAGGGAACGGCGTAGTGCACATGAATAAGATCAATTTCCTCATTGCAGATCACCTCAAAAAGCTTTGTGGTGATAGCATGATACTCAAGACCAGATCCATTAAATAATGGGTACGCTTCAGTATCTGCAGAGTAGAACAGTACATTGCTGAGGCCAAACTGATCAATCCGTTTTGGAACATCAGTTGAAATAAAGAAAATCTGATGACCCCTGCTAGCAAGGGCAAGTCCAAGTTCAGTTGCAAGAACACCACTACCGCCAAAACCCGGAAAACATACAACAGCAATCTTAAGTGGTCTCACAGTTCTACCCTTTCATGGTTAGAATGAGAGAAGAAAGGAGGTAAGAAAAACCTGTATTTTCCTTATAAGTATTGTAAAGAACTAAAGAATTAGCATGATGAGCATATGTCAGAATTCAAGAAAAGAGAAGAAAGGGTAATAAAGCTCTATAATATCAGACCTTTTGTACTATCCTGATTCTTAATTTCTTATGTTACATTTCAATGCCTGATTTATTATGGTTTTTGAGACTGGTCTGGATGATGTTGGATACTAGTCTCCTTCACTTAGTATCAGATACCGATGTCACTATAGAACCAACGAGAATTTCATTAATACTCATCATAAAATCCAAAAGCAGTAACATTTCCTCTCTTGAAATTCTATCGATACTGCAATTAAATATCAAAAGAAGTTTCTTGCTAAAAGCTCTTGAGTTACCATCATCTTCATTTTTTTTTGAGTTCAATCGATTCGAAAGAATCAGTTTTTATCAGATCATAAAGAAATTTTAGTATTTTCTCATCATATAAAACAGTTTCTAAAAGATATCCCTCGGATTCAAATGCGGTAATAGATCTGTTAAGATTGGGGTCATTAAAGGTGTGATGTCGTGTGTTTGCTCCGAAACTATTCAAAATTCCAGAAATCGAATATTTGTCCTGTATAACAAAAGAAGAACTTGAATTCAAATTGGATTCAAAGCAGGTTTTTCTAGCCAATGAATTTACTATTCTGTCATTTATTTCATAAATAACGACTTCCTTCAGAGACTTACGAATTAGTACCGCTTTAAAACCTAAATACTTTTCAATTAAAGATGGAGAGTTAATAAGTTCAATTTCAAAAGAACCAGAAAATTTCTCAATTAATTTTATAAATGTTTTGTTAATACGAATCTTGAAGGCAGGCGTTCAGGCCTGTTTGGAAACAGGACCTTCTCTTCCCCATTAATTTCTTAAGGACTTTCTACTCCCTTAACAGGAAGAGTTATTTCAAAAGAACTTTGGCCACTCTCATTAAGAGAATATTCTAAATTTAATATAGACCTAAAGAAAAAGAATGATAAAAAAAATTTGCCAGAGATTACTTAACGGAAGTTTTCCGTCAATGCCAAAAGAACATCACAAGTTGCAAAAAATAGAATTACTTAGGTCATTTTCATTAGATATCCTGTTAAATAAGGAGATAGTATTAAGAAATAATATAAGGAACGTTAATTATAACATTCTCTCCCTCTAACTGGCCCTATAAGAGCTAAAGGTTTGTAGCAAATAATTCGATAATTTCATGGCAATTGAAAAAGGAACCAATGACACAAACCAGGCTCGGTCGCCTTCTCTATTACTCATTTTTACTGCATCTCTCATTATTTTCTACCAAAGCAAATTCGCAAAACCTAGAAAGCACAACATACAATATCGGATCCCCAACAATACAGGAAATATGGGTAGATCCAATTCTTGGAAATAACTCAAACTCAGGTCAAAACAGAAATACCGCACTAAAGACTATTACAGCTGCCTGGCAACAAGTTCCTCAGGCAACTCCACTTACAAGTACTGGCTACAGGATAATGCTAGTAGCTGGCGATTACCCTGAAGACTCAATCCCTAATTACTGGGAAAAGAGATACGGAAGTGCCGAGTTCCCTATTATATTACAATCAGCAGATGGAAGAGAACTGGCTAAACTTAGAGGGGATATTAACGCTTTCGACATTAAGTACTTATACCTCATTGATGTAGATATAATGCCAAATCCGCCGGGGGATGCCTTTCACTGCGAAAAATGTGACCACTTACTAATGCGTGGCATGGAGCTTTCAGGTGGTAATAGAGAGGCGCATGAAACAATAAAAATTAATCAAAGCCAGCATATTTTTATTGAAGACTCAGAAATTCATGGGGCCGGCGATAACGCGATAGACTTTGTTGCAGTTCAATATGGACACGTTCTTCGTTCAAAAATTCATAATGCCGAGGATTGGTGCTTCTATGCAAAGGGCGGATCTGCCTACCTCAATATTGAAGGAAACACTATCTATAACTGTGGAACGGGAGGCTTTACCGCAGGACAGGGTACGGGTCTTGAATTTATGACTTCACCCTGGCTTCACTATGAAGCTTATGACATCAAGTTCACTAACAACATAATCCATGATACCGAAGGCGCTGGTTTTGGTGTAAACGGCGGGTATAACATTCTTCTGGCTTTTAACACGCTGTATAAAGTTGGCAGCAGGTCTCATCTTATCGAAGTTGTGCATGGTCTCAGGTCCTGCGATGGAAATGCGGCCGGATGCACAACACACATTGCAGCAGGAGCTTGGGGAACTGGAACTGTTGGTGAGGAAATCTTTATTGGAAATAATAACATTCTTATCTATAACAATATTGTTTATAATCCCACCGGATTTGAAAGTGGCGACGCACATTTCTCTATTCACGCCCCAAGAGGTTTTCCTTCCGGATCAGGACCTACCCCAGCGGTTGCCGATAGCAACGTTCAAATCAAGGGGAATATAATTTTTAACGGCCAGGTGGGAAAACCGCTAGGAATTGACGAAAGTACTGGCTGCAGATCAACCAACACAAGCTGTAACCCAAACCAGCTACAAGCAGATAACTCAATCAATATCTTTGAACCCTCACTAATTAATCCCGAATCAGGAAATTTTCGCCCGACGACTGCAGGAAATGTATATTCGTATCAGGGCTTTCCGGTACCAGGATTTCTAGGTGGTGACAGAATTTCTCCACCGCTAGCCCCTGAAGGAGTATTAATCAACAATATTACAAGAGACCATACCGCCCAAAGCAGAACTGAAAACACTCCTGTTGGTGCATTTTCTGCCCCACTTCGTGGAAGAGAAACCGCTAGTGCCTATCTTCCATGGAATGGATTTTTAGGGATGATTAATATTCTGGAACTTATAAATGCAGACACCTCAGCTGTGTCTGTAAAGGTGACTCTGTTTAATATTTCCGGAGAACCCGTCGGGCAAGTTAATACGTCAATCGAAAGTAACGGCCAAATAGACATAATCATAAATGAAATTCCAGGATTTTCATCCACAAGCTATGGCTTGATTGTGCTCGATTTCGAAAGCAGCAGGATTTCAGCAAAAGTCTCGTTCTATCGCCCATCATCAGATGGTACTGAATTCGATTTTGCCTATACCGTACCCTGGAAAGGGGGGATAAATGGCACAACATATGTCGGCTTTAATACATTTCAGCCAAGTAGAAACCTTGCTGACAGAGCCACATCAGTTACAAACTGGCTAAGTATAATTAATCAGGATGGATCAAGTGCACACTCCTTCACGGTTAAATATTATAACATCGAAGGTATTCTGTTTCGGGAAGAAAATATTCAGGTTCCTCCATTTGCCAGAATGGATCTTGAGGCAGGGCACGTAATACCCGGCCCAGATAAAGTTGGGCTTCTTGAAATCATTCCAGATACACCCGACAAAACATACTCAGCTATGCTAATTCGTTACGGAGAAAAATCTGGTTCGGGTAACGCATACTCTTTTGCTTTTCCACTATTTGCCATTCGTTCCCCCGGCTTAACGCAGGTGCTACCAATATCTACAGGCGGATCTGCACAAAACTGGGTAGAGGTTCTGAATACAACAAGCGAACAGGTAATTGCGAGTTTGCAATTCTACAACCAGGAAGGAGTTTTATTTAATGAAAGTCCAATACAAATTTCTGTGCCTGGGCGTGCACAAGCTCACTTTAATGCGACAAGTTATCTTGGTTTAGGAGCGATAGGTAAAGTTGCTATCAGCTCCTCTGAAGCAAGCCTGATCTCACAAAGCATGTTTTATTTTTATGATAACCTTCAAAGCATTGCAACGATGTATGGTAGCCAGGCTAAAGACACAAGCGATACTATCCTCTCTGGCTCTTACAATCTGTATCTGGGAATGTTTAACTGGCTTAAACTACTAAATATGACTGGCTCTTTGCAGGAAATAAATCTTCAGGTCAATTCTGCCACCGGAGTAATAAACAAAAGCTACCAACTACCTGCTAACGGATCTATTGACCTTGGACTTCATGAGCGGGAAAATTTTGGCACAAGACCCGATACTTATGGTGCTATCAAAGTAACAGGTAATAATATTTACTCGGAAGTCTTGCGCATACGCCCTTCACGCCATGGTGGGTTTGACTATGCCTTTTCTACTCCCGTTGAGTAGTATCCCTATTTGGCAACAGCCCCCCTAAGGGGAGCGTTGCCAAATGGCTTTTTTAAAAATCAGGCCTTCAAGATTGAAGAAATAGACCCTTTAGGCTGTGTTTTTTCTTTAATTCACATAACTACTACGACCTCTGCTGACTTCTCTTAAGCGGTCAGGCAGAATTACACCGGGCAAAGCTCCGGTGACGAGAGTTGTTATCTTAATTAATATTCTAGAATAATTTAAGTATCAATTTTTAATTGATTCTTATCGCTTGCATGCCGCATATTTAATGTATATACGTAAATTATGTTTACATGGGATATCAATAAAGCAGTTAGCAACTTTGAAAAACTTAACGTTTCTTTTGAATAGGCAATAACTGTGTTTTTAGATCCAGATGGTCTTGAGTTTGATAAGCAAAACATAAGACATCTGAGTCTCACTATATCAGACTAGGGGCTTCTGTCTTAGATCGAATTATAATAGTAGTTTATACAGTTAGGGATAGTAGCGATGGCAAAGAAACAATCAGAATCATTAGAGCGAGGCAAGCATCAAAAAAAGAATGCAAAGCATGTTCAAGACTCTGAAATAGATCATGCTGATATTCCAGAGCTCTCTGATAATCAAATTTCTAAAGGTAGAAGGGTCGGACGACCTAAAAGCACTGTCGTTAAACAGATGATAGCGCTCCGCATTAATCTAAAATTACTCTCGCAGATCAGGAAACTTGCAAAGAAAAAGGGGATTCCTTACCAGACGCTACTACACCAATTGCTTGAAGATGCGGTTGATGAAGCAGCATAGTTAGGATAACGGAAAGTTTCTGCCGCCTCTCGTCGACTGGAAAAAACGCATTGATATCTTTGGAATTATCTCATGGGTATCGGCCTTGAGGGGATTATAGAGGGGCTTGCAAACAGGTTCTTGTAGTGTAATTTAACCAAAAAGATAACTTTCTTATGTTTATTCCTTTAAGTGATGATAATTCAAATCGGCATTCATTTCCGCTTGTTACATTCTCAATTATTGCCTTAAATTGCATTTTCTGGTTGCTTCAGCTAAGCGAAGGTGAAAAATTTACATACGCATATAGCGCTATACCATTTGAAATTTTAAATAATGTAGACCTTAGTGGTGTTCAAACCATAACAGTTGGAACCAATCAGCATAAAATTAATCTCTACCCTGGCCCCTCACCGATATACCTCACCCTGTTAACAGCCATGTTTATGCATGGTTCATGGATGCATATTATTGGAAATATGCTCTACCTGTTTATTTTTGGTGATCAGATTGAAGATCGATTAGGAAAATTAAAATTTATATTATTCTATCTACTTTCAGGAATTATGGCATCTATTAGCCATATCCTTGGTGACCCAACTTCGGTGATCCCCTCTCTTGGTGCCTCAGGAGCAATTGCAGGAGTTCTTGGCGCATATCTCCTTGCATATCCCAAAAATCTGATAAAAGTACTTATTATAAGGCAAATTACCTACATTCCAGCATTCATAGTACTTGGAATATGGTTTACCACACAGATTTTTTCACAAATAGGAGCAGGACCAGAAAGTGATGGAGTTGCCTACCTTGCACATATAGGTGGCTTTATCGCAGGGACTATTTTATTTTACTTTATGCAAGGTTCAGAAAAACAGACAAAGAAAATAAAGAAGAAAAAATTATCAGTCAATCGCAAGTAACCAGCGAACAAAGACACCTGCAATTTTATCTGTAAGACCGAGAAATAACCCAAACAGAGCAACCATCAGGAGGACACTTAAAGTAGCACGCCAGGTTTCTTCCCTTGAAGGAGTCTGAACTTTCTTAAGCTCGGCATAAGACTGCTTGAAAAAATCAAGTCGCTCTTTAATATAACTATTTGAACCCTGATTTGCCATTCAATCCCCTAAAATTACACAACGCAAAATAATGCACGCCCGGAGGGACTCGAACCCCCAACCCTCGGATTTGGAGTCCGATGCTCTACCAATTGAGCCACGGGCGTATATAAAAAACATCCAAATACTCAATAAAGTATTTAGCTTGGCAGATATGAGATTAAACTAGTAAACCTCATATCTGCTCCTCTTTTATCAAAGTAAATTACTCGATAATTTCCGCAACAACTCCAGCACCGACAGTTCTTCCGCCTTCACGAATCGCAAAACGAAGCTCTTTATCCATTGCGATGGGGGCAATGAGAGAAACTTCCACTGTAACACGATCTCCTGGCATTACCATTTCCTGACCCTCTGGGAGCTCAACAGAACCGGTAACATCAGTAGTTCTGAAATAAAACTGTGGTCTGTAACCCTTGAAGAATGGAGTATGACGACCACCTTCTTCCTTGGTTAAAACATAAACTTCAGCTTTGAATTTTGTATGAGGGGTAATTGTACCAGGTTTCGCAAGAACCTGACCACGCTCAACATCTTCTCTCTTAAGTCCACGAAGAAGACAACCAACGTTATCTCCGGCACGCCCTTCATCAAGAAGCTTTCTGAACATCTCAACACCAGTTACAGTAGTCTTGGTAGTATCACGCAAACCCACAATCTCAATTTCTTCGCCGACTTTTACAATACCCTTTTCAATTCTCCCAGTAGCTACAGTACCACGACCCTGAATACTGAAAACATCCTCCACTGGCATAAGGAAAGGCTTGTCAATATCACGCTCAGGCTGAGGAATGTACTCATCAAGTGTTGCAAGAAGCTTCTTGATAGCACCTTCCCCTATATCACTGGTATCACCTTCAAGAGTCTTTAGGGCAGATCCCTTTATCACCGGAATATCATCACCGGGGAAATCATATGAGCTTAAAAGTTCTCTAACTTCAAGCTCAACAAGATCAAGAAGCTCCGGATCATCAACCAGGTCAATTTTATTTAAAAATACCACGATGTAAGGCACACCAACCTGACGAGCAAGAAGAATATGCTCTCTTGTCTGAGGCATAGGTCCATCAGTAGCGCCAACAACCAGGATTGCTCCATCCATTTGAGCCGCACCTGTAATCATGTTCTTTACGTAATCAGCGTGACCAGGACAATCTACGTGTGCATAGTGTCTATTGTCTGTTTCATACTCAACGTGAGCAGTAGCAATTGTAATTCCTCGCTCTCTCTCTTCAGGCGCATTATCAATCTGATCATAAGCCTTGAATTCCGCCTTTCCGCTTTGTGCTGCAACTTTTGTAATTGCCGCAGTTAAACTCGTCTTCCCGTGGTCAACATGACCAATTGTTCCAACGTTCAAGTGCGGCTTGCTTCTGTCAAATTTTCCCTTCGCCATAATATTATCTCTTCCTTCCTTTTATATCGTACATCTTCTTCTTCAATCACTTATGCTCTATAAAGAGCTTTTATTAAATTACAAACCATCTGGAAGTTTTTATTCGATTTTCAAATCTTCCGGTCTGCAAAAAAATCTTGTCTAAAATTCACCAGATAAACCGTCCCTCTATCTTGAGATTAACATTTCTGCAACCTGGGTCGGTACCTGATCATAACTATCAAACTGCATAGAGAAAGTCGCCCTGCCCTGAGTCTGGGATCTAAGATCAGTAGCATACCCGAACATCTCTCCAAGCGGAACTTCCGCAGTAATTACCTGCGCACCAATTCTTGCTTCCATGCCAAGAATCTTGCCTCTACGCCGATTGATATCTCCAACAACATTTGACAAACTCTCGTCAGGAGTTACAACCTCGACCTTCATGATTGGCTCAAGCAATTTAAGATCAGCTTCCCTGGCAGCCTCTTTTACTGCAAGGGATCCGCAAATCTTAAATGCCATTTCCGAGGAGTCCACCTCATGGAAACTGCCATCAAGGAGGTCTACTCCTACATCAATTAGGGGGTATCCCGCAAGGATTCCACCGCCCAAAGCCTCAACTATACCCTTTTCTACAGCAGGAATATACTCTTTTGGTATTGTTCCCCCTTTTATCAGATTAGTAAACAGGAAACCCTCACCTCTGGCCCGGGGAAAGAGTCTAATAACTACATGTCCATACTGGCCCCTGCCACCAGTCTGTCTGACATATTTCATATCTTTCTCAACAGACTTTAAAATAGTCTCCCTGTAGGCCACCTGGGGCTTGCCAACGTTCGCTGCAACCTTGAACTCTCTGGTAAGTCTGTCAACAATAATTTCCAGATGAAGCTCACCCATACCGGCAATAATGGTCTGCCCGGTCTCCTCATCAGAATTCAGCCTGAAAGACGGATCTTCCTGGGCAATCTTGGAAAGGGCACTTCCCATTTTATCCTGATCGGCCTTGGTCTTCGGCTCTATCGCAACAGAAATCACTGGTTCTGGAAATTCTATCGATTCAAGTACAAGCTGGTGGTTCTCGTCACACAATGTATCCCCAGTCTGAATATCTTTTACTCCAACCACAGCGGCAATATCACCAGTTTCAATTGAATCTATCTCTTCACGCTTGTTTGCATGCATTTTTACAATGCGACCCAGACGACTGCTCTTGCCTGTTCTAGGAATATAGACTGATTGACCTGACTTCACACGTCCAGAGTAAACCCTTACAAAACTCAATATTCCATGAGGGTCTGAAATTATCTTGAAAGCAAGAGCTGAAAATGGCTCGTTATCATCTGCCTCTCTTGTAATAATCTTCTCAGAATCATCAACATCAGTACCTTCAATCGCAGGAACATCAAGCGGAGAAGGTAAAAATCTCACCACTGCATCAAGAAGAGGCTGCACTCCCTTATTTTTAAAAGCGGAGCCACATAGCACTGGAACAACAGTCATGGAAAGGCAGCCCTTTCGAATACCGGTATATATTTCATCATTACTTAATTCAGAACCAGCAAGATACTTTTCAAGAAGCTGCTCATCAGACTCTGCTATAGCTTCAATAAGAGCAGTTCTCGCAGATTTTGCAGTCTCCTCAAGTTCTGCTGGTAAATCCTCGTATCGATACTTCGCACCAAGGGTCTCCTCTTCGTAAATAGTAGCCTTCATTGTTACAAGATCAATAATTCCGATAAAACTGTCTTCTCGGCCGATTGGGATCTGAACTGGAACTGGAGTGCATTTTAACCGCTGCTTCATCATCTCGATACAACGCTCGAAATCAGCACCCATGCGATCCATTTTGTTCACAAAACAAAATCGTGGAACATTATATTTGTTAGCCTGGCGCCATACTGTTTCGGTTTGGGGTTCAACACCAGCAACTGCATCAAATACAGCTATGGCACCATCAAGAACTCTTAATGAGCGCTCTACCTCAATTGTAAAATCAACATGTCCGGGGGTATCTATTATATTGATTCGATGAGGGTCAAACTGATCCTCCCCACCCTTCCAGTAACAGGTAGTTGCTGCCGAGGTTATTGTAATTCCCCTCTCCTGCTCCTGTTCCATGTAATCCATGGTGGCAGCCCCATCATGAACCTCGCCAATTTTGTAACTGACTCCGGTATAGTAAAGAATTCGTTCTGTAGTAGTTGTCTTACCGGCGTCTATGTGCGCCATTATTCCGATATTTCGAACCCGACCCAGTGGTATTGAACGTTGTGCCATATGTCACTGTGTCAAATAAAATACTGTGTCAAAAAATACTGTGTCAAAAATTCCAATTACTATACTGATAGACTTTTCTGTTCTGTATCTAATAGCCACGGAACAAATACAGCGACTAGAGACTAACAGCTTCAGATGAGTCCCCAAATCAGGTAAACGAAATAAACTGCAGGATACTCTTTAGGCTAATCTACCAACGATAATGCGCAAATGCACGATTCGCTTCAGCCATCTTGTGAGCATCTTCCCTCTTTCTAACAGCAGACCCACGGTTCTGAGAAGCATCATAAATCTCGCCAGTGAGCCTATCCTTCATGCTCTTTTCTGAGCGAGCACGGGCCGCTCCAACTATCCATCGAATAGCAAGAGCATCACGCCTTTCCTGTCTTACCTCAGTAGGGACTTGATAAGTAGCACCACCAACTCTTCTGGATCTTACTTCCACAACGGGTCGAACATTTTCCATAGCCTGATTGAATACTTCAAGACCATCCTGGGAAAAGCGTTTTGATATAGATTCCAGTGATCCATAAAAAATCTTCTCAGCAGTTGTTCGCTTTCCACTCCACATCATCATGTTAATGAATTGCTTGATAAGCGTACTGCCAAAAACTCTGTCAGGTTGACGTTCTTTTTTAAACTCTCTCTTCTTTCTTGACATACAAAAACTCGATTACCCTGCGTTTTTAAGAAATTTACTATTAATAAGAAACTTGCGCCCCTGCATAAATTAAAATCATACTTACTGCTTAGGACGTTTAGTACCATATTTTGAACGAGACTTGTTTCGCCCATTAACTCCCTGGGTATCCAAGTGGCCACGAACGATGTGATATCTGACCCCAGGAAGATCTTTAACCCGACCCCCTCGAATCAATACAACACTATGCTCTTGAAGGTTGTGACCTTCACCAGGAATATAACTTGTAACTTCAATTCCGTTTGTAAGACGTACCCGAGCAACCTTTCTAAGGGCCGAATTTGGCTTCTTTGGAGTTGTAGTATAAACACGTACACACACCCCTCTCTTCTGAGGACATGCCTGCAAGGCTGGAACCTTGTTTCTCTTTTCCTGTTTCTTTCGACCCTGTCGAACTAACTGACTAATGGTAGGCATTAAAAAAAAACTCCCGAATTAGCTATAGATACACTCTAAAATAAAGTTTCCAAAAAATTCTCTTTTTTCCTAAAATCCTGTCATCAGGATTTTTCCTGAGCACAGAAAATGAGGAACATGTCCATGAACTGGCAACAATTATAGCCAAAAGGATAAAATTGCTGCTGAAGATCACCTGACCAAGCTAAATTTAATATATGCCACTCCAATAACAAAATCCAAAGCAACAAATAAAAATAATATGTTAACCACACTTTGAAAGAGAAGTGGAGCGCTCATGTATCATTAGAGTAAGGAAAAATCAAATAAACCAGATATTAAAATGAGGATTTTTAACACCTGAAATAATGAAATTATTTAGCAAACCAGAAGACATGTAGGTTTGATATGAAAATAGTCACAAATTGACGGCTTCAGGACAAATGGTAAAGGTATCAGTATTGACTAGTTTTTTGCAGAATCAGTAATTCACTTTATCGGGGCCCTGCAAAACAGGACCCCCATTAATTACATACCCAGCTCCACAATATATACAGCCCTAAAAGATATACAGCCTAAAAGATGTACAGCCCTACAAATGATGTGGTTGATCAGAAGCAGGTTTACCAAAACGTAAAGGCATTCTTATAGTATTAGGCCCAGCAGCAGCAATATTTTCTGGCCTCGAATCAATCTCCCCATCTTCAGATGTTTCCTGACCTTCCACCTCTACAACTGCCTCTCCTTCAGCATTATTGACATACCCTGTTCCTGCTGGAATAAGTCTTCCCATTATAACATTCTCCTTCAAGCCACGAAGAACATCTGTCTTGCCTGAAGTTGATGCCTCAGTAAGAACTTTTGTGGTTTCCTGGAAACTGGCCGCAGAGATAAAGCTTTCGGTAGACAGCGATGCTTTGGTTATACCCAACAATAATGGTTCATAAGTAGCTGGCTCACCACCTTCCGCCGCAACCCGGTCATTCTCTTCAGCAAAGGTAAAGCGATCTATCGATTCACCATCAAGGAATCTGGTATCACCGGCAAGAATCACACGAACCTTGCCAAGCATCTGGCGTACAATCACTTCAATATGTTTGTCGTTAATTTTTACACCCTGCAAACGATAAACTTCCTGAGCTTCATTTACCAGGTAACGGGCAAGTTCTCTTACACCAAGTATACGAAGTATGTCATGAGGATTAGCAGAACCGGAAGTCAGAGAATCACCTGAACGAACACGATCTCCACGCTCAACTAGAAGATGCTTGTTCTTTGCAATGAAATACTCAACTGGCTCACCAACTTCTGGTGTAATAACTATTCTTCGTTTACCACGATAATCTTCACCAAAACTCACAACCCCATCGATGTCACTGACATCTGCCGGATTCTTTGGTTTTCTTGCCTCGAAAAGCTCAGCAACCCTGGGAAGACCACCGGTGATGTCCTTTGTCTTGGTACTTTCACGCTCTCTCTTTGCCAGCACCGAACCAGGGAAGACCTGTTCGTTATTAGAGACGACAACCTTAACACCAGCAGGAAGATAAAAAGTATATTCCTTACCATTATCAGCCTTCACAATAATTGCTGGACGAAGATCAAGGGTTTTATCCTTGGACTCAACTATTTCACGCTCAGCAAATCCTGTGCGCTCATCTGCTCGCTCTTCAAGGGTGTACTCATTAATATCTTTCCACTCAGCAACACCTCCAAACTCCGTCATTATCGGCACAGAGAATGGATCCCATTCAGCCAACAGATCACCTGCTTTAACAACTTCACCTTCAGTTCGTTTAACTACTGTTCCATAAAGAAGTGGATATCTTTCCCTTTCTCTTCCTTCCTTGGGATCAATAATGGCAATTTCAGCCTTTCGACCCATAACAACCATACCCCGAGGAGACTCAACTATATTTCCTTCCTTATAACGGACTTCTCCGGCATAACGCGATTGCAAATTCGTCTGCTCCGCTCGTCCAGTCGCAGTACCTCCGATATGGAAAGTTCTCATAGTAAGCTGTGTTCCAGGCTCACCAATTGATTGAGCAGCGATAACTCCAACTGCCTCTCCCATATTGACGATATGACCACGAGCAAGATCCCGACCATAACAAAGCGCACAAACCCCGAAACGCTGTTCGCAAGTAAGTGCAGATCGAATCATAACACGATCAATTCCGGCATCGGCAATTTTGTCTGCGGCTGCTTCATCAATCTCCTTATTGCTTTCAACAAGGATTTCTCCGGAAATCGGATCGACAACATCATCAAGAGCAACACGACCAAGAATACGATCAGAAAGAGCTTCTATCTCTTCACCACCCTCAATAAGCGCGGTCACTTCAATTCCGTTAAGAGTACCACAGTCAATTCCGGTAACCACAGCATCCTGAGCAACATCAACAAGACGTCGAGTCAAATATCCTGAGTTAGCTGTCTTGAGAGCTGTATCGGCAAGACCCTTTCTGGCTCCGTGAGTAGAAATGAAATATTCACCTACTGTTAATCCTTCACGGAAATTCGCCTTGATAGGAGTCTCAATAATTGATCCATCCGGCTTGGCCATCAAACCACGCATTCCAGCAAGCTGCCTTATCTGCTGACTAGAACCTCGCGCTCCTGAATCAGCCATCATGTAAATTGGATTAAAGCTTGGCCCTACTACACTAGATTGCTTGCCATCAGAAAAAGATTCTGAAGCAATACCAGACATCATATCTATTGCTACACGGTCTCCAATATCAGCCCAGATATCAATTGCCTTGTTGTAGCGCTCACCAGTTGTAATAAGTCCTTCCTGATATTGCTGCTCAACAGTAGCAATTCTTGCCTCAGCCTCAGATAATAGCTCTGCCTTGGCATCCGGAATAGTCATATCAGCCATACCGATTGATATTCCTGCCTTGGTCGCATAGCGATAACCAAGATCCTTTAATTTATCAGAAAGAATTACAGTGGCCTTGTTTCCACAAAGTCTGAAACACTCATCAACCAAATTACCAAGCTGTTTTTTGGTCATTACCTTGTTAACATGATCAAAAGTAAGACCCTCTGGACAAATATCATAAAGAAGAACACGCCCTACAGTAGTATTCTCCATCTTTCCATCAACCCTGACCTTGATTGCAGCCTGAAGATCAACAAGCTCTGAATCATAAGCATGCCTTACCTCGTCAGGACTTGAGAAAATCTGACCAGTTCCTCTTGCAAAAGGTCTCTCACGGGTCAGATAATAAATCCCAAGAACTATATCCTGAGAAGGAACAATTATTGGCTTTCCATTTGCTGGAGCAAGAACGTTATTTGTAGACATCATGAGAACACGCGCTTCAACCTGTGCCTCCACAGATAAAGGAACGTGCACAGCCATCTGGTCACCATCAAAATCCGCATTAAAAGCTGTACAAACAAGAGGATGAAGTTGAATTGCCTTTCCTTCAACAAGTATCGGCTCAAATGCCTGGATTCCAAGCCTGTGCAAGGTAGGAGCTCGGTTAAGAAGAACCGGATGCTCCTTGATAACCTCGTCAAGCATATCCCATACTACGGACTTTTGAAGCTCTACAAGTTTTTTTGCACTCTTTATAGTGCTTGCATAACCCTTCTGCTCAAGCTTTTGATAAATAAAAGGTTTGAAAAGCTCTAACGCCATAAGCTTTGGCAGACCGCACTGATGAAGCCTCAATTCTGGACCAACAACAATTACAGATCTACCAGAATAGTCGACACGCTTACCAAGAAGATTCTGTCTGAAACGACCAGTTTTACCTTTCAGCATATCTGAAAGTGACTTAAGTGGCCTCTTGTTTGTACCAGTAATAATACGACCTCTTCGACCATTATCAAAAAGAGCATCGACAGCTTCCTGAAGCATTCTCTTTTCATTTCTGATAATTATATCAGGAGCATTAAGCTCCATAAGTTTTTTAAGACGGTTATTCCGGTTGATTACCCTTCGATAAAGATCATTCAAATCACTTGTCGCAAAACGTCCGCCATCAAGAGGCACAAGCGGTCTAAGATCAGGAGGTATGACTGGAACACATTCCAGAATCATCCATTCAGGATTATTTCCACTTTCAAGAAAAGCCTGAAGAACCTTAAGTCGCTTAACAAGCTTCTTTCTTTTAGCCTCACTGGTAGCTTCTTTAAGATCAGCACGCAATTCTTCAAATATTTCTTTTACATTAAGCTTTGAAAGAAGCTCCTTTACTGCTTCGGCACCTATACCAGCACGAAATGCATCTGATCCATATTCCTCAAGAGCCTTTCTGTAATCCTGCTCAGTAAGAAGCTCAAGTATTTCAAGTTTGGTTCTTCCTGGATCTAGAACAATATAGGATTCAAAATACAATACCTTTTCGAGTTCTCGAAGTGAAAGATCAAGAATATTGCCGATTCGACTTGGTAAACTTCTCAAAAACCAGATATGGGCGACAGGTGCAGCAAGATCTATGTGACCCATTCTCTCACGGCGAACTTTTGACAAAGTCACCTCAACCCCACACTTCTCACAGACAACCCCACGGTGACGCATACGCTTGTACTTGCCACATATACATTCATAATCCTTTACTGGACCAAAAATTTTCCCGCAGAAAAGCCCGTCGCGCTCTGGCTTGAAAGTTCTGTAGTTTATTGTTTCAGGCTTCTTAACCTGTCCATGAGACCAGGACCTGATCTTGTCAGGGCTGGCTATTGCAATACGCATTGCTGAAACATTTGACGGGTTCTTGGGCTTTTCAAATAAACTGAAAATATCATCCATAGTATCTTTTCCTTCCAAGAACTCTAAACAGAGTTCATATTTAATTTAAATCTAAAAACCAAAAATTTCCAAACAATATCTGTAAAAGTCGGAGTTCCCTGAAGCCTATTAAATAAATCCCTAACTTGCATCAAAATCAGGTTCGTCCATGTCAACCTGAACATTAATACGCTGAACAGCCTGACTACCCACAACAATTTCACTGTCGTCCTCAGAAAGACCACCATCATCCGGCTCAACAAGCTCAACATCAAGCCCCAGACTCATCAACTCCTTACACATAACGTTAAAAGACTCAGGCAAACCAGGCTCAAGTACATTCTCACCCTTAACAATGGCTTCGTACATTCTGGTTCGTCCGGCAACATCATCAGACTTGACAGTAAGAAACTCCTGCAAGGAATAGGCAGCGCCATATGCCTCAAGCGCCCAGACTTCCATCTCGCCCAGCCTCTGACCACCAAACTGAGCCTTACCTCCAAGTGGTTGCTGAGTAACTAGTGAGTATGGTCCAATCGAACGAGCATGAATCTTTTCATCAACAAGATGATGAAGTTTAAGGATATACATTATCCCAACGGTCACTCGCTCTGAAAACTTCTCTCCAGTCTTACCATCATACAAGTCTGTTCGACCAAAACGAAGATCTTCAGGTAATCCCGCAGTAGCAGAAAGCTCAGCCACTCCTGCTTCACTAACCCCTTCAAAAACAGGGCTTGCAATGTGAATACCCTCCATACATTTCTGAGCCAACTCCATCACTTCAACATCATCTAGCGAGGAAACAAAGCTCACATAACTCTTGTTATCAAAAGCCTTTGCAAGAAGCTCTCTGGTCTCGGACACAATGCTTTTAACTTCAGGAGAAATCCCGCTCTTTCTTAGCACAGTACCAACACGAATAGTCGGATCACATATCTTCTCAACCATGTCCCGCAAACGACGACCCACACTGTAAGAAGACCAGCCCATATGAGTTTCAAGAATCTGCCCCACGTTCATTCTTGAAGGAACACCAAGCGGGTTAAGAACCATATCAATAGGAGTTCCATCGGGAAGGTACGGCATGTCTTCAACAGGAAGAACCACTGACAAAACTCCCTTGTTTCCATGTCGTCCAGCCATCTTGTCACCAACCTGAAGCCGTCTCTTGACAGCAACAAATACCTTAACAAGTTTAATAACTCCCGGAGGAAGCTCGTCTCCCTTACGAAGTCTTTTTATTTTGTTACTTATAGCGGCTCTCTTGTTATTAATAAGCTGACCGGTACCAACAACAATTCGACTTACTTCGTCCTGCAATTTTTCATTACCAACCTGAATATCCCTGAGATATTCAAAAGGAATACCTTCTATAAGTTCCTTTGTGATCTTTTCTCCTTTTGCAATAAGCGGTCTTTTGTTTTCATCAACCAGCTTTGCACTTGTCTCTTTACCTTCAAGCATCTCTACAAGTTGCCGAACAGCAGAATCCCGAAGTATTCTGATCTCGTCTCGTTGATCCTGCTCAAGCTTTACGATCTCTGCCTTTTCAATTTCAAGCATTCTATCGTCTTTAGAGGTGCCTTTACGAGAAAACACATGCGCCCCGATAATTGTACCTTCAACACCAGGAGGCAGGCGTAACGAAGTATCTCTTACTTCACCAGCTTTTTCTCCGAATATAGCCCTGAGAAGCTTTTCTTCAGGAGAAAGTTGAGTTTCACTTTTAGGAGTAATCTTTCCTACAAGAATATCACCAGGCTTTACTTCAGCACCAATACGAATAATTCCTGACTCGTCAAGATTTGCAAGAGCCTCTTCGCCAACATTTGGAATATCTCTTGTGATTTCTTCATTACCAAGCTTGGTATCTCTTGCCACACATTCAAATTCTTCAATGTGTATAGAACTGAATACATCTTCCTGAACAATTCTTTCACTTACAAGAATGGAATCTTCAAAGTTGTACCCACCCCAAGACATAAATGCGAGAAGGATATTTTTCCCAAGAGCAAGTTCGCCCATGTCAGTTGACTGACCATCAGCAATTACTTCACCGGCAACAACCTTGTCACCAACCTGAACAATTGGCCTTTGGTTAATACAAGTGCTCTGGTTAGAACGCATGTACTTAATAAGGTTATAGATATCAACGCCAGTATCAAGAGGATCATCGGATAGTGAATCGGCTTTCATCACAATCCTTGTGGCATCCACTGATTGCACTGTACCAGCTCGCTTTGCAACTACAGCAGCACCAGAATCTCCGGCAACAACCTTCTCCACACCAGTACCAACGAGAGGCGCACGAGTGGTAACAAGAGGAACGGCCTGACGTTGCATATTCGAACCCATCAAGGCCCGGTTAGCATCATCATTTTCAAGAAACGGTATCAGGGAAGCCGCTACACTAACCAGCTGACTTGGACTTACGTCCATTAATGTAACTTCATCTGCGGGCACAAAAAGGAATTCGTTATTCTTTCGGGCCGAAACCAGACCTTCCTCAAATTTTCCACTTGAATCAAGCGGAGCACTGGCCTGAGCGATAACCTCACGAGCTTCCTCAATTGCAGAAAGATAAACAATTTCCTGAGTGGCTTTTCCATTCTTGACAACACGGTAAGGAGTTTCAACAAACCCGTAATCATTAACTCTTGCATAAGTAGCAAGAGAGGAAATTAAACCAATATTCGGACCTTCAGGTGTCTCAATCGGACACACACGTCCATAGTGAGTTGGGTGCACATCCCGAACCTCAAATCCGGCCCTCTCCCGGGTAAGACCGCCTGGCCCAAGAGCACTTAATCTGCGCTTGTGAGTAACTTCACTCAAGGGGTTTGTCTGATCCATAAACTGGCTAAGCTGAGAGGAGCCGAAACCGGTTTGTAATTGATCAAATCCTGAGGCATGAGCGTTTCAATATCCTGAATACTCATCCTTTCCTTGATTGCTCTCTCCATTCTTACAAGACCAATCCGGTATTGATTCTCAATAAGTTCTCCAGCTGACCTGACACGCCTGTTACCCAGATGATCAATATCATCAACTCCATATTGAACAGGGTCATTAGAATTTCGTAGAGTAAGAAGATACTTTATTGTTTCAGTGATATCCTCTACAGTAAGAGTCCCGCCATCCAGATACTCAGAACCAGAAACAGCATCCTTTTTCCTTGAAAACTTACGCCCCTTGAGACCTCCGCGAGCACCTCCGTAAAGCTTGTAATCAAGCTTCATTCGACCTACCGCTGAAAGATCATAACGCTCAGGATTAAAAAACAAATTATGGAAGTTTGCTTCTGCAGCTTCAATTCTGGGTGGATCTCCAGGACGAAGGTGCTTGTATATTTCGATAAGTGCATCCCTTTGAGGACGTCCAAGATAAACTGACAAGATATCGTCCTTTTCTGGCTCAAGACCATCAGCATCAAGCGTTTTAAGAAGAGAATCACCTATGTGATTCTCTCTTAGATAAAGTACCTCAATCTGGTCAAGTCCAAGATCTCTTAGCTCAGTGAATGTTCCTGCTTCTTTAATTCTTCCCTTACTATCAGTCTGATCAGGGGTTAAAACTTCACCAGCCCTGACTACTACCCTGAACTTGGCAAAAATTTCCGCAAGATCCTTTTCAGATATTTCAGAAAGATTTTTTGGGAGGACTTTATTTATGGCATCCCAACCAACCAGTACATCACCCTTGGAAACAGCAACTTTCTTTCCACCTGGCATGGTTATATCTTCAATTGCTTCTACAATTGTCTTGGCAGACGCAGCACCTTCAATGGACTGTGGATCGATATCTATTTCGTCCACACCACCCTCGGCGAGACGCCTAAGATTAGCCCTGTTAAACTTCTGCCCAGCCTTAACCAGAACCTTTCCACCCTTGACCTTTACATCAGTATAGGCCTTCTGGCCTTCTAACTGGTCAGCCTTGAATTCTTTAGTAATAGAGCCATTCTTGTGTATCTTTAAAACATCTGTCTTATAGAAATAGTTTAGTATTTCTTCAGAACTCATTCCAAGAGCACGAAGCAGAATTGTGGCATGTTGTTTTCTTCTACGATCTATCCTTACATGAAGAAGATCCTTTACATCAAACTCAAGATCAAGCCATGAACCACGGTATGGTATAACTCGTGCATTGTACAATATCTTTCCGGAAGAATGTGACTTGCCTCGATCATGATCGAAGAATACACCAGGAGAACGATGGAGCTGACTTACTATTACCCTCTCACTTCCATTAATAAGGAAAGTACCGTGTTCGGTCATGAGTGGAATTTCACCGAAATATACTTCCTGTTCCTTGATGTCCCTGATTTGACGTCCACCCTCGGCACTTGTATCCCAAAGTACCAACTGAACTGTTACTTTTAGCGGAGCTGCCCATGTCATTCCTCGCTCCTGGCACTCCTTCAGATCATACTTTGGCTCACCTATTTCATAAGACACAAACTCAAGAGATGCTGTGTCGTTATAATCCCTTATGGGGAATACAGATTTGAAAACGGCCTGTAGCCCAGTATCTGTACGGGTATCAGTACCAGCTTCTGCCTGAAGAAACTTTGCAAAAGATGAAGACTGTATCTGAATCAGATTTGGAATCTCTTTTGGCTTTTCAAACTTGGAGTAATTTCTACGAAGACGAAGACGGCTGCTAACTTTACTTGACATAATTTGTCGATTCCCACTCAACTTACGATTAAAATATCACATCGACCTAAAAACAAAATATATTGCTTTGGCCCCTAATAAAAAACCGATCGACACTTGATCGACCATATGAAATTAATACAGGAAAAAGAAAAATCAGACTGACAGGGATTATTGAAACTAAAAAAATTAAATTGAGCTGCATACCCGCGCTTATGAGATTAAGGAACTGGTTCAAATTTAGCTTAAGCTTGTTGAAAATCTTTCCACTGAACACACCATAAAACAGAAAACGCCAAAAAAATTTCAGTATCAAGATCTGTCTGACTCCCCCCATCAACTTCACTAAGCAATCTGTTTGACCGAATAACCCACCCCAACAAATAAGTCATTAAAAACTCAAGCTAGGAACAAAAAGCTACCATCAGTCAAAACAAATCAATAATGCCACCCCATTAAATAATGGAGGTGGCATTCTACGCTCAGGGCAGAGTTACAACAATACCCCCTTTTAAGTCAAGAATCTATTTTAGTTCTACCTTGGCACCAACTTCTTCAAGCTTCTTCTTGATTTCTTCAGCTTCCGCCTTGGCAGCACCTTCCTTAACTGGCTTTGGAGCACTTTCAACAAGTTCCTTTGCTTCCTTAAGACCAAGAGAGGTAACCTCTCTAACCACCTTAATTACCTTGATTTTATCAGCACCAGCGGCAGCCAGAACTACATCAAACTCAGTTTGTTCCTCAGCAGGCGCAGCACCAGCAGCACCAGGAGCCATAGCCATCATCCCAACTGGGGCCGCGGCACTAACTCCAAGCTCATCCTCTAGAACCTTTACAAGATTCGCTGCGTCCATTAAGGACATTCCTTTGATAAACTCTTTTACGCTTTCAACGTTAAGATCGCTCATTACTTACTCTCCTTCAATTAACATACTTTCTAGATACAAAAATACCAAAATCCTGAAACAAAAAATTTCGAGAAATACTGAAACTATAAAACTTCTTCAGCCAAAAACTATCAAAGGAATCAGTAAGTTAGGCCGGTTAACACTTTAAAACTTAAACCCACATCCCCTGCAAATTTGAAAATGAGGGCCTCAGGTAGCACATAACCAGGGCCAATTCAATAGCAGTTGGTAAAATTTATCAGAAGGTCTCCGCAATCCCTACTAAAAAAATATGTGAAAAACACAGCTAAATATTCTTAACGAACATTATCTCTTTTCCAGCTCTCCTCTCCAGGCCTCCAGAGTACGAACCAACTGCCCTGCAGGGGCGTTGATTGTCTGAAGAAGGCGAGTTGCAGGAGCATTCATTATTGAAAGAAGCTTGCTTAACAACTCCTCTCTTGATGGCAATGTAGCAATAGCCTCAACTTCCTTTTCACTTACAACTTTACCTTCAAAAACTCCAGCCTTAACGCAGAGAGCTTCTACCTTCTTGGCATGATTTGAAACAATTTTTGCAGGAGCTACAACATCATCTTTGGCCCAAACCACAGCTACAGGCCCTTTAAATTGAGGTGATAGTCCCTCAATACTGCTGCTAGCAATAGCTCTCTTTGCAAGAGTGTTTTTTACAATTGCAAAAGATGCTCCGGTTGAGCGCAACTCCTTCCTCAGATCTGTCAATTCTGCACAAGTACTTCCCTGATAAGAAATGACATAAGCGGCATTTGAACCCTTAAAAAGTTCGGCCATTTCCTTAACCGACTGTGCTTTTTCCTCAACTATCATATTTGACTCCCCAAAAACTAATTCTCGAGACTATTTAATCAGAACTTAAAACTGCTAACATCAAGACGTATTCCAGGACCCATTGTTGAGCTTAAGGAGGCTGCTTTAATATAAGTACCTTTGGATGTTGCTGGCTTTGCTTTTACAACAGCTTCAACTACAGCATTAACATTCTCCTGTATTTTCTGCGCTCCAAATGATGCCTTGGCCAGACCTACATGAAGAACGCCCGCCTTTTCAACTCTAAACTCGACTCGTCCTGACTTGATTGCTTCCACAGCTTTACCAATTTCTGGTGTTACTGTGCCAACTTTAGGGTTTGGCATCAAACCTCTTGGCCCAAGTAATTTACCAATCCGACCAACTAAAGCCATCGAATCAGGTGTTGCCACTGCCGCATCGAACTCCATCCAGCCACCTTGAATCTTTTGAACAAGGTCTTCGGCCCCAACTATGTCTGCACCTGCTGCCTCAGCTTCCTTGGCCTTCTCGCCTTTACAAAAAGCAGCAACCCGAATCGTCTTTCCACGTCCATGAGGAAGAGCAACAGTGCCACGAACATTTTCCTCAGCTTTCCTTGGATTAACACCAAGATTAATAGCCAGATCAATTGATTCATCAAACTTTGCCTTTGGAAACTTCTCAAGTATCTGAACGGCCTCTTCTAATGAATAATGCTTTTCAGCTTCAACAAGTTTTCTTGCGCTTTGCAATCTCTTTCCTGACTTTGCCATAAACTAGATATCCTTAACCACATTTAATACTTAAACCGCTACCCTCACTTTTGAGAAACGCCCCACACAAACAAAACAAGAAATAACTTAAACCTATGAAAAGAAAGGGGTCTTCACACCCATGCTTCTTGCCGATCCGGCAATAATTTTTACTGCCTCAGCTGTTTCATATGCACTTAAATCATCCTTTTTGATCTTTGCAATTTCCTCAAGATCTTGCATCGTTAGACTTCCGACCTTGTTTTTATTTGGCTCACTGGAACCTTTGGAGATTTTTGCATATTTCTTTATAAGAAAAGAAGCAGGTGGGCTTTTTACTTCAAAGGTAAATGAACGATCAGCATAAACAGTAATAACGACAGGAAGAATTGTTCCGGTCTGTGATTGTGTCTTGGCATTAAATGCCTTGCAGAACTCCATTATATTAACGCCTTGCTGTCCCAAAGCAGGACCAACAGGTGGAGATGGATTAGCCTGGCCAGCAGGAATCTGAAGTTTAACTTGTCCAGTAACTTTTTTTGTTCCTGCTTTTCCTTTTGGAGCTGGAGCCGCCATTATCATTACCTCTTACTTGATCTTTCGCCTGAATATTTAAACTATTAAAAAAATCGACTATTTTAAAATTTCCACAAACAAACCACCAGAAACATGCAGAACCCAAAAACATGCCCAAAAACATGCAAAGTGTTTCTGAGCGATCAGATAATTTTGGGGAGCTGTCTTATACTTTCTCTACCTGTACAAAATCAAGTTCTACAGGAGTATTTCTACCAAAAATACTGATAAGAACCCTAATTTTTCCTTTATCCGCCTTAACTTCGTCCACGGTTCCGTTAAAATCAGCAAATGGCCCATCAATAACCTTAACTGAGTCCCCATCTTCAAATTGAACTTTTGGTCTAGCTTTCTGGGCTCCGCCTTCCATCTGTTCGAATAAATTCTGCACTTCCTGTGCACTAAGTGGAACAGGATTATGGGAATCACCTACGAAACCAGTCACTTTTGGTGTATCCTTGACGAGGTGCCAGGTTTCAACATTTAACTCACACTGGATTAGCATATAGCCTGGAAAAAATTTTCTTGTAGAAGTTTTCTTTTCGCCACGAACCAGTTCAACCACTTTTTCCTGAGGGACGATAATTCTACCAAAAAATTTCTGCATACCTGCGGTACGAATTCTCTCTTCGAGCGACAATTTTACACGGCCTTCAAAACCAGAATAAGTATGAACAACATACCAGGGAAGATGACTTTTTAGTTCATCACTATCTTCTAATTCCGAGGGCTTATCTGATTGGGTAGTTGCAGGTGCAGGCACAGCACCAGCCCCAACTTCAGAAGTTGCAGAATCAATAGTTTCAGCATCCTTAACATGATCAGAAACTTCGCTCTTTTCTTCTGGTAATGCTTCTTTAGAGGTCATACTGCTAGAGGTCATACTGCCAGAAGTCATACTGACTACTTCGCCGACATCAGAAGTCTCTTCAGAAGTTGAAACTGAATCTTTGACCGTAAACAATTCGTCCATAATTGGAAAATCCAGATTAAAAATTACACAAGTCAAATCATACAAATATGTATGTGACTAAAATACCCACATCAGGAGTTAGTTATATTACAGAAGAAAAAGTCTACCGTACTAAAAATATAACTCACTAGTTTTACTTAAAAAATCGCTAACAGTGAGAATAAAATCTCACTGAAAAGGATAACAAAGCCCTATTTTTAAAGGAAAGTTAGCCATTTTATGCTGGCCTTAATGCCCTAATAACGCTTAAAAATCAATGGCAAGGGTAAAAATATTACTAAATCATACTAAATTAATATTTTTATATCGATTTAAATGAAATAAGATTTAAATTGGAACGGGGTTACTTTTTTTACTATCTTTCAAGTAAGCGCACTATTAAGTAGCACCCTATTTTTTTCACCACTCCCTGATTCCTGTCCCAATATTTTGCGATAAGTA
>DAOLCO010000006.1:58250-124939 GCA_035327825.1 Oligoflexia bacterium | reverse complement strand
AGTTGTTCGAAAGGGCAAGAATGATGATTACAGATTCCCTACTCCAGTAAGATAGTTATAAGCAATTTTGTACACGCCCTTAGTTAATAATTCCAAATTTGAAAGGGTACTATAAAGTAAACTATTTTAAGTGTGGTGGAGTAATAGCTGCTTAAGTCTTTCAAGTCCTTGTAAAGTACCATCAAGTTTGTCAGCTCTTGTTCCCAAATAATGCCTATTCTTAACTAAATCCCAGTAGTCAGAAATTATCATTAGTGGATAAAACTTAGAGTTATATTTTTTGGTGACTTTGTATATATAAGAACATTCCATATCAATAAGTGAAACGCCATGATTGGAACTAAGATGACGTATCTTGGATGTGGTTTCTGAAACAGGGTTAATAATGCTTAGTAAATGATCAGAGCATTCTGATTTTGAATTTTCAATTTTGCCTATTTCAGAAATTTCTCCAATATCTGTTTCGATTGAAAATAATTCAGGTTCAGTAAATTGTGTCGTTACATTCTCATTACTAATAATTGAACAGGCGGTTCCAAAAAAACATACATCTAAAGAATCATTACAGGACATAATAAGCTCTAGAATATAGCATATCCCTGAGTAGCCAATAAAAGGAGAAATTAATATAAATTTTTTTTTATTAGCATCAGTAGAAATTATCTCAGGAAAACAGAAATCAGCGAGAAGGGGGCCATTATTTAACCTGAATCCTGATTGTCTAAGGAATTTTTTACTTTTCTTTCCCAATGTTAGTGAAGGAATCAGGACAATACCAGAGATCTCCTTATATACAGAAGGAAGTTCTATAAGGAAATTATGCTGGAAGTTACTTGAATCTGCTAATTCGGGATGATTTTTCATCTCTTTTAATACTAAGCTCCTTCTGCTATCCTGTAATCGTAATTTCAAATTAAGGTATCATATGCCATGTTAATAAGTAACATTTTAAAGCCAAGTTATTCAATTAGTCTTTGGTCTTATGTAAATCAATTAAGACAAGGATTTGTATTTCAGCCATATATAAAAATACTTATTCTCCTAACTTTCGGTTTATTTGCTTGTACTCCTGCTCTTCCATTGTCACAGGAGAAGCCAGAGGAATTTTCTGTTTTCATCTCTCAGGCTGAAGAATCATTAAAACTTTCTGAAACTCAATTAATAAAAGCTGAAAAGACTCTGGAGGAAAGTAGGGCCCTTTTAGAAGAGGCCCGTAGACTACACGAAAAGATGCTTGTTCTGAAGGGGCAAAAAGAATCTGAACTGAAAAAGATTAAGGCAGAAAAATCTGCATGGGAGCGAAGACGGCGTCAACTTGCTGAAGAAGCTGAGCAGGCTAAAGTTATCGAGGAACAGAAAAAGGCAGCTGAAGTCAGTCCAACTCCAGCACGAGCACCTTATTCGGCTTCTGATGCTCCGTTTCAGTAATGAAGAAAGATTCTTTTGTGCCAAGGCGTATTTCGGGTAAAGTAAATGCATTTTATGATAAATTATTTGAACATCCAGGGAGGATATTTCCAGGACTTGACCTTGATGTTGATATCAAGAATTTACAAGAGTTTCTGATTGGCAAGCTTTTTTCTGGCTATAGGTCTCAATATAACTCTTTCTTGGTTGAGTTTGGTTCTGGATCTGGCGGTCATATTATTGAACTTGCCAAAATGAAACCTAATACACTATGCCTTGGTTTTGAAATTCGATTTAAGCGGGCTGTTAGAACCATTGAGAAAGCAATAAAAGAAAATATAAATAATGTATATATTTTTAGAGGTAGAAGTGAGCTTGCTCGTGAGATTTTAAGATTACCTGATATAATTATTGATAGTGAAGATGGTATAGTTGATGAGGTATATATAAATTTCCCTGATCCCTGGGAAAAGAAAAGACAAAGAAAGCACCGTATTCTTTCTAAAAATCTGTTTGTGGTTCTGGACTCAATAATGCGTACTGGCGGATTAATCGCTGTGAAAACAGATCACAAGGAATATTTTGAAAGTTTTCTCTCGGACCTTGGTTTACTTGGAGTTGGGGATAAGTTAACAGGTCAAAAAAAGCATAATTTTATAATTGAGGAGTTAGTTCATGATTTGCATATGAACATAGAAACCTTAAATGAAATATCTTCGGAAGCTAGGGTCAGAACAGAGTTTGAAAAGCTTTTCATTCAACAAGGATTACCTATATTCTATCTAAAAATGAGAGCCATCGCCAAAAGTGACTAACTATGATATTTACTGACCAATCATCAGGGCAAACTAAAGAGCGAATTCCTGTCTTTTTTGATAGGAATTTGTCATTCCTTTAATGATAATTTGAGGATAAATTCTAACAATGAGTATTAAGTACTGAATAGCTTGAAGCTATGTTTGCCTGTATTATTGCCTTTATAAGTAAACCTCTAATATGGATTGAAAATGACAAAAAAGACAGTAATTTTTTCAATAACAATTTTAATATTTAGTTTTGCTTCCTGTGGCTATCGGCTTCAGGGAAGTGGTTCTGTTCTTCCTCCGGAAATCAAAACAATTTCAATACGTAATTCTGAAAATAGTACGACTTTTAGTGGACTTGGCCCAATGTTTACTGAAAAGTTGAGAGGACGGTTTGAGCGTTATGGGGTGGTAAAAATTGTTGATAGCGGGGAGCCAGCTGATGCCGAGTTTATTTCCCGGATAGTAAGTATAGAGTCTCAGAATCGAGATGTTCAGGGAAGATCAAACATTCAGGTTGAGCAGTCTCTTTTACTTACAGTATTTGCCGAATTAAGAAAGAAAAATGGCCAAATTCTATATCGTAACCCTGCACTTGTAGTTACCGAATCATTTGGAACGGTTTCCTCAAATGTTGTGACTTCAAGTTCATCATTTGCTACTGGTAACCTTGCTCCTGGATCTCTTGCTACTCTAACTCAGAGAGAAGTTCAAAGGGGGCAGGCCGCTGAAACTCTGGAGGGTTTGCTTGATGAAGCAGCCCGCAAAATCTATCTCGAAGCAGTTGCATCTGATTTTTAATTATATAATTGGTTCAAATCACCTGCTCTTGATTCAGTATCAGGATAGTGTTAGATTTTCGTCCGATTTTCCATAATGTATCAGATAAATGCAAAATTCTTAATTAATTGGTGATCTCTATGGGACCAGTTTCTGATTTTATTAATCATCACTATAGACACTTTAATGCGGCAAGTTTGCAGTCTGCTGCTGAGGCTTATAAAGCTCATGTTGAATCTGGTGCTCCAATGATGGTCACTTTGGCAGGAGCCATGAGTACAGCTGAGCTTGGTCTTAGTCTTGCTGAAATGATAAGACAGGACAAGGTACATGCAATAACATGTACTGGAGCCAATCTGGAAGAAGATATTTTCAACCTTGTAGCTCACAATTCATATGTCAGAATACCAAATTATCGTGATCTATCTCCGCAGGATGAGAAGAATCTCCTGGATCGATCTTTGAACAGAGTGACAGACACATGCATTCCAGAGCATGAGGCAATGCGAAAGATTGAAAGTGCAATGCTTGAGTTATGGAGTGAAGCAGATAAGTCAGGTAAAAGGTATTTTCCACATGAGTTTTTCTATCAGTTACTTAAAAGCAGAACCCTTGTTCACGAATATGAGATTGAGGAAAAAAATTCATGGCTTCTTGCTGCCTGTCAAAAGAATTTGCCGATTTTTGTACCTGGATGGGAGGATTCTACCCTTGGAAATATGTTTGTTGGTCAGGTCAGAAAGGGCAATGTTGGTTCTATTTCGGTTGTAAGATCAGGCCTGGAATATATGTCCCAACTTATTGACTGGTACAGGGAAACTAGCAGTATGGCTGGAATTGGATTTTTTCAGATAGGGGGTGGGATTGCTGGTGATTTTCCTATTTGTGTAGTGCCTTTAATAAGGCAGGATATGGAGGACGAATCCTGTCCATGCTGGTCATATTTTTGTCAGATATCTGATAGTACAACTTCATATGGTTCATATAGTGGTGCTGTTCCAAATGAGAAAATTACATGGGAAAAACTTGAAATTGATACTCCAAAGTTTGTAATTGAATCAGATGCCACAATTGTAGCACCACTTATTTTTGCATATGTTCTTGGCTGGTAGATCAAGTAAAGATGCTCCACGATGGCAAGATGCATTTTGTAGCAATTTTCCTTTTAAACACGCTCATAATCTTTTATCCAAAATTCATCCATGCTGAAAGTGGCAAAAATGATGCTTTTGAGGAAATCCCAATAAGCATTCCTGAGCCAATGGTGTTTGACCTTGTAAGAGGATTAGATTCCAGGAAGGGTGAGTTAGAAGTTAATGTTCTGTCTTTAGTGCGAAAAAGAGATGGGAGATTGGGAACTGAATGGGCACCCGAAATTGAATATGCTGTTTCTGATGGTCTTGCATTTGAGCTTGAGCTGCCATTTGAAAATGAAAGGGTTGAATCAGTAAAACTCGCCTCACAATATACCTTTGGTTATGGTGAGGCATATATACATGGTGCACAGCTATTGCTTTTAGGCGATATTGAAAGAACTCAGGTTAACCCTGTTTTATTGTATCTTTTAGGGATCAGGATAAATGAAGATATTAGTGCGCTTTTTATGAGTGGTATTGGTTTAGGACCTGATTCATTTCCAAATATTGACGAAGAAGGATCAAGCGGCCTTGATTTTATAAATAACATAAACTTATTTTACGAATTTTGTGAGAGGTTAACTTTTGGATTAGAAGTTAACACTTTAAAGCCTCAAAGAGGTAGAAGCGAAGTACTTTTGATGCCACAAGTTAAAATTCATTTTACCGAAAACATTATTATTCAATTTGGTTCAGGATCAAGAATAACAAAAGGTGTATCCAATTTTGAAGCTGGTAGTAGGGTGATTTTTGAATTTTAGTTTTTAAAATTTGCTCTAATTTATAGCTTGTAAATATAGCATGTTAATAAGTATGGTAGAATATAAAATATAGCCTAATACATGCATACCTTAATCCTTCTCCATAAAGTTGTGCTTGAAATGAGCTGTCTCTGTAAAAAAAACCAAGCCTATGATGATAGACAAAAAGCATTAGAAATCTAAGTTTCGCAATTAATTAAAAGCTGGAAAAAACCAGTATATTCTATACTTCTATCTTTTAATAAGTAAATAGAACTCTAATGTATATTTTTTGATACTTGTTTGTTAAAATGTTAGCTTGGCAGGAGATATTATTGCCGTGACTTAATAAAAGTTTAACATTCAGTTTTAACTATGCTCTGGCTTAAATGGTTACACATCTGTTTTATGACAACCTGGTTTGCGGGCTTATTCTATCTGCCTCGTCTTTTTGTGTATCATGCTATGAGCGACGATATAGTTAGTAACGAAAGATTTAAAATCATGGAACGAAAACTTTATTACGGGATCATGACACCTGGTGCTGTTTTAACTATTTTTTTTGGTGTCTGGCTTTGGTTGGGGTATGGATTTTCAGGATTGTGGCTTCATTTAAAACTTGCAATAGTACTGGTTCTGATTATTTATCATTTGATATGTGGTAAATTTTTAAATGATTTTAAACATGATCGTAATTTAAAAAGCCATGTTTTTTATCGCTGGTTTAATGAATTTCCTGTTCTGATACTTTTTGCTGCTATTTATCTGGTAGTGTTTAAGCCTTAATAATTTGTTTTACCCATTAAATATCAAATAAAATGAATTAACAATTTGATAAAATTATAGTTTTATATAAAATTAAACTTTTTTCTGAAACAGTCGATATGCTTTACTGCCTGATGAAATGATTTCTCGGGTAGCTGTATTTTTCACTTTTAATGCACTCATAACTGAATGCCATAGTGAATAATAACCAGTAGTTAATAGCAGTTAAAGATTAACGAGGGCATATATGAATATTTCAAACAATATTAACTTCAGATCAGTTAATAATGGCATTTCAAACAAACAGAGTTTCTCAAGTTCTCTAAGGATTTCAAAGATTGAAAATAATCAGTCAAGTGAGTTAAGCAAAAGTGATAACTTGCTTCCAGTAAAAGATATCGTTTCATTAAGTAGCAAATCAATAAAGAATGTTCAGGTAAATCCGGAACCAGTATCTTATTCAAGAAAAATTAATACTAAATCCGATATTCCGGTAATTAAACCATCGGAGGATATATCAAATATAGTTAAAGATGAACCTGTTTCAAAGGTAAATGTTGAAGAATGGCAAAAGAAAGTTCGTAGTCTAGCTATAAGTCAATTGCGTTCCAAGGTGGGCCAAACATCTGATAATAGTCGTCTCGGAGATATGGATGGAAGTGGAGCAATAACTTTTAAGGATATTAGTGACCTTGTTAAACAAATGGACGAAGGGAACTACGATCAGGCAATTAGCCTCGCTTATGAGGGGATCAGATCAAGAGTAGGCCAATCAACAAGTGAGGACAAGAGTAATGAGGTATTTGATTTAAGTGGAGATGGAACTATTTCATTTGCAGACCTTGGTCAACTTAGCAAAATGTTAGGTAAAAAATAGTCACTAGAAGTTTATCAGGCTTTCAAAGTACTTTTCTACATTAAAATTTATGTTTTCCTGATATCTGATTTGTCTAGCTCTGATTTTATTCTGGATATCCAGGCTTCATAGTCAGGTAGAACATCATTTGAATTAACATTATCACCTGAAACATAAAAAGTATCTGGTGATATATTTTTTTCATTTAATTTGGTTTCTGATAAACTTCTTAATTTCTCTTGAGCTAATTCCAATAATTTAATTGCATCTTCGGGTTGGTTGTTTCTAATTAATATCTCTGCCAGCCTCAAGACAAACTCGGAATCAGAATAATATGTACCTATTAAAAGGTTTCTGAGCGTAACCATTTCTCTTGAATTACTAGAAGCTATATCAAGGGCAGCCGATTGAAGCCATCTTTCTATGACATATTCGCGTTCGGTCTCTCCATTAAAAAGATGAAGGAAAAGATCATGTCCCAGAGTAATTTTGTCAATAGAGAAAAGAAATAATGCCAGATCTGCGATAACTTCCACACATGTTGAGTTTGTTATCGGATCTTTGTAATTTACAATATTCTGGAGAATGGACATCATCGATTCAATATCGTTTTCCTGGAAGGAATATAGGGCTTCTCCTACGAGGGCGTTCGGGGGTGTTTTGGTTCTTTTGGATATCAAGCGACTTCGTTTAACAAGACTCTTTTTAGAGACGTCTTCGTAAAGATGCAGGTAATAATCCTGATATTGTCTGATACAATCCCTGGCAGAAAATTTCAGTTCAACTGATTTTCTTGCCATGATTCGCATGTCATTAATACGACTATTAGTGAAGCAATCAATGGTATTAAGTAGAATTTCGGGATTTTGATAAACCTGTTCTATATTAAGCAAAAACCCCGTGACTCCATGCTCTATAATTTCAGGAAAAGCACCTTCGTTTGAAACTATTGGTATTGCTCCCGATGCCATCGCCTCAATGCAGGCTAGGCCAAATGGTTCAGCACCAGATAAAAGAATCATGAGGTCTGCATCACGATATAAGCTTGCTATTTCATTTGTCACGCCCATATATGATATACGTTCATTTGAGTTTAGAATCTGCCCACGACCGGCGATAATACACTCTGCATATGGATATTTTTCAAAAATTATAGGAGATATTTCATCCAGATGAATTTTAATTTTTTCACGTGCACCTACCTGAAGGATTTTTAATGGTGATTTACTATTGATTTGTTCTTCTTGTGTTAAATTGCGAAAAGGAAAGTCCTCAAGTGCAATGCCATTTCTTATAATAGGACATAATCCCTCCTGAATTCTTGATTCGGCCTGTGCACTTTGGACAGCTTTTGAAACACATATTGAGGCGTTAATTTCCGGGAAAAGTCCACCCTGTTCGATGTTATGTAATACTTCAATAAGAAGTGGAACTCTTGCAGCTTTTGCCGCTTCGCATACTAATGGATCAAAAGAACCTTGAAATTGAACAATATCTGCATCACTGAACAGATCAACAAGAAAATTAAATTTTTCTGTTTTTGGGGCATAAATTGAATCTTCTAATCCAGCGTAACACGGCGATTCAGGGTTTCGACTTTTTAATGAAACGTGCACTGGTATAATTGTGCTTCTGTCAAAAAACCTCATATAGTAAGATTCCATTCGCGCCGCCCCGCCTCCAATTCCCTCAGCCCAGCTTGCTATATAAAGTTTAAGAGGTTTGTCTATTTGCATACTAGTCTCGAATTAATATGCAAGCATGGGGAAGAGAAATAAAATTTATCTCTTTCATAAAGCCTATACAAGCATCCTGAAGTACTTTTGAATGTTCATACATTCGTGTAAAACTTTGAATCAGTTGAATAATTTCTTTGCTTGATGGGAGTTTGTTTTCATCGCACATTGTTATTAGAAGCTCCCTAATTATACAAAATTTTAATGCTATTCGCAGAAATTGTTCCAGTGGTTTGTCTGAAATAACCGGAAATGCACTAGCAAACACTGAGTTGAAGAGATAATTTTCGAGCATATATTCATTTTGAAAGTGTTTAATGTAGATCTCTCTTTTTTTATTATAAGTACTTTCGAAATCATCCTTTTCATAATTATTAAGGACTAGGGAGAATGACTTGAAATAATTATAAAACCTCTCTTGAGCCATTGCGTGTGGACCAAGAAGGTTCAGTAAACATGAAAGAAAATCAATTTTCGTATCAATAACAACGGGGATCTTGCCTACCAATCCTTTAAGTTCATCAAATCTGTCCTTTGATAGAAGGGATTCAAACTGGGAAGTCAGTGAATCAATGGCATCTGGATCAGAATTATCTGAATTATCAAAAATTCTCTGAAGATAATCAGCAAAAAGCCCCAAAAGTATCAATCTGTTTTCAAGTCTGTGTTCACGATGCCGGATAATTTTTAAAGCAGTAACTCTGAGTCTCATGTAGTTTTCAACTGTAACAAGATATGAAGGAAACGTCTGATCGATTAGATTTTTGTAGAAAGGTCCAATAGATTCAATATTATCTGAAATTTCTAGATGCAAACCTTCCTTTGGAGTTAATATAAGCCTGGCTGCTTCAGGACAAGAGAGCGTAAAGCTTCTCTCGGGTACATTACCTATAGATGAGTCCTCACGAGGATAAGTGCGACATGTGTGTCCTAGCGCTTTGCCACCAAGAGTTTTATGAATAATGCATAGCTTATCTTCGTCAAGAAAATTACATAGTTGATTATTCGGGTTTAATTTGAGATATGCTGCACATTCGGGCTTTATTTGACTGTCTGGAATAATTTTAAGATTTAACTTAATTGAATTCCACATACTGGAATCTTGCCATTCCTTAAATGTAAATTCATCAACTCCAATTTCCCATTTTTTACAACATATGTCTTCACATTCTGATCCTGTACATTGAAACTCAAGTGACTGAAGAATAGTAAGAGCTGTTCTTCTGTCAGGTTTGTTTTCTGTGTCAGGTTTCATTAGAATTGATCTTGTTATAAATTATTAAAGATAAGAGATTTTTATGCTGCTGCATAGTAAAAATTAATAAAATATGGATAATAGACATTTATACCCTTGTCACACTTATAATTGTCTCATTTATTCTTGTCCCTGGGCAAGACTATAGCCCTTTTTACCATTCCATGTCTGAAGAATTTCAACCGAGCTTACCCTGTAATGTTCCGAAACCTCACGGTAAAGTTCAATTATGTCCGATTGTGTTAAGTGATCTGGAGATTTTGACTCAAATCTCAGGCGAAAGTGATTAACCAGATTAGTATAAACAGAGCCAGTTGGCCAAACTTGAGTACCCCGATTACTTATCATGATGAGCGCCATTTTTTTTGAAAATGAAAAAAACTTATCATTAATATATTTAAGTTTATTTGCAATTTCCGATGGCTGTTGAAGTGATTCTATAAATATATCTGCTCCAACTATTGATCCAGTTTCAATTATTGGCCCTGTAATAAAAGGATTAGTAGTAAGCTTGTTTCGATTTGAGAATTGAGTTGATTCCTTAGGCAAAAATGATGCGTTATTTGATAAATGGTTATCAGACATAACAAGATTATCTGTTATAGCTTTTGCAAAATCTTTGGTCGATATTGAAGGAGTTTCAGTTGAGCCAAAGTCGCCTGTGTGTTTGCCCTGCTCAAGGGTCAATAGCAAGGCATCTTCAATGATCCTTGCCTTTTCCTTAAAAATGGAATTTTTCATACTTAAATGATTCAGCATTCCTATTCCGCTTAAAAGTAGGGCAGTTGGGTTTGCCAGATTTTTTCCAGCAATATCTGGTGCTGTGCCGTGTACTGCCTCAAAAATACATATATGATCGCCTATGTTTGCGCTAGGTGCAAATCCTAGACCTCCGACAAGTCCTGCGCAGAGGTCACTTACAATGTCTCCCTGTAAATTGGGTAACATAATTATGTCAAAAGTATTTGGTTTAACAACCAGTTTCATGCATAGATCATCAACTATGATATCATCGGCATGAATATCAGGATAATTTTTTGCAACCTCATAAAAGCAGGAAAGAAAGAGTCCGTCAGTGATTTTCATTATATTTGCTTTATGGCCACATGTAACGCGTTTTCTGCCTTCCGTTTTTGCCATTTCAAAAGCATATCGAGCCAATTGAAGACTTCCTGGTTTTGTAATAAACCTTCTTACAAGTGCAACATCACTTGTTAACTGGTGCTCAATACCCCCGTATGTATCTTCGATATTTTCGCGAACTACTATTAAGTCAATAGGAAGTCCAGCCTTGCTATAAACAGTTTCTACACCACGCAAGCTTTTAAAGCTTCTCTTATTTGCATATGTGTTCCATGTTTTCCTGGCAGTAACATTTATACTTTTTACACCCTCCCCTTTAGGGGTTTCCATGGGTCCCTTAAACAGTACTCCTGTTTGTTCTATAATTTCTTTAGATTCAGGGGTCATTCCAGTTGGAAACCCCTTATCGAAAACCCACTTGCCCATTTCAATAAACAGGTAGTTGAGTGGTACTTTAGCTGCAGAAAATATTTGAAGAACTGCATCCATAATCTCAGGACCTATACCGTCACCTTTTGCGACCGCAATTTTTATATCACTTCCGTCTGTAACATTGTTATTATGCATTATTGATGTCCTGAATAAATTATATAGAAACTTCGACGATTGAATTTATGGTATCGTCAATTTATAGCTAAATATTCAAATATTGAAAAGCAGTAACAGATTTTATTGAAAGTAATAACCAGGAAAGTCAGAATCAGTTTATGTTTTGCTTGTTATATTTTTAACAAGTATTTTGATGTCTTCTTGCTCTTTGCCCTTTCTTAATAAGGAGGATTTAGTAATAACCTCATTAACTGCATCTGGTATATTCTTTCTGTTGATGACAGTTTCTGAATGAAGATCTTTTAGATTAGATGCTACGGCCGTTAAGCGTCTGGCGAGTTTCTCAAGTACATCTGCCAATTCATGAGCTTTAGCATTGCTTACCGATGAAGAATTGGGTGATTGAACAGGTATATCCTTTGAACTTTCAAGCTTAAAACCAATGTCTTTAGCAGCCGATTTAATTGTTCGTAGTATTTCACCACTTGCAATAGGAAAAGGAATAGCCGCATTAGCTCCTTCACTTATTAGCGCACTTGCTTCTTCAAGAAGTTCCTTTGGCAAAAGTACAATTGTTGGTACTTTTGCTCCGGAATCATTAAGAGATAAAAACTCCTTAACATCAATTCTTTGAAGATTTGGTCCAAGAAAAAGGTAATGAAGATTACTTTCCTCGATATAGCTTACAGCTTTTTGAAGAGATTTTGCTTCGGCAATCAAGGCAGGAACGTCATCATTAGTAAATGAAGACAGTATTGAATCTCTGGTTGCATCCTGCGGGTCTACTACTAGAATATTATAATTGTCAGGCTCGGAAATCATATTTTGAGGATGAATTAATTTCAGTTCATTAGAATGGCCAGATTACCTTATCGGCCATGTATCAGTTAATAATTAGCTAAAATCAGGACGGATCACATTTGTGAGGTAACTTGTTGAATTTTAAGAGAAAACACTGTTTTGCATTTTAAGGTCAGTTTTTTTGTTTTCGGATTTGCAGCTAGTGTTGTCCTTCATGTTATTACCAAAAATTGAGGAAATTTTAATAATATTTACTGAGCCTTGATCTAACTCTGATAAGGCTCGAACTATTTCTACAGGTGAAGGGCTTGCAAATTGAGGAGGAGCTAGGAGTGAGAAGGTCAAAAATGTTCCAGAGTATTTAATTTCAGTTATATATTCTGATAAAATGAATTTTCTAGTAGTTGATGATTTCCTTCCTTTTTTTGCTTTCTGGATTCGCTCAATGATTATATTGCTCAAATCTTCAAGAAGGTGAAAATTGCCATTCTGTAGTAATCCCCTTTGAAGAAGACCGCGTGGAGCATCAAGAAATTCAACTTGATAGGTACTGCCAATTATCTGTTCTGATAATGAGATTTCATTAGTATTTATTTCATTTATTTCGACTGGTTCCAGGCCTGCTGGAAGTTCAGAGGCAATTTTCTCAAGTAATTCAGCTAAATTAATGATCTTTCTGGACAAGAAAATGTCAAGATATTCAGCTTCGCTCCCAAGTCCAAATGGCAAAGGGGGACCAAAGACAATCCTTGGTAATGGATGATAACCTCTGCTGTAACAAACGGGAATCTCTGCGCGTCTAAATGTCCGTTGAAATAGTGTAGATAATTCAAGATGACCCAGCATACGAAAGTTGCCCGATTTCTTATATTTGATTCTTATTCGGGAAGCTGCCTTGGTATCTTCAAAATTTAAATTCTCAGGAAGTGAATTAATTTTATCAGAGTTATTTATTGAGAATCGACAACCAAGTAATCGCTCTGTCTCCTCCCTTGGCCAGAGCACATTCTTTTTTACATCATAGTCACATGCTCCGCAAATTGAACATGATGTAGTCAAACAGTCTGGTGTAGTTTTAATCCGTAGCGAGCGTTTGTATTCTCTAAGAAACCAGCTTTTTGAAATTCCGCAATCGAGATGATCCCATGGTAAAACAGAATCCTCGGCTCGTTCTTTAAGATAATCATAAGGATCAATTCCACAATCACTAAAAGCTTTAATCCATATTTCTTCTGAGAGGTGATCCTGCCAGGCATCAAGTCGAGCCCCAAGTTGCCATGCCCTAAAAATTACAGGAGCAAGTTCTCTACCTCCACGGCAGAATACGCCCTCAAGGAATGTTGAGAAGTAATCATGATATCGGAAATTAACTCTATGACGCTTAAGGCCGGCAGAAAGCAGGCGTTGTTTTCTTAGGGTTTCTTCGGGAGGTATCTGCATTGTCCACTGAAATGGAGTATGAGCTTTTGGGACATGTGTGCTAACACTAACTGTAATTTCCTTGCCAGAAGCTTCAGGAAGTATCTTTATTCGTTTTGCAAGGTCAATTATTCCCTGCAGGTCTTCATCTGTTTCAGTAGGAAGACCAATCATGAAATAAAGCTTTACTGATGACCAGCCCATTTTAAACACATTTGAACATGTATTAATAATCTGCTCATCACTTACTCCCTTGTTTATAACATCACGGAGTCTTTGAGATCCCCCTTCTGGAGCAATTGTAAAACTGGTTCTTCTTGCTTTCTGGACTTCTTCAAGTACCTCTGGAGTTAAAGCATCAACTCTTGTTGATGGAAAAGAGATGCCCAGCGTTTCTCCCTGACCATAACGCTCAGTTAGTGCTTTAAGAAGTGGAATTATCGAACAATAGTCTGCTGTGCTAAGAGAAAGAAGCGAAACTTCCTCAAACCCCGTTTGGGGAAGTACATCTTGAATCATACCAAGTATCTCCTCGGGGGAACGTTCTCGTTGGGGACGATAAAGGTATCCGGCCTGACAGAAGCGGCAACCTCTGACACAACCACGCATTACTTCTACTGCCAGACGGTTATGAATTATATTAACGTTTGGTACGACTGGCTTTGAGGGGTAGGGTGCTCCTTCAAGTGTTGGAAGGAGTCGTCTTTCAATTCGTTTTATTGATGGATTAACGGGTTTGATATCAATCAGGCATCCATCTGAATTGTACTCAGGGCAAAACATGGAAGGTATATAAATTCCCTTTATAAAGGAAAGTCTTTCAATTAAATACTGCCTGTTTAGGGAATTTGCATTAGCAGATTTTGCCTTTTGTATATCGACTTCCGAGTACAATTCTATTAACTCAGGAATAAACTCTTCTGCGTCACCGAGGAAGAAAGCATCAAAAAACGGGGCGATTGGTTCTGGGTGATATGCATATGGTCCACCTCCAATTATAATTGGATCGCTATTCAATCTATCACTTGAAAACAGGGGGATTCCGGCCAGTGACAACATCCCAAGTATGTTTGTAGCGCACAATTCATACTGCAAACTGAATCCGACAATGTCATAAGCCTTAAGTGGTGAACTGCTTTCAAGGGTAGAAAGTGGAATATTTTTTTCTATAAGGACCTTTTCCATGTCTGGTAATGGCATATAAACGCGCTCGGCCCATGAGCGTTTGTCACGGTTAATCAGGTCATATAAGATTTGGATACCTAGATGACTCATTCCAACTTCGTATGTGTCGGGAAATGCCAGTGCCATTCGGAGTTTCACGTTTGAAGGATCTTTAATAACGGAATTTTTTTCTCCACCAAGATATTGGGCTGGTTTCTGAACAGATAGGTAGTCTTGCTCAGTGATAGAAGTTGTAATTGATGAAAGAATCTCTCGGTTCATTAAGTAGTTTTATCAGGTAACAAAATAAACCACTACAGGCATATATATGAATCCAATCAGACTATTAAAATACATAAGTTAGTATAAACTGGTTAAAGTTACATGTGCTGAATCTTAAATTGCACCCTGATCTTGTATTTTATTGGATCGAGGTGTAAAAAAAGGATCAAGTGCTCACTAAACCAAGTTATTTAATAGGAAACTCTTCATGCGTGTATCTCGGTTAGAGATTTTTGGATTTAAGTCATTTGTTGAAAGATTTGTTCTAAATTTTGACAAAAACATGATTGGCATAGTTGGTCCAAATGGCTGTGGAAAATCAAATGTTGTTGATGCCCTAAGGTGGGTACTTGGGGAGACACAGGCAAAACAGCTTCGCGGTGGATCATTTGAGGATCTTATATTTAATGGATCTGATGGAAAAAGACCGCTCGGTATGGCTGAAGTCTCTCTGACTATTCAACCTGATTCCAAATGGATTGAGCGAGCTAACAAAAATATTGATCTTGATGAAGAGATTGATCAGCTTGAAAGTGCTGAAGTTGACAATTCGACATCTTCGGAAAGAATTAATTTGATAAATCAAAAAGTTCTGGATATTCCAGGTCTATTGGATGTTGCGGAAATACAGTTCACCAGACGCCTTTATCGTTCAGGAGAAAGTGAATATTTCATAAATAAAGTTCCCTGTCGTCTTCGTGATATGCAGGATGTATATCGTTTAATCGGTCTTGGTGCTCGAGGCTTGAGTATTGTGCAGCAGGGACAAATTGGTCAGTTTATTTCAAAAAAACCTTCAGAACGCAGAGAGTTATTGGAGGAGGCCGCTGGCATCTCCGGTTTCAGAACCAAAATGGAAGCAGCAATCAGACGTCTTGAAAGAACAGACGATAATCTTAAACGATTATCAGATATCATTCTTGAAGTCGAAAAACAGGTTCGTGTACTAAGACGTCAGGCACAGCGAGCTAGAGTAAGACAAGATCTTAAAGATGAGCTACATGCTGCAGAGAAAGACTTGTTTATGCTTAAAAGCGCCAGATTAATTACAGAAATTTATTCTGGAAATCTTGAACGCTCCACATTAGAACGCAAATTGGAAGAAGGTGGTGGAGAGATTCAGGAACAAGATGCAAAAATTTCCGAATTTGAGGCAGAGCTTCATGATGCAGAGGTTAATATTCAGTCACTTCGTCGGGAGAAAGATCAGTGCTCACGTTCTCTTATGGAACTTGAGGCCCGACTTCAAAATACAAGAGTAAAGCTTGCATCTCTTGAAAGTAACCGGAATTATTTGAATTCAAGGTTATTAGCAGATAAAAAGAGAAAAGAAGATATAAAAATTCATATAGATATAAACACAACTGAACTTGATCGTTTAACTAAGCAAGCAAGTGTTAGTGAGGAGGCAGTAAGGAATCAGAAAAAGAAACTTGATGAGTTACTGGTATATCATGCAAACAAAATTCAGAAATTTGTTGAAGAGAGTTCGTTTTCAGATGGATTAAAGCAAGAGGCAGATGGTTCTACCGGTAGTCAAATTTCATCTTTAAAGATAAGAATTGAAGAACTGGAAGAATCTTTACGTGATGCTGAATTACTGCGTGATGCTGCCAATTCAGATTCAAAAACATTAAAAAATATTGAAAAAGAAAAATCAGATACTGAAAAAATTCTTACTGCAATTGATAGTGAGATTAAAGCTATAGAAAAGCAGCTTGAGACCTTTACCGAACATACTCTTCAGGTTACAGGACGTTCTTTCGTACAAAGCGATACGGGCGAAAGGGTTTTGTTATCTGTAATTAAAGTACCCGAAGAATATGAAAGGGCCTTGCAGGGTGCACTGGGTGAGAGAGCGGAATTCCTGATAAGCTCACAGTCTACTGAGTTACTTAGGGACTACCTGAAAAATTCTGAAAATTCAGCACAGAAGAGACGTATCGGAGTGCTGAATAAAGATCATTTCAATATTGCTAAAGACAACCTGGAACAAACACTTTTATCCGGAGAATTACCTTTTGGAATAAGCCCGCTCGCTAATGTTATCGAAGTTGAACCAGGTTTTGAGGGAGTAGTAAATAAACTTCTTAATGGGGTCTTTGTCGCTTCAGACATTGATGTCGCATTTAGTTTCAGAGAGCAGCTTCGTAATGTTACTGGAGATATAAAAGATAATTTTCTTATAGTTCTTAAGTCTGGTGCTCTTATAACACCATGGGGTTGGTATTCCACTGAAGGAGAAGGTGTGAATTTTTCTTTTACCCGAAGGCTTTCAAAACTAAAAGATGATCGGGAAGGGTATGTAAAAATTCTTGAAGATATATCCCAAAGATTAAATCAGGTAGAAGACCGTTTGTCAGCTACCCGCGAGAAAATTGATTTAAGAAATAATAGTCGACTTGAGCTACATCAACTTCAAAAAGACTTGTCTGATTTATTCAGGAGGCAGGGAGAAGAGAACAGAAGGCAAGCTGAAGAACTCAGATCCAAAGAACGTAATTTAAGGAATGAATTTCAGGTTATTGAGCGTGAAGAAGCATTGATTTTGTCTAATACTCAACAAACCCTTGCCAAAATAATTTCTGATACGGATGCTGTAAGGAGAGATATTGAGAGGCTGAAGCGTGAGGATGAGTTACTGGAGAGTAGCAATCAGGAATGTATATTCGAACTTTCCAGAATTGAAGAAGAAATAAAAACTACAACTTTCTCAGTTACTCAAGCTGCTCAGGCTGCTTCTTCGGATTCTTCCCGTGAGGATCAGAACAAGATCAGGATGCTTGAGGGGCAGATTGAAGAACAGGAGAATCTGAGACTTGGTTATTTGAAGCAGATTGGAGAAATCCGTTATGGGCAATCTGAATTAAGGCGGGTCAGAGAGTCACTGGAGCGGACACTTCGACAAATTTCTGGATCTGTCGATAAAGCTCAAGTAGAACTTGATCTTATGACAGAAGATATCAGAAAGTATTATCCAGAGGATGATTCCTTCAGCTTGATTGACGAGCCAACTGCGAGGTCGCTGATGCAGGAAAAAGGCGGTCAGATTGATCGGGAACTTGAGCGCCTTTTGGATTTGTCGGGATCTTTAAGAAGAAGGTTGGAGAGAGAAGGAGAAGTAGATCCTCAGTCAATTGAGCTTTGCGAAATTGAAGAGCAAAGACTTGAAAGTATGAACCGGCAAATGGAAGATCTTACTTCAGCTAAAGCTACACTAGAGAGAACAATAAAGCAGTTAAAAGAACTTTCAAGGATTCGTTTTCTGAATACTTTTACAGTTGTCAGTGAGAAATTTGAGCAACTGGTTCCTCGACTATTTGGTGGTGGTTCTGGGCACCTGGAGCTTATAAATCCCGATGATCCTTTGCAAAGTGGTATTAATATAGTGGTGCGACCTCCTGGTAAAAAGATTACTACAATGGAGTTGCTATCTGGAGGAGAAAAGGCTCTGGTTGCAACTGCGGTACTAGTTTCAGTTTACTTGTATCATCCAGGACCAATATGTGTTCTTGATGAAGTTGATGCTCCTCTTGATGATGCAAATCTTGAGCGTTTTCTTGAACTGATTCGGGAAATTTCCGATAAAACACAGTTTTTACTTATTACGCACAATAAATTGAGTATGCAGGCTGTTGATCGTTTGATTGGCATTACAATGCAGGAAAGTGGTGTTACAACTGCTATTACGGTAAATCTTGAGGATGCAGCAAGCGAAATCGAAAAATGGGCAGTAAACGGATAGAGCTATTTTGTTTTAAAGCTTTCTATTGAGCAAAATCATAAGAGGTTAGCAGGTAATGGAATATTTAATTTTTTTATTAGAACCATTACTGTCTCTAATGACAGTGTCAAACTCCTGGAAGTTTACAATTACTGGCCTTTTTCTTGTTGTTTTAGCAATTATAATTGAAATTCTAAAAAACCGAAAAAAAAATCCTTCGATACAATCTTTAGATAATTCACAATTTGAAAATCAATCTTATGAATCCGGAAAAAGTTTTCCGGTAACAGTTTTAGAAACTGTAAAATCGCACGAACTGCTCATTGAAAGTCCTGAGATTAAAGGAAATACGGATCGTTCTTTAAATCTACTACAGAATGATCAATCTATTGTACTACTTTCTGACAAGCTTGCCAGGTCAAGAAATTCATTCTGGGCCGGATTAAGAGATATTTTTAAACGTTCTTCAGGTGAGGCAAGTAATATTGAAGATGTATTGGTCGCATTTGAGGAGTTGTTAATTGAAAGTGATCTAGGCGTACGAACCAGTACAAGATTAATTTCAGAGATAAAATCTGAGACAGGAAACGAACCACTGAATTCTCAAATCATTGAGGAAAGTTTAAGAGAAAAGATTCTTGGTATTCTTTACAATTCCGATGAGCCTGAGATTGAACCATGCAAGGTGCAGGGGCAGCCTAAGGTTATTCTTGTTGTAGGGGTTAATGGTGCTGGCAAAACTACAACAATTGGGAAACTTGCCTTTCAGTATCAGGCGCAAGGTAAAAAGGTTCTTATAGCTGCCTGTGACACATTTCGTGCCGCAGCTGCAGGACAACTTGAAATCTGGAAGGATCGTGCTGCTGCAGCTATAGAAAAAGGATCTGAAGGAGAAAAACCAAGCACTGTAGCCTATAGGGCTGTGAATAGGGCAAAAGATGAAAATTTTGATGTTCTGTTGATAGATACCGCAGGTCGACTACATACAAGAGTTAATCTTATGAAGGAATTATCAGGGATTTTGTCAATTATATCCCGAGAGCAGCCTGGCGCTCCTCACGAGACTATTCTTGTTGTCGATGGATCAAGTGGCCAAAATGCTTTACAGCAAGCTAGAGAGTTTAATGCTTCTGTTGGTCTTACTGGTATTGTTATTACAAAACTGGACGGAACTCCAAAGGGCGGAATTGTTATAGCAATCAAAGATGAACTAGGTCTTCCAGTAAGATACATTGGAGTAGGGGAGTCAGTTGCTGACCTTAGACCATTTGATGCTGAAGAATTTGTTGATGCCCTGATTGGCAGCAGCAAGTCTGGCTCAAGTCATGGTCAGGTTGCCCATTATTAGATAAGATGGGATATTCTGTACTGTGACATTAAAAACTGTAACTCTTATTGCCAGTAATGATGGTCCAATTGATGCGCCAGTGCGCGAACATTTAAATTTACCCCGTTCTCAAATTAGAGCCCTTTTTCAAAATAGTTGTGTAAGTTATAACGGAGTTGTTTGCCTTAATCCTGGTACAAAAGTTGGGAAGGGTGAGAAGGTTACATTGACTTATGATGACACCAAAAGATATAAAGAGAAAAAAAAACTAAATATCAGCAATGATTACAGTATTATTTTTGAAGATGGACATTTAGTTGTAGTAAATAAATCACCTGGTGTTCTCACAGTTCCTACAGAATCAGGAGCTGGTCGTGGGAGTAGTCTTATCGATCAACTCCATGAATCGATATCAAGTGTTCGAAGTCTTGAAGTTATACACCGACTGGATCGTGATACTTCCGGTTTACTGGTTTTTGCAAAGAGTCAAGGTACTGCAAATAAGCTCAGACAACAATTTGAAAACAGGAAACCAAATCGTGAATACTGCGCAATTGTGAGAGGCTATCTAAAAGATAAATCAGGAATTATTGAATCATATTTATCAACTGACAAAGATCTCAATCAATATTCTGTTGATAATATTTCTGATACTGAAACTCGATCAAGGGCCATGAATGGTGCAAAATATGCTTGTACGCATTATTCCGTGATTCAGGAATTAAATGATGCATCAGTTCTTAAAATCAAGCTGGATACCGGAAGAAGGAACCAGATTCGTGTTCACTTTTCAGAGCGTGGCAATCCTGTATTAGGAGATAAACGTTATAGCCCTGGTCGCGCCAAGCACCCACTTTGGAAAGAAAAATCACTTGCTCTTCATGCAACCAGTTTAGGTTTTACCCACCCAGTAACTGGGAAGTCATTGTATTTTGAATCTCCACTTCCAGAACGTATAAAGAGTTTTATGTCTGAAGCAAAGAAATTAATAAAATAAAATTATAATATTTAATTTTTTTAAAATAATTAAATATTATTCATAAGAAAAACTGAAATCAATTTTGATATCAGGATGTAAAGCTCGGTGAACAGGACAAGCGTGAGTACACCCTTCAAGTTTTTTTCGATAATCAGAAGGAATACTAATGGGAAGGTTGAAATTAACTTTAAGCATTGTAATTTTTCGTGGTTGATTATCTGACATCATTTTTTCGACAGAAAATTTGCTACCATCAATATCAATTTCGTCTCTTTTTGCAATTATTCCCATAGTAGTCAGAATGCATGTTCCCAAAGCTACTCCGACAAGATCAGTGGGGGAAAATGAAGAACCTCTGCCTTGATTATCGACCGGAGCATCGGTTAATAACGTGCTGCCGGATAGCTCATGTGTTGTTGTAACAAGCAGGTTACCTTCATATTTTCCTGAGCAAAGAGTGCAATAAGGACTGGACATAAAATATTTAAGATAAAGTATTATAATATTTTTTTATAAAAGTTACTCTGCTCCATGATCTGTTTCTGGAGCCATAAGAGCTAGTCGACCTTTCTTTTTCCTTTTTGTGGTTTTTCTTGCTGTAAATGTGAAGAAAATTGAATCATCTCTTACGTCAACTTTGGCTTCACCGCCACCTTTTAGTTCCCCAAAAAGGATTTCTTCAGCCAGCCGGTCTTTAATTTCTTTTTGAACAAGGCGGTACACATTTCTTGCACCATATTCTGGATTGAAACCCTTTTCAGCAAACCATCGTCTGGCGGAGGAAGATAGTGTCAGAGAAGCTTTTTTTTCTCTAAGCTGGCTATCAATATCAGACACAAACTTATCAACAACCTGTTCAACAACCTCGATTGGAAGGGCTTTAAATTTGATTATGGCATCCAAACGGTTTCTAAACTCAGGCCTGAATGTCTTTTCAAGTGCGCCGGTATCAATACCTCTTGAAGTATTTGCAAATCCCATTGGTACACCAGATACATTCTCAGACCCGACATTTGATGTCATAACAACGACACACTCAGAGAAATGGGCCTTTCTCCCGGTTCCATCTGTCAGTACACCATCATCCATAATCTGGAGTAGTACATTATAGATATCGTGATGTGCTTTTTCTATCTCATCCAGAAGGATTATAGACATTGGAGATTTAAGAACGGCATCAGTAAGAAGGCCCCCCTGTTCATGACCAACATAACCTGGCGGGGCACCGATTAATCTAGAAATAGTATGTTTTTCCTGATATTCACTCATGTCAAATTTATGAAGCTTCATTCCGAGTACTCGTGCAAGTTGTCTTGCAAGTTCGGTTTTACCAACACCAGTTGGTCCGACAAGTAGAAATGATCCGACTGGTCTTTTAAGATTACCAAGACCAGCTCTGGATCTTAAAATAGCTTTTGTAACAGATTCAACAGCCTGATCCTGACCATAGATAAACTTTCTTATTTCTGGTTCAAGATCCTTGAGTCTCTCATTTTCATTTGTCGAAATACTTATTTCTGGAATATTTCTCGTTTGAGATAAAAGCGATTCAATATCTCTTGCTCGAACAGAGATAGTTTTTACCTTTTTAGCTTCATCAGAGGAAGTACTTCTTTCCTTTTCCTGTTCGAGCTTAAGTCGAGCTCCAACTTCGTCAAGAAGATCAATCGCCTTGTCCGGAAGAAATCTGTCATGAATATACTTCACAGACAATTTAACGGCAGCTTTAACTGCTGCGGGAGTGTATTGAATACCATGAAAATTCTCGAATTGGGATTTAAGTCCCGATAAAATTTTAATAGCTTCATCAACTGAAGGTTCATTTATATCAACTTTAAGAAAACGTCTGCTTAGTGCGCGATCTTTTTCGAAATGCCTTTTGTATTCCTCGAAAGTTGTACTTCCAATACATTTTAGTTCACCCCTAGCAAGAACAGGTTTAAGCAAATTTGCTGCATCAAGAGTAGATCCACTTGTTGCCCCTGCTCCTACCAGATTGTGTATCTCGTCTATAAAAAGAATCGCAGAAGGATCTTTTTTTAGAGATTCAATTAAGGTTTTTAGCCTCTGTTCAAAATCACCGCGATATCTGGTTCCAGCAAGAAGATTGCCAAGATTCAGTGAAAGAATTTTTGATTCCTTGAGATTTGAAGGAACTGATCCTTCAGCAATTTTAAGAGCAAGACCTTCAATAATAGCAGTTTTGCCAACACCTTGATCTCCAACAAGGAGAGGATTATTTTTTAGTCGTCTTGAAAGAATTTGAACAAGCTGTTCCAGTTCTTTTTCTCGTCCAATCAGTGGATCAAGCTTTCCATCTCTAGCAAGTTTGGTAAGATCTTCACAGATAGACTGAGGTTTTTTGGGCTTTTTTGAAAAGGAATCTTCTTCTTCATCGTCCTCATAATCATTGTCATCATCTTCGTCCAGATTAATTCCTTCAATCTCATCAAAAAGTTCATCTATCTCTGCGTCCTCCATATATTCAAGCCTTGGGCCATGAGATATGTAATCAAGAACATCCAGTCTTTCTATTCCTTCTTCTAGTAGAAAATACACTGAGTGAGACTCTCCTTCAGTATAAAGAGCAGCTATCAGATCACCTACTGTAAGAGTCTTTGCGCTGGAATACTCTGAATGGAGTACTGCTCTCTGAAGGACTCTTTGAACAGCCAATGTTTGGGGTGGAGTGTGAAGAGAAATATTCATTCTCTCAAGATTTGATGAGAAAAACTGTTCAAGCCTTATCTTCAGACGAGAAACATTAGCCCCACATGCTCTAAGTATTGTTGTTCCTTTTTCCTCAAAAAGGATTGAATACAATATATGTTCCAGGCAAAGATATTCGTGTCTTCGTTCTTTTGCCTCTGCTGAAGCTCTTTCGAGTATTAGTTCTACTTCTTTTTCCAGTTTTGCCATATTTTTATACAGGCTCCATATGGCATTTAAGAGGGAACTGATTCTGTCTAGCTACATGATGAACAATAGCAACCTTCATTTCGGCTACTTCTTTAGGATAGATTCCTACCTGAGCACTACCTTTAGTGTGCACATCAAGCATAAGAGATTTTGCTTCATCCGGATTCTTGTTAAAAACTTGTTCGAGAATGAGAACAACAAAATCCTGCGTAGTGTAATGGTCATTAATCAGCAGGACCCTGTATTTTCTGGGCTCTGATACATTGATTTTCTTTTTGGTAAGGGTATCACCTCCCTTATCCCACGAATTTGCCATTAAATCCCTCGCTTATTTGCTCACCAGAATATTGTATCCATTAATTTCGATGATTGCCAGTAGTAAGAGGCTTCTAAAAGGCTATTTTATGTTGTAATAAATCAAATAATGCTTTGAATTTATTAAAAGGATTCCCTTAACCATTATAATGACTACCAGAATACTTGTTGCAGATATCGGTGGAACAAATAGTCGCTTTTCGCTATTTGAGATATCTGATTCAGAATCTAAAGATCTTCTACAAGTAGGCAGCATTTGGCTAAGGACATCTGATTCAGGTTCTCTTGGTGAATTATTTTCTGCTCTTAAAATTTCTGATCAGGGGGGCAGCTCTTTCTTTTTGAATATTCACGCCGTTTGCGTGGCAGCTGCAGGTCCAGTTACTGGAGGTCGTTATTGTAAACCTCCAAATATAAACTGGTCTATAGATATTGAAGATATAAAGCCATTTTTCAAAGGCGCTCCCATTTTCCTTATTAATGATTTTCTTGCTCAAGCCTATGCTTGTGCTGGAAAAATTGCCGAGAATGCACTTTGTGTTAAACCTGGAGTCCGATTACCAGGTACTGTTGCTGTTATTGGTCCAGGAACTGGACTGGGTAAGGCTATTCTGGTGAAGCACTCAGACATCCACGATTCAGTTAATGATCGCACCTATATCGGGGTTCCATCAGAAGGAGGACACGCTTCTTTCCCAGTGGAGACATTCGAAGAGTTTGGATATCTTCAGTTTTTGCAAAATAAGCTTGGCTCTAAATCCGTATCATTTGAACATGTATTGTCAGGAAGAGGTTTGAGTTATTTGTATGAGTATTTTAACTCCGAGGTTCTTCCTCCCGAAGATGTGGCGAGACTTATTCTTAATAATACCGAGTCTAAAGAGGTCAAACCAGTACTAAGTTTTTATAGAAGAAGTCTTGGAAGAGCATGTAAATGCTTTGCTTTGGAGTCATTCTCTAGTGGTGGGGTGTTTATTACAGGTGGTGTAATTGCAAAAAACCCAATTCTTGCTAAAGGCCCTGATTTCATTGATTCTTTTTCCAATTCCGACACACAAAAGGCATTTCTTGATTTAGTGCCTATATTCCTTGTGGATAACCAGGAGAGCGGGCTTTGGGGAGCTGCAGAGTACACTCTTTTTAGTCTGCAACAGTTATCCTTAAAGAATGCATAACTAAATTAGGTTGCTGACTAAATTTTTTAGAGCATACTTTTTATTGATGATTTATGTCCTTACAATTACTTTACATGCTACGAAAATTCTCTGATAAAATTTTCATTTCTGCTCTTCTTTTTGGATCTGTATTTTTTCTAGTATCAAAGAATAGCTTGGCAGATGGAATACCAGAATTTAAAAGTCATTCAGATAACAAAATAAATGTTTCAGGTGGTTCTGGAATAAACAAAGAAAACAAAAAGGATAAATTACCTCCTTATTCACTTCCTGATCTGGATTTAAAAAAATATCAGTACTGTGGGAAGGACTCAGATTGCGTTCAGGTAGTTAATGGTTGCTGCCAGTGTTTACAGGGCGACCCAATGACTGCGATCAACAGGAGTCATTTGGCTGATTTTGAGAGGCAGTTTTCTTGCTCAAAGGTGAAATGTTCACCTGACAGTAAAACCCACACCTGTATGGATGGGGTAGTTTCTTGTATTAATCACCGATGCACGTATTTTCCGCCTGAATAACTAAGAAGCTGTTGTTATAGTTCGGACAGTTGAATAACAGCCTTAATGTCGAAAAAGGGTCTTTGACTTCCAATTACTTCTTCAAAGAAATTACGTATTTTGCTAATGCCCTTCTATCTTCTTCTGGAAGGTCAGCCCTTGGAACCATCATCATGTTTCCACCAAAAGCGGCAGCACCTTTGGTGATAATGTTATAAATATCATTTTCAGTGCCAGCCACACCATCACCATCAGTGTCAATTCTATAATTTCCAATTACAAAGTTCGCAGGTTTTGGGTTAAGGGCTGCGCTGGCTGGCCCATCACCTGCGCCTTCAGGGCCATGGCAGGAAGAACATGCACCAGCTCCATTATAAACGGATTTACCCTTTTCAATCAGGGGATCTGCTGAAGCATGTAAGGGAATGCAAAATAAAAGCACAAAGGTCATGATAAAATAAATATTATGTGACTGCGAGTTTGAATTAACAGTTGGTTTCACGAAACACTCCGAAATTATTGAAGTTTTACCTTTTGTGATGTTATCAGGGTGATGAATCGATGGCAAGCTTCAAGTAATTATTATAGGTCAATTATAATTGATCAATTGTCATTACTTGAATGTAAATTATAAATTGTAGTCTGGTCGATTCATTATAAAGAAGAGGAGCAATTAAATGTCAGCTTATCTTAAATTTCAGAAAATAATTATCATATTTATTTTGTTTTTCATCCTCAGCAATAACTCTCTTTCTGAAGAAGGTAGGACTATAGATTACAGCAGAGCAAAATTTGATAAGAGATATTACATGGATACTTTTGAGGAGCTGAAATACGCTGAGATTGAAACTTCAGATTCGGAAAAGTCTAAAATCTCTGTTGTAACCAACTCCGATGCTTCAGATGTTGATTCCTCCAATAGTTCAGCAGAAAAAAGCAGACAGGATAAGGTTAAAGAATTTTGTGAAGAAAACCCCACATCAGATAAATGCCAGAAATTTCTTGATTCTCGTTACAGAAGGCACTCTGATGTTGATAGAGCCGCAAAAATTGATCCACTTAATGCCGCTCGTTCTGAAAAAAGTTATAAGGATGAACTAAGAAGAGAGCTTCTTTCCTTTTGCAGAACAGAGCCGGATGCACCGAGATGTGCATCTGTTAAATCAGTTCGGTAAGTCTAGGATAAAATTGTTTAAATATTATTTATAAGGATCTGTCTAAGGTATAAATTATTGGTAAATGCTGTAAGATTAATGCACCGTTACTAAATCTCAAAAATAATGAGCCTGAAGATATAACTGCAAACAAAAAACTGAAAATTAAATATTTAGCTAGGAAGTTAAGCTAGTACTTGTGCTGGGCTCAGGGCTTGGACTTGTGTCAGGGTTGGGACTATCTTCCGGGCTTGGACTGGTTGAAGTCTCCTCACCCTGATTAGGGGAAGGACTAGGAGAGGAAGTAGAATCAGTAGCAGAAGGGCTAGGAGCCGAAGATGGTGTGTTAGCACTTGTACCAAGTTCTCTAACCTTGATTGTAATCCTTATACTATCTCTTGCCCTTGGGTAACTGAAACCGTCATTGACTTCAGAAATTAACTTTACCGGTTGATTCTCAGGAGTTCCAGCAGATACCTGACCTTCTGGAGGTTTAGGGTTTTGCCTTAGAACCTGATTAGGGCCAATCCCTGGAGCTTCGTTCTTCTCTGTGCCAATATCATACAGATCCATTTGATCACTTATATCACCTGTCAAGGGGACTCCATCACTTGAAAAAAGAGGAACTCCCAAGTCAGGAGTTGCTATTACAATATCGTTTCCCTGTAAAAATGAACTTGCCAGGCTAAGTCTTGCATCAGTGCTGTTAGCTGATAACAAAAGAGTAAAGCTCTGGCCAGGAGCAAGAATTCCGGTATTTCCTGAAGAAGGTTCAGTAGCAACACCTATAACCTCGACGCCACTTGCAAAACGAAAAGAACTTAGAAAAGTGCTAATATCACCATTTTCAGCAAGTTGCTGGAGGCCCTGCTTATAATCAGGTATATTTCTAGCATATAAAACCTGAGGCTGAAGATGAACCATCCCGATGAATGATGAAAATACCGTAATTATTCCCGCACCATTCTGGGCAGTAAAACTTGGCGTTCGTGCAATATTTTCAATTTTTATTTCAAAAACAGTAGGATCTTTTGATGACCCGCCACATGATCCAAGAAATAACAAGCAGAACAATACACAGAAAATTAAAACTGATATTCTAATTCCTGAAGCTGAAGTCTTAAAAGAAGATTTTATCATTATTGCTTTGTCCGAGAGTTTAGAAGTGATACCCGAAGTATATAATATCGGATAGATATTTTGCCAAGAGGACTAATTGCCGACAATAATAGTGTAAAAATGTGAATAGGGTAGGCGATTAATTTTCTCGGTAAAATTTGCTTTTTAAAAGCTCTATGAGTCTATTCTTTTCATTAATGTCCGGATTTTCAATTACCGCATCACTCAGGAAGTTTAGAATATCCTTAAACAGCGGCCCTGGCTTAAAACCCAGTTCGATAAGATCAGAACCTGTAATGTTTAGTTTTGCAAATGGTTTTTCCTCTGCAGAAGATAAAATACCTTCAATTCTTTCATCAAAGATGCGAAATTCCTTATCCAGTCTGGTTTTATCTTCTGTGACTGATAATGTATCAAAGTATTTTAGCTCCCTCCACTCATTGTAGTAGGGAGATGTGTCTCTTAGTATTCGTCTTAATCCTCCATCTCCAGCATCAATTGGCCGCATGTGAGTTCTTACAAGGAGTTCCACAGCATTGATAAACTCATTACTGAATTTAAAACGTGATAAAATTTCATTTACCATATCGGCACCAATCTTTTCGTGAAGATAAAAGTGCCTTTCTCCATTGTTATCAATACTAAGCGATGGAGGTTTCCCAACGTCATGAAGAAGAGTCGCCATCCGAAGTAATGGAGTAGATGGAACCATTTCAAGCACATCAATGGTATGTTCGTAAACATCATGTCTATGGAATTTATTTTGTTCAAATCCTTGGCACCTATTAATCTCAGGCATAAGATTTTCAAAAAAATTAATTTTTTCCAATATACGAAACCCAGGTCTTAAGAAGGGGGAAACAAGTATTTTTAAGAATTCTTCTCTTATTCTTTCAATACTTGAATTGTATAAGGTATCAGCAAGAGAAATTCCCTTTCTAAGTGTGTCGGGCTCAATTTCAAATCCAAGTTGTGTTGAAAAACGAATCATTCTAAGGATTCGAAGTGGGTCCTCCTCAAATCTTGCTCCTGGATCAACTGTTCCACGAATAATCTTATTTTGAATGTCATTTTTGCCACCGTAGGGATCAATCAAGACTGGGGAATATGATTCTGAACTAGTGATTTTTAATGCCAGAGAATTTATGGTGAAGTCTCTGAACATCAAATCTTCTTCAATTGATTTACCTAGACAGAGGCCGCCTTCAGGATTCATTCCATGAGATCTAAAACTTGTGATCTCAACATGGGGCAGATTACTATGAGGTTTTGCCGTCACAGTTTGATGGGAAAGCCCTGTTGGTATAACTTTTATACCTTCTCTCTCAAGCAAAGAAATAATAGAATCTGGATCTTTAGAGGACGCATAATCTATATCTGTAATATTTCTCCCGATTAATAAATCTCTAACGGCTCCTCCAACAATATGAAGGTCGCTATCTTCACCAAGAGCTGAGAGTAGGGTAATACTTCTCGGATCATCATTGAGAATTCTCAGTTTATTTTCAATTACTGACATTTGACTCTGAAAATTAAAAAATATTCCGGCTAAAATTATATGTTATATCACATATTTATTAAATTAAGAAATTTGATGAAGAAATTATCGAAATAAGAAGAAATATAAAATTTAGAGTATCGTAATCAATCTTACTTTTCCCAGAAGAAGAATCTCCATGTTCGTGGAAGATCAGGATGAATATTTAAATTTACCACTGGAAGCCATTCAGGTGCCAAAGGTTTGTTTTTGAGTTCCATTTTTGCCTGCAGTGGTGTTCTGCCGCCTTTTTTTCTATTACATGGGGGACATGCAACAACAACATTCTCCCATGTTGTTGGACCTCCCTGTGATCGAGGAACGACATGATCTATAGTTGCATCACTACGCTTAAGTTTGCGTCTGCAATACTGACAAGAAAAATCATCCCGTGTAAGTAGATTAACTTTATTTAACGGTGGTGTTCTTGTACCAAGTTTGACGTACCTTAGCAGCCTGACAACTGATGGGACCCGCATAACAATAGATACAGATCTAATATTCTTTTCATAGTTTTCAATGACCTCTACCTTGCCAAGAAAAAGAAGGGTAACAGCCCTCTCCCAGGAGATGACTTTTAGTGGTTCATAGCTTGAATTCAACAGAAGAGTTGTCGCCAATATCCACCTATTCAATTAAGGTAGTTAACTAGTCTTTTCTACTTTAATTATACCTTAAATTACACATAATCGGATATAGTAAAAATTCATCCCCATTGACACCCTTTATAGAAAGTTCTAGTTTCTGCGCGAAAAATGAAACATATTTTCAGGGATATGAAATACCAACTAAGTGAGTAATTAGTTAGTGCTGAATCTCTATAATGTCCTGATAATACTCAAATTTTTATTGATCAATGGATAATTGTTAGTTTTTTAATATCTGTAAGGGTAGTTTTTTTGGGGTAATGCCCAAGCAGCTTTCTTAAGTTAAAATGAGGTTTCAACTTCTGGTCAGATTTGAGGAATTTCTCACCAGATGCTTTTATATGTTTTGAATAAGAATTTCTCAATTAGCTAGTGGTAGCATCTGAGCTTATTGTGATAGATCGGAAAGTTCGGTTTTTTAAGATTTAATAAAGGGCCAGTAGCTCAGCTGGTTAGAGCACACGCCTGATAAGCGTGAGGTCGGAAGTTCAAGTCTTCCCTGGCCCACCATTTTTTATTTGTATTTTTTTTCGTTTTGTAATTAGTAAGAGTTGAATTTTCAAGTTCTCGTGGGGCTGTAGCTCAGCTGGGAGAGCGCTGCCCTTGCAAGGCAGAGGTCGTCGGTTCGATCCCGTCCAGCTCCACATCCGTTATTTTTTTTAATTTTTCAGGGCCTGTTTGGCAACAGGCATATCAGGAGGATACCTTAATTTTTTGGATCCAATGGCTTTTTCAGCCCAAGGGTAAATGGTTCCGAGGGTGGATCATCTTGGGTAAAGTAGTTATTTCTACCTGGAATCTTATCTTCGTAATCCAGCGACTGATGATAAGATGATCCTGAAATTTCTTTACTTCGATTACTTAATTTACCTGTAAATTCATAATCTGACTTAATTTCCGGTAGATCATCATTATCTGTTTCTCTGTCTGACAGGACTTTACTTCCCGATTGGATCTTGTTTCTCTGTATATCAGTCTTGATTACACGAAGCAGTTCTTCCATTGTGCCAGTCAGCACAGCCAACCTCTTGTCTATACGATCAACCTTTCTAAGAAACTTATTTACCTTAAAAAACCAGCACGACACTTCTCTGACTGTAACCAAAATACAGACAGGGATTAGAGCTATTAATAAATAAACCCACCACGGTGCTTTGCCAGTGAAAATCTGGGATGTACCATCAATGAATTCTTGAAACAGTGAAAGATATTCAAACATGTTTACCAGCTTAGAGAAAAACTCAGAAGGAGTCCACACGATTTGTGTTTTTTTTCCTAACTAATGATAGATTGTAATCACTATATAAGTCTGAAAAATCCTCAATACGGTCAGAAAAATAGGACGGTAGGTCTTCAACCAGATTGCTTAAAGCTGGTGAAAAATAGCTTGCTTCATTCTCTTTTTGATATAATGAGTGAGTTTTTGCTGGTGGAAATTGCGAAGAAGATATATTTTTTATAGTCATATTATTGCTGGTAGAGCTATTAGATAATTGGATACCATTAGAGTTTGAACTACCATTAAACATGCTTATCAAAAAAGTTTGAATTGAATCAACATCAATTAAGTCTAAATTTATGTAATCATAAATTAACGAAGAAATGCCAGAAGCTGAAAAATGACTGCTGGAAGTATGATTAGTATTAATTAAGGCGGATATTCCTGATCCAGGAGTTGTCGACAATCTATTACTTCCAGAGTTTGATCCGGTAGGTGAGAAAAATGTTGATGTAGGAGCTGAGGCAAGGGATGAAGCGGAAGTATTACCCTTAATATTCGTATCTGTAGATCCTATTCCCAAAAAAACATATATTATTGCTATGACTAGCCCGATCTTAAAGCTTATTACAAAGACCCTGAATACCAAGTAACTGATAAATGACCCTATACCAAGGACTAAAACTATTCCAAAAATATTTGGGATATCAGATTGAGAGTTGAAAAAACCCCCAAATGATTGAGCTGAAAAAAGAACAGATAAAATTGACTCGAAAAAATTAATAACGACAACGAGAAACTGATTTAAATATGAATCCATAATACCCCTAACAACTTCGGTATTTATATCTAGAACTTATTGAGAATCCCATTCAGGCAAATATCAATAAAACAGTTTCGTCTTAAAGTAACACCAATTATGGAAGTACAAAACGTAATAATTAATATAAAGCCTGGACAAAATGCCATATTTCAGGTTTTTTGCGAAATCAAATTGTTTTCCCCGATAAGCCTTAATTACCAATCGGCAATACTAACCTATTAGTTTAGTGCTAAAAATATCCTTTATGAATAATCCCCGTGAATATGAAAATCCATCATTAGAATCAGATTTAAGTGATCAAAATAATAAGAAAAAAACCTTATCACTAGTGATAAGTGTTCTAATCAGTATTGGAATATTATGGTACCTTGCGAAGTCCCTTGACTGGGAAAGGGTGATTTCAACCCTTAAAGAGGTATCTATATTTTGGCTTGTCATCTGGGTTTTATTGTTTCTGACAGTGACGTATCTAAGGACAATTAGATGGAATCATCTCTTTGCACCCGATCAGCAAACTTCCTTCATGCTACGTTTTGACGCACTTAATATTGGAAATCTGGCTTCAATGATTCTTCCTCTCAGGGCAGGTGAATTTCTAAGACCATTGTTTTTCAGTAAATGGACTGGATTTGCTTTTGGAAAGGTCTTTGCAAGTGTAGTTATTGAGCGAGTTTTCGATGTTTGTGGGATGTTTCTTATATTTTTTATTTTTGTATCAGGTATTCCTGACATTCCAGCTACTATCTATGCGGGTTCTAAGGCATTAGGTATAATAGCCTCAGGAATTATAGTTGCCGTTTTTTTTGCTTATTTTGCTCCAGATTTAATTCAAAATATTTTGAAAAAAACCTCTGAGAAGACAAAAATATTGCTACCGTCTAGTATAGTTGATTGTATTTTGAAGCTAGGTCTCGAATTTATTGATGGGCTTGGCAGTATAGCCAGTTTTCGTCAGTTATTCACTCTTTTAGTTTTTACTGCTTTTATATGGTTCCTGTACGCCTCGAGTTTTATGGTACTTGTTTTTGCCCTTCAAGAATCCTCTGGAGCAATTCAAGGGTACTCCAGCGATTTTTACAGCATGCTTTCAATAGGTGCTGTTTGTTGTGTTTTTGTCGGCCTTTTTATAGCCGCTCCTAGCGCCCCTGGATTCTTCGGTACTTTTCATCTTGGTTGCGTTGCTGCCTTGAACGGAGTGTTTGCTTTTTCGGAAGAATTTTCTTTTGCCTATGCTATTCTTGCCCATGCAATACAGGTTTTATGCACTATTGCTATAGGTTGTTTGTCCCTGTCATTTCGAGGGATTAACCTCAGTTCTCTTGCAAAAACCTGATTTTTCATCTCTGGCATATATCTTGTTACTTGAAACTGCTGTGGTGTGGTGGTGGAGCGGATGGCTCTTGGCTTAGTGGTTGTGGAGGTGTGGAACGTGAGGATTGTCTGCGGAGACAATCCTCACTGTGGGGTATTTATTTGTGATTATATAGAGCTTGTCTATTCTACCGCCATAGAACCTAATTTTAGTTTAGAGGGGATTAGAGATGAGATTGGAAACTGGCATGAGAGCAGGCAGAGAGTCATTGATGGCTCATGGTACTGCTTTAAATGTTGTGGCTGATAATCTCGCTAATGTTAACACCACCGGTTACAAGAATAACAGACTTGAGTTTGCTGATATATTTGCTCAGGGCCAGGGAAATCTATTTGGTGGACCACTGCAGACTGGAAATGGGGTTCAAGGTACAGATGTATACGCCATGCATAATTTGCAGGGAACAGTTGAGCAGACTGGTCGGGAGTTAGATGCGGCAATACAGGGAAAGGGTTGGTTTGTTGTTCAGGATGGTGAGAGGCAGTATTACACCAGAGCGGGTAATTTTACGGCCAACTCTGAGGGCTTTCTTGTTACAGGATCTGGAAAACAGGTATTAGGATATACTGCGGAAAGTCCTGATGTACCGGTGCCAATCAATGTGAGAAATGCTGTAGGTACTGCAAGACCAACCGAAACAGTAGCTTTAAATGGTAATCTTGATGCTGTTTCTCCAATTGTTAATCCGGTGCCAGGTGCTGGTGCAACTTTCAGAGAAATGGGAGAAGCCGCTTCATTTACAACGTCTTTTCAGGTTGTCGATTCACTAGGAGCAGAACGTTCGATAAGTCTTTTCTTTTATCGTACAGCTAACCTAACCTGGAATGTTCAGGCAGCTGTTGATGGTGCTTCTGTCGGAGGAGAGGCTGGAGTGCCGGTAATAGTTGGAAATGGACAGATAGTTGTCGATGGTACTGGCAGACAGGCTGAGGGTGTTGAGAATATATTACAAGCTACCCCTGCATGGGGCGATGGAGCCGCACCTGGAAATATTGGAATAAATCTTGCCGGTTTTACAGGTTTTGCAAGCCCTTCAAGTATGTCTGGTATTACTGCTGACGGAATCAGAGCAGGTAATCTTACTGGTGTGAGTATCGATCAGCAGGGAAATGTTATAGCAATTATGGATTCAGGAGCTGAGGTTCCAACTGCACAGCTTGCTTTGGCTGATTTTCAATCACCAGATGGACTTGAGCGATTTGGTAATACATATTTCAGGGCAACTGATGCATCAGGTCAGGCCAAGCTGGTTCGACCAAATACAGAAGGGCTTGGAACCATTCAGGGCGGTGCTCTGGAAACATCAACAGTAGATCCCGCCCGTGAATTTATTGGTCTTATTCAATTTCAGCAAGGATACAGAGCTGGCTCTCAGGTAATACAGACTTTAAGTGAATTGATTTCTTCGACAATTCAATTGGCTTAGGTTTAATTATTCTCTTAATAATTAAGTCTGAAAATATTTCTCAGAAATTCTTAATAAGCTCTTTTAATTCTCCAATTTTTATGGAATTTTGTATACATTTATTTGTAACCTAATATAACTAAAAAGCTGGATTAAAGAACTTGATGAGCAGTGATTATTTAATAGAAGACATAGTATCATACATCTTACCTCATCTGGTTCAGGCTGGTGACTATGCTTCAGAAATTCAAAAGCGTATTGTTGATCAACCGGCAAAATCTGCTTTTTCTGATCCTGCACAGCAAGCCTTGACCGATGCCGATCTCTCAATACAGAATTTTATTGAGGTACTTCTACTCGCCCGATTTCCAGAAGTCTGTTTCTATGGAGAGGAATACACCAGTTCACTTAATGATAAATATTTCTTATCCACTGACTCAATAGAAATATGGCTAGATCCTATAGATGGAACCCTCCGGTATCAAAAAGGTCATGATCAGTTCAGTATTATAATTTCTTTTGCAGTTCAAGGTATATGTAAGGCCAGTATCTGGTATCTGCCTCGTCTCGGAGTTTTTTATTATGGATCAACGTGGGGAGGTATAAAGCAGGGAACAAGAGAGGATGCTATTTCCGGCTCAACAGGTAATTTTAGAAAAGTTTCTTGTTTTGGGGATAAAATTGTAACCTACAAGGCAAATGGTGAATTAATAGAAGCTTTTAGTGGGTATCAATTTATTGATCTTTCCGAAATCAGTAAACCTGAAGTTATAGGTCTTTATCCAACAAGTTTTAGTGAAGTCGCAGCACTTGTATCTAATGATGCTGGTGTAATAGATCTTATGATTGCTGGTAAATTTTTGGAGTGGGGTGGGGGCAAGTGTACAAACTTTAATGGCGATGATATACCGCCAATTAATCCACGTATTAATCCATCTTATAAAGGTGGAATAGTTGCAGCATCAAGTCCTGAATTACATAAGGAGCTTTTAGCAAGGGTTTTAGAGTTGTGATTTTTTAATTATCCAATGTTTTCTGGTCTCTATTGGTATTCTTTCGAGAGAAAATAATAACAAATCTGGTTAACTCAAAAATCACCCATCCAATAACAATTAATGTTGCAATTGGTATCGTTACTATTAATATCCACCCAATCATTCCCAATGCATAAAGTGTAGCCCCCCAGTCACTCCCGAATATAATGCATGGATTCACAAACCCTTCATGTAATGTGCAACCTGCGATTGTTGAGACATAAGATGAAAAGGCCACCAGGAAAAGTGGCAAGAATAGCAGCAAGAGTAAACAAAAAATAATTATACGAATTGTTTTCACGATCCAGGAATTCCTAAATTAAGGGATCAAGGTAAAATTCATCAAGAGGTTCAGGAAAATATATTTTAAATAATTGGGAATTAATATTAATTAATGTACGGAGCTCATTTCGGCAGATATTTGGGAGTATATGGGTAAAATAAATAGCTTTTAAACGCTTTATATCTGGAGCGAGGTTCAGAATTTCCTGAATAGTGCTGTGAGCAGGTGTATTATCGCTATATGTTGCAGTATTTGCGATAATAAAGTCTGAGTCCATCATTAGGGAAGCAGATTCTGGCAATAGTTTTCCATCTCCAGAATAGAATAATGATATATTATTTTGGGTTATTTTAACTGAATAGTTGGTGTAGGAACCGTGTGAGGTTCTGGCAAAGTCAAACCTTAAATCATTTAAATAAAGAATTTTATTAGACTCTACAAATTCCAGTTCAAATTTGCGAATATTAGGCAGATCTCTTTCAGTGATCTGTTCAATTCTGAGATACTTGTCTTTTAAACCTTGATGCCCAATTATAACAAGCTTTTTTGATCTTGATGAAGCATTCATTTTAGAAATTAAAGGAATAAGCCCCATTATATGATCTGCGTGGGAGTGAGAAATATAAACAGCATCAAGAATCTCAGTTCCAAGATCCTGTTTAAAATATTGTGCTACATTCATGAAACCACAATCAATTAATAAAGAGGTTTTATTCTCATTTTTAGCTAAAGATTGTAAAAGAAAAGAGACGTTTCCACGTTCTGGATCATGAGCTGAGCCTGATCCCATAAATTTAATTTTCATAAAAACAAGATTACAGTTTTTGGTTAATCGACTTGACTATTTTCAGTTTTAATGTCGTTTATAATAATACCTTCAAGATCATTACCAAGCAATTTCAACATTTGTACAGGAAGAGCGCTAGTGAATTTAAAACGTGCGGCATCCTGACCGGGTACAAATGCACTAATTACTCCGAAAAATCTGTCGCCCAGAATAAACATGAATGTGGCAGTTCGATTTACTACGCGACTTTCCTTTCTTCCCCCCCCTTTTCCATAAACAATATATCTGTGATCTCCGGTTCCTGTTTTTCCACCAACAGGTAGAACATTGTTACCGGCTTTTATTCCATCTTTTAAACGAACTGCTGTTCCATTTTGAACAATATCCAGCAAGCCTTCCCGGGCTATTCTTGCGACAGTTTCGGATAATACTCTTTCACCATTGGCAGGTTTCAAACTGAATGAGGCTTCATAGGGAGTATTTTTTGCAAAATGAAGTGATTCAATGCTTGTTTTAGGGTATCTTATGCCATCATTTAATATTATTCCCATTAGTTCGGCCAGAGCATCAGGTCGATCGGCTGAAGTTCCAAGTGCCGTTGCATATGAAGGAACAATTGATGGTAATGGGTACCCAAGGTTTTTCCATCTTTGATGTATTTCAGTAAAAGCCTCAGCCTCAAGAAGTATTTGTATTCTCTTGTCTTGTGCATGTTTCCTGCTTGTTCTCATCAACCAGTCATAAACTTGAATCCGCTCGTTTTTACTTTGATCAAAGATTTTAGAAAGACTGGCATCAGGATTATTAATCAGAAACGCTACAAGCCACAACTCAAGAGGGTGCATGCGAGCCAGATAACCTTTGTCACCCAGAGTTTTGGCACGAAGGTCATACCAGTCAAAATATTTTTTTAATTCCTTTTCACTAATAGCTGCATGATCTATGTGTTTTTTCATGAACTCAATAAATGATTCAAGATTTGCTTCTGGATACAAAAACCAGTAAATGCTGGCAAAGCGTGAGGGTTTTTTCTTAACTGAATCCAGAAGAATATGTATGATTTCATCTGAATTTTTGCCTTTATATTTTTCATAGAATCTTCCAAGAAATATTTTCCCCTCCTTATCAGCAAACTTTTCAAGATACTCAGTTCTTGTTTCCTGATTCATCTCAGCAATAGTTCTGGCTGATGATCCTTGGGTATGAAAGCTGTAATATTTGCTTATATCACGCATAAGTCTAATAAATGGTAGATTTATTGAATGACGAAGCGCATGGGAGACAGTAACAGTTTTACCGTTATCTTCTTTATTAAAGTTTTCAAAGGTATGAAGACCTCCTGCAGTGAAAAATTTTTCTCCAGGGTTTGCTGAATATGAACGGAGTAGTGCTTGTCTGAGGATATCCTCAAGGGTAATATTCTGATCATTTATAATAACATCAAGTCCCCAGCGTGACAGTGTATCGCGGGCTTTGCTTCTTTCTTCTTTTAACTCCTTTATTTTCTTATTTTTATGAGAGTTCCAAATTTCTTCAATAACTTCCAGATATGTAACTATGGTGCGAAATTTTGCGGTAGAACCTAGATCAAGCTTTACACCTTCATTAATATTTAATGGTTGATCATAGGTGTCAGTTTGAACTCTTAACTTGTTTATACCATTTTCGTGTTCAAAAAGAGTAAAGCTGTAGATAACCTTATTTGGATCAGCACTGGTACTTAATAATCTGAAACCATCTAGTCCAGAATTTCTTACAGAATCTGAGGCCTTTAAAGACAAAAGAAATCGACTAACTTTCTCCTGCACTTCAACATTTAAAGTGCTTCTAACTTGAAGATCCAGTCTGTCAAGTTCATACAAAGATTGTTTGCCAAAAAGGGAAAGAAGGTGATTTCTTACAACAGATGGTCCCTTACGGGTTGAAAATGCAGTTTTTCCACTGGAAGGCAAAACCCTTCTGTATGGAGTTTGCTCCGCCAGAGAGGACTTATAAAGTGGGTATGAAATAATTCCTTCCTTGAAAAGTAATGGTAAATACTTTTCAACCTGATTTTGAAGCTGAAGTGGACTGTCATCAAGGTAGTCAGATGGTCTTCTGTGAGCCAGGAAAAGACTTAATACCTGCTTGAATGCTTTTCCCTGAGATCTTAATTTTTCTTGATCGAGCTCCGAGGTCGGTTCAGAAAGAAGTTCGTTAATCTTTTTTGGATCTTCCCCAAAATACGCCCAAAGACCATCTGGAAGTCCATGTATTTCACCGTAACCAGGTAATGCTGCAAGAGGTACAGAGTTGATGTAGTCAAGAACAATTTCTTTTCTATGATCTAATGTATATTCACTAGATTGATATGCCTTGATTGATGCTGATAACATCTGTTTAAGTTTATCAGTTGGGGAAGAAGTTCTTCCACCTGGTGAATGTTTATATTTTTCAATTTGAGTAGCAAGAGTGCTTCCCCCAGGAACTTTTCTTGGTTTGGTAAGTTTGGCGTAAATAAGTTCGCCTATCGCTTTAAAAAACCTATCCCATTCAACAGCTGGATTCTTTTTGGGGTTCTTATTATCAAGAAGATTTCTGTTCTCTATAAATAGTAATGTTTTTACTATAGTTTTGCTAATATCTTCAAATTTTGAAAAAACCCAGCTTGGTTCAGTAAATGAATATAATTGTATTTCGTTCTGGCCTTGAATGTTTAGTCCGGTTTGGTTCTTGCTTTTATATGGGAATGTGATTCCATTTTCTACCAGTTTCCATCCTGCAGCTGGAATCTTGGTATAAGTATCCTGTGCAAAACCAGACGACTTTACCTTTTCAAATATATAGGGAAGATCGGTATAACCAAGTCGCTGGTCATATGGTCCTCCATCTGGCGCTTTTAATACCGGACCTTCTCCATGAATTAGCTCAGTAACTAGCTTTGATGAGAAATTATGAAAATATGTAGCTTGTATTTCTGAAGTACTAAGTTCATTCCTGAGTAATATGCTTAAAGGAATAAGTCCTATCAGAATTAGAAGAATAAATACTTTTAAAAATTGTACAAGTGCCGAAGTTTTTTCTGATGGAACATCATTCCAGAAATTTTCAGAGTTATTTAAATCTTTGTGATAATCAGTAAATGAAAACTCTACTGGTTCGACAATATTGTTTAAATCAGAATTTGCTGGATCAGATAATTCTGATTGTTGAATTGGAGATGAAATATTCTTAGGTTTTTTTTTGCTTTTTTTAGTACTAACTGTTGAATTATCCTTTGGTAGTGATTCCCTCTTATTTCTCTTCCTGCTTTTTTTGTTTTTTTTGGATGTATTTTTCACAGATAGTAGTTTAAACCTTAGTAAACTTAAAAAAACTTAGATTTAAGATGCAACTCCAGTAATTTCGATAATTATCTTATCGATAATCCTACAATATTTATTTAGATGTTTACATGTACTACTTCTCATTAATAGTGTATTTGACTAGGCTATGTTTTCATTCCTGCATGCTGCTGATATTCATTTAGATACCCCTTTTCAAAACATCTCTCGGTATCCGGCTGCTCTGGCAGAAATCCTACTGGAAGCCTCTTTTATTGCTTTTGCTAATCTGGTTGATCTTGCAATCAGAGAAAATGTTGATTTCATAATTCTTGCAGGCGATATTTACGATGGTAGAGATGTTGGAATTAGAGCGGAATGGAAATTCCTATCATTTTTACGGGTCTTGGGTCAGAATGGGATAAGTGTCTTCATACTTTCGGGAAATCATGAAGGGGGAAGGGATTTTTCATTAATTAAAGATTGGCCTGATAATGTCCATTTCTTTTCTGATAATGAGGCTATTGAATTTCCTGTTTATCGGAGAGATGAGTTAATTGCTCATGTAATAGGCCGAAATTATATAGAAGGCGAGAGTGGTTCATCTTCGCTGGCTGAATACAGAAAGACTTTGATTAAAAATAATTCTGATTCAGATACTGTTTCTGCGGTCAGGGTTCCAAGAATTGGTGTTTTCCATGGAACGGTTGGTGCTGGAGTAACCAGGGATGGTGATTATGCAGCAATTCATACAGACGAATTAATTCGTTTAAATTGTGATTATTGGGCTTTGGGCCATCTGCATGAATTTAATCTAATCAGATCCGGTAACCCATTTATTGTTTATTCAGGAACAATCCAGGGTCGAAGCTTCAAGAGCTCTGAGCGAGGTGAAAAAGGAGCTGTTCTTGTAAAAGGAGCCGGGGAAAAAGTAATAAGTGTAGAATTTAAATCACTATCAAAAATAATTTTCATAGAAGAAAGATTTACTGCTTCAGATATTGTTTCTCCAGCAGAACTGGCAAGCAAAATTTCTTTATATTTAAAAGAAAATTTACATAAAAATGTTTCTTCGGAATCAATTAAAAATCAAACAGTTATTTGTCTAAGGCTTATAATACATGTTGAATCAGAGTTGGCTTCGATCTTATCTGATTATTTTCTTCGTCGAGAATTTGAAGATGCACTTATTGAAGTTCTCTTTAAAGAGAAAAATGTATTTCTCCCGGATATTCGATACAAAGTTATTAATACTAGACCATCCGCGCTGGTCAATGAAATTCTTAACTTGGCAGAAAACGTTCTTGATGAATTGATGATTAAACCAGAGGAGTTACAGCGCATATTTAAAGATGAAAGCAGAATTCAATCCAGATTCGATGCGGTTCCTTTAGAAGATATCAGGGAACTTGCTCTTTCTGAGTTGTCTTTTATCTTATCAGGCAAAAGAAATACCGATATGGAGTCTTCGTGATCAGAATAACCAGATTTTATATTGATGGATTCGGACTTCTAAGCAATTACAAGAGCTCCCTGATCGAATCCTCTTTTGTTCTTGTATATGGAGAAAACGAAGTGGGAAAAAGCACTTTATTCTCTTTTTTGCGTGGAATGATTGCCGGGTTTCCTCCTGCTCGAATACAAAAAGAGAATAAATATGCACCTGTTAGTGGTGCTCATGGAGGCTCAATTGATTTAATTTTTGAAGACTCCTCAACTAATGAAAATAAGTTAATTTTCACTCTTGAGAGAGAGGCCAAAAAAGGCTCAGATTTTAAAATAGTCAGGCACTCCGACAATTTAACATCAATAGATGATGTTAATTATAGGGGCTCAATAAGTTTTGAACCTGAAGAATTATTCAGGTCTCTTGACAGGACTCAGTATCTAGCTCTTTTTGCATTTGATCTTAATGAACTCAACTCTTTATTTCCTCTTGAAGAAGATGCACTTCGGGAAAAGCTCTTTTCTGCCACTGTATCAGGTAGTGATGATCTTATAACAGCCGCAATTGAAGAATTTGAAAAACGCTCAAGAGAACTTATTCGTCCAAAATCTAAAGGATTAATTCAGTTACTTGATGAAGAATTATTATTAAAAAATATTGAGCGTGACAACATTGAAACCGAACTTAAATCAGCTGATTTTATTCTTAAAGATATCGATAATATTGAGAGACAAATCTCAGACTTTCAATCAAAACTGAAGATTTTACGCGCTGATCAAGGTCATATACAACATAAAATCAGAGCAATCAGGGTTCTTCTTCAGATTAGAGACCTGGAAATTTTAATTTCTGATATTTCTCAAAATAGAATTCCATCTGAAGAGGACAGGAATTATTTTAGTAAGCTTATTATGAAGGAAAACATAATCAAGGATGAGTTGAAAGTATTTTCAGACAAGAAAGAAGATAATATTCTCGATGAACTGAATGTACTTAATGATAGAAAGAATATTATTTTAAAGGCATATGGATATCTTGAAAGGGTAAATGAATTAAATGAAAATATTAATAGCACTGCGATAGCATTTCAATCAAAGATCCGAAGTTTTACTTATACAACTGCTCTTGCGCTAGTTTCTCTTCTTGTATTTTTATGGCTTACCAGTGATGAAAACATAAATCAGCTAACTCTAATCCTTCCCATTCTATCAAGTATAATTTTTGTTCTACTATCATTGTATCAGTCTTATAGCTCAAAAAGATTTTCGTTAATGCTTGATGCCTTTGCAGTAGAAAAGGAAAATCATGATATTAACGGAGAAAATATTCGATCATCTCTAAATCTAAAGTCCCTGAATGAGGATGATCTGGATATGATTAATTTGGAAACGACCAGATCACTTGAGCGTTTAACTTTTAAACACAAGTCTGATGAAGACAAGAAGAGAGATCTACTAGTTGACTTGGCAGATAATTCCTCCAGGATTAAAGACCTTCTTCAGAGTTATTCTTGTGCAAGCATCGAGATATTTAATGAGCGCTCTGGTAGTATTTCGAGATTAAATGATTTAAATAGCAGGAGAGAAGAGCTTTATACTCTTATTGCCCGGGAAGAGTTGCCAGTATATGATTGTTTGGGGGTTGGGAGAGATGAATTTAAAAATGTTTCACTAATTGAAAGCTTCCTTGAAAAAATTGAGAGTGAAATAATTGAAAAGAGCAAAATCCTTGAAAATGAAATTAAAGAAGTTGAGCAGTTCTTGTTTGATAGGCAAAATAAATTAGCAGAGTTAAAGAATAAATTATCATTTCTTTTTCAAAAAAATGATTTTAATCGAATTACTCTGGATCGGAACACTCTTCTCTTACGTTTGTCTGAACTTCATAGAGACTGGAGAGTTTCAACTCTTTCAAAGTATGTTCTTGAAAAAACACTGGAAAAAATGGTAGGCGAGAGTTATCGTGAAGTAATAAGTCGAGCTAGTAATTTTATGTCCAGAGTCACTGGCGGGCGATATACTGAAATTCTGATTCAAACTGAAAATGACCGGGGTTTCTCAGGTGACTTTGGTATACGAGGTGAAAGTTATAAAAAGTATTCAGTTCGAGAGTTAAGCAGAGGCACTTTAGAGCAACTTTATTTGTCTATAAGGCTAAGTCTTGCAGTTCATTATGGAGAGATTTATTCACCTTTACCGATTTTGCTTGATGACATACTTGTTAATTTTGATTTACCCAGAGCACGTGCAATTATAGATCTTCTTTCGGAGATATCCCTTAAACATCAAATTTTCTTGTTTACTTGTCATGAGTGGATCAGGGATCTTGTAAAAGAGGGCGTTGGCCATCGGCAGGAAGTGATCCTGTAGAAACATAAAAAAACCGGTTAGTAGTAATAGATTCTACCCCATCCCTATTTCATATACCTATTCACATAACTGGATATATGACGTAAGGCACCGATCAGAGTTATGTCAGCTTGAATACCTGAATTCAGGTTGTTCTTTTTCGTTAGCAGCATGTTCAGGTATTTAAATTTTTTTTATAAGTAACTGAATTTACATCGTTAAATAATCGATTAATTATGTTAAGAGTATTTCATTTAGTTGCCGATAGTTACAAGATGAAGTTCTCAGATTTAGATCCAGTTCGCTTATTAAATCACAGTCAATCAGGATTTACAGCATTTGAGCTTGTAATTGTGATGCTTATTACATCCATTTTGGCATCAGTAGCAATTCCAAAAATTGGCGAGTTGCGCGATGTTCGTCATCGATCAGCTGCAAAATTTCAGGTATCTCAGCATCTTCGCTGGATTCAGGCTAAATCTGTTGAGCAAGGATGCAGAGGACTTGTGAAAATTTCACCAAATGGCAAGAGATATGAACTTGGTTGTGACTATATACCATTTGATAGCAATGATGACCCTTCGATAGAAACCAAGTTTTCAGAATATGAACTTCCTGGTGGTGTTTCTATATCAACTGACAATCCGATTATTTTTAGTACCAGAGGGCAAAGTATTGATCAAAATGGAGGTCATAGAACCGTTACAGTAAAGCTTTCTATTCACTCTAAAATTTACGAAACAGGTATACTTAGAGCGAGTGGATTTTATGACTATGATTAGAGCTTCAAATTTATCTATGGCTAAAGAGAACATTTTTCATTGTTGCAGACACCAAAAAACTTGCCGATTCTAAGTCGATTTTTTGCAAATAAAAGATAAGCAAAGTCAGCTAGCTGGCTTACTACAGGTAGTCTTGTAATTGAAACAATATATCCAAGGCCAATTGCTTGATAAATTTCTCTAAATACTTCCACCCCCATTATTATTTTTCCATCTGGAGTCAGTGCATGAATAAATTTCATGAACTCTTCTCTGGATTTGCTATAAAGAGTTGGATCAAAGCTTTCATCTGATATATCAATTAGTCTAATTCTGCTTTTATGATCCCGTTTTTTAATAAAGGACATTTCTCGACTACATAATGGACAAGAACCGTCATAAAATACAGTTAATTCTGAAGGGTTAGCTGCTGATTTTATATTCATCCAGTATTAGACGAAAAATAGATTAAACCTGTCAAAAAATAAGGGATGAAATATTCATTTGGAAAGTGATAAAAACATAGAGTAAAAGTGATAAAAACATAGAGTAGTCGAGTAACTAATATATTAAAGTTAATTACTCGACCTGTTAGCATTGAAACCTGCATCGGGTATTATAGACTAACCAATAAAATCCCGGAGCAAAAAGGCCCAGCAAATAAGCCCCCAAAAAGCCTAGAAAAAAAGTCCAGAGTGGAGTCGGACATAAGAAGTTTATTCCTCAGGGAATGCTTCAAGTTCAGCTTCTCCCGCCTTTTCAAGCTCTTCAAGCTTTTCAATATTTGAATCCATGATTGCTCTGGTGTCCTTCTTTGCCTGTTCAAGAGTTGTAGTTGCAGCTTTAAGAGTTTCTTCTGTCGCATTCAAAGCCTCAGAAGTAAGATCAGCAGCTAGTTTGTTAGCTTTTTCAGCAGTAGCCGCAGCATTATCTGCAGCTTCTTTCATGGCTTTTTCCATTTGGGTTTCGTTACTTTCTTTTGAGCATGCAAGACTTACTGACATTAATAGTATGAGAATTATTGTTAATGATTTACTTTTAGTTGACATATAAACTCCTCATTATCATTTATAAAATAGAAAACAGCTGAAGAAAGTTGAGTACCAAACTTAATGACAGCTTTTGTTCATAATTAAAAAACTGAAAACCTATTATAACCTATCTATAAAAGTGACAAACTTACAAAGAATGAGTATAGTATGTTAGCTTTATATGGCAAGATTTAAAACTAAAATCCTTTATTATTAGTCAAATACCTCCATGAATATACTCCTAACTACTGATTTTTCCAAGGATTCTGAAGCTGCAATAGATTATACATTAAAACTTGCAATTGAGCTCAAATCATTTCCTCAATTAACAGTTTTACATTGTATTGATTATTTATCTTCTTCCCGGCTTTATTACGGTCTTGGGATTGATATAGAAAATATACTGTTGAACTCAGAAGAAGAGGCTAATAAGTTGATATCTGAAATTAAATTCAAATTTTTTAATGATAAAATGAATGTTAATACTAAAGTTTTAAGATCAGAACGTTCTGTCGGAAGTGAAATTGTGCGCTATGCAGAGCAAAATAAATTTGATTTATTAATAATTTCGCGTAAAGGCCAAACCGCTTTGGCTCATGTGCTTTTTGGATCTGTCTCAGAGTACGTAGTTCGCCATGCTAGTGTGCCTGTCATTTTAGTTCCTGTTATAACCTAGATAAGGTCTGAACCAGGCTTACTTTTAATTTATTTATTGTTTATATATTTTATCATGAGAAATTAATCATATTGAGGTGCAGATGACTCTTAAGGGTTTTGACGAGAGAGGTAAGGCTTTGGAAGATTCTTACTTTGAGAAAAAGAACAGGGAAGCATTGGAGATGCTTGCAAAGAAGCTTGAAGCTAGCAAGAAACTTTCCCCTGTTACAGGTAAGCCTCTTAAAGAGTCTGTACTATGTGGAGTGATCACTTATATTTGCGAAGACTCAAAAGGTTGCTGGCTTGAAGCTGATCAGTTAGATCGGCTTTTTGCTGATAATTCATCTGAAGAGGCAATTTCATCTGGTGTTGAGTGGGATAGCGCTTTTTTCAAAACACTTGCTGAGCAATCTAAAGATGACATTGCTCATGGAGTTTTAAAAGTAGCAAGGGAATCCCATGGAGCAAGACCAAGTCCAGTAACGGGTAAGCCTATGGAGCTATTTGAGCTTGAAGGTATAGTTCTTGATCGTTGTCCTGATTCAGGTGGGATATGGTTTGATGCTAATGAGCTGGAGAGCCTGCTCGAAAAATTCTCTTCTGGTCTTGTTGAAGGAGAAGAGCCGTCATGGGTCAGGGCTCTGTTTAAGGCAATTGGATACAAGTAAGTAGCCTTCCGGATTTTCTGGAGATTTTCATTTTTGGTGTTTACCTTTTATTTCGGGGAAAGTCTGCGAGGAAAATTAATTTACCTGTACTGGTATATTTATTTTCAGTTTTTTTAGTGATTGTTTTGTGATTATTCTGGGATACTGAAATAATCAAGTCATGATTATTTATCATTTGAGACTTGCGCCTTCGATCTCCGTGTCGCCTCATATTCAATCTGGAAAGTTTGCTTTTCTCCAACTCCAGAGAGTCGGTATTTAAAATCAATAACCTGTTAATTAATCTTGATACCCTAATTCCTCTTGTATCAGAATTATCAGGATGAGATTTGTTCATTTTATTTGAAGGGCCAATTTCCCCGGAGGCAACTCCACTTGAATTCTGATTTACAGAAAGTTTTTCTTGTGAGAGCAAAGCAGATGAATTGCTTATAGTATGATTTTTTGAAGTATTAATATTGAAGAAATCATTATATTCTTCTTTAGTAAGGGGTGGATCAAGAAGTGCACCATAATCAGCAACAATGTTCTTAAGAGATCTTCTTAATACCCTGTAAGAAACTTTCACGGATATATTAGCCTCTATTCCGAATTTGTTAATACTTTTTTCAAGATACTTTAGTGGTTTGTCATTTCTGCTACTGAAAACATATATACAGATAGGGCGTTTAATGGATTGAGCCTTGAGTACATCCATTGCAATCTGGTTTAAGAATAGTGGTCGACTCATTACCTTGTTATTTTTTTCTTCTTTTGTAAACCAGAGATTGTGAACGATATCACTCCATTTTAATGAAAGCACATTGGAAAGCGGTATTCCGCTTCCTATTATAAAAGTTAAAGCACGTGAGCTTTGGGAATATTTGCTCTTCGTTAAAAAATAAAGACTTCGAAATTCATCAATTGTAAGTAGGGGTTGATCTGATTGATTTTCACGGAGTTTTTCAATTTTTGCTACGGGATTAATAGACCTAATATCTCGATCAATTGCAAATTCAAAAATGCTAAAAAGAAGAGATCTGGTTCGGTTTGCAAGTATTCTTTTCCCCCTCTGAAATGAGATATCTTCGAGTATTTTTCTTAGAACAAGCCTATTTATTGACCTAACAGGTATTTCTCCAAGATATGGAAGTATCTCCTTGTTTAAAAGTCTTTGATACTCAGTTCTTGTCTTAAGACTTTTTCCGGAAATTTGAAGGTGATGTAAATACCTTGCAGAAAGTTGAGAAAAGCTAATATCATTATTTTCTATGTTTTTAATGTTAAAAGAATTTCCTGAATTCTGAAATCTAACTACTTTTCCAAGTCTGAGTTTTCTGGCAAGAGCCACTGCTTTGCTTCTAGCCTCTGATACAGATAGGGCAGGGAATCTTCCGATAGTAATTCGCTTCTTTTTTCCATTCTCAAGATAAATGTAGAAAAAGGATTTAGTTCCGAGATATGTTGCCCTGACTCCAAAGCTACCCTTTTCAGGGAAATTTGAGTCAAAGATCTCAATCTGAGATTTCTCGGTGGTCAGCATTTCTAAATCTTCATCATTCATAGTTATGCGATTCTCTGATTATGTTTCGATTATACATAAGACAGTTGGTAATCACCAGGGGAACTTTAGGGGAAAATCAATTATTGTTATTGCAGAATATACAAAATAAATTACGATATATTGAATCTCAGTAGAGTTTTGTTTAAAAAATGAAACAGTTGGTATGTCTCTGATCTTTCATTTTTTATATCTAATTAGATTATCATACTTAATTAGTAAGTTTAAAGATTTGGTTTAGGTAATTATTCTGTTTCTGAGTAATTTTTTCTATTGTTCAAGCTTATAAATTTGACTACTTCTATCGGTATTATTTCACATTATTGTATAAAAAAGTTTTCCCAATCTGGACGGTCGTATGGATTATGAATTGATTAAGGAAATGGCATTAGAGCTGTTTAAAGATGGTGAAAAATATCTGGAAGGGTTGAACTGGTTTTATATTGGAGGGGGAGTATTCATTATTTTACTTTTAAGGTATATGGCCGATGGATTAAAGGGATCTACTGTATCGCCAGTTTTTCTTTTAGGAGTTATGGGAGCCTTAATTGCCTTATTATTTATCGTAATGTCACTTGTTCCTGGTCTTGCCAAGTTCTAACCCTGATTATTAATCAGACTGCGATAATAAATTTGGTCAGTGTTTGATTAATAATCAGGGTTAGAGACAAAAATTGATTCTAGGCAGATAAGCTAACTAGCCCACCTTTTCCACTCAAATTTATTTTATTAGAATTTGGTGAGCTGGAACCTGTACTTTCTATAAGTTTGTTTACTACTGCTTCCTGTTGTTTACCCTGTTCTTTCATCAGACTTGCTTGAACTACCGTAGATACCCCGGCCGCTGAACTTATTGACATAATTTCTACATCCTTATTATTGTTCATTAATTCATCAGTGACCTATATCTTTCGGTTTCTTACCATAAGTTCTTGAGTTTTTTGCTGTAATATGTGTTTTATTTTTTTATACAAAAAATAGCATGTAATTGCAGTAGGTTAATCTATGCTTCCTTTTGTCTTGATTTAGATTTACAAGTGATCAAAGTATCAATTTTTTTGGATAACAGTTAAGAATTATTTCTTATTTTCATTTAGCAAATTTAAACAGAGTAATATGAAAAATCTAAAGTTCGCGATTGTAAATTCAAGTTCATATGGCAAGCATTTTCCTGAACATATTGATAGACTAAAGCGCCTAGGTGAAGTTCTAATTGTAAATGTTCCACAGGATATTAAGAGTTTAGAGCTGGCTTCAAAACTTCAAGGAATACATGGTATTGTTGCAAGCGTCACTCCTCGTTTTGATTCAATCTGTTTATCGGCATGTAATGACCTGATCTTGCTCGCTCGCCATGGAATCGGCTGTGATAATGTTGACCTTGCAAGCGCAACAGAGTTGGGAATTATGGTTAGCAGGGTTAAGGGAGAGGTAGAGCAGGAGTCAGTTGCAGAGATGGCGGTTGGACTTGCACTTTCAGGAAGCAGGTTTATGCATGCCGGCTATGAGGCTGTCAAGTCTTCTCGCTGGAAAGATCGGGCTAATTTTCTTGGACCTGAGCTTGGTGGAAAAATCATAGGAATTCTTGGGCTTGGTAATATTGGAAGCAGAGTTGCTGAAATAATGAGTCTGGGTTTTAAATCTGAAGTGATTGCCTGCGATCCGTACTTGTCTGAAAATGAGATTATTAAGCGTCACGCAAGAAAAGTCACATTTGATCAATTAATTGAAACAGCTGATTTGATATCTTTTCATTGTCCACTTACCAAAGAAACAGGTAGAATCTTTTCCAGTAATGTTTTTTCCCGACTTAAACATGGCGTTGTGCTAGTAAATACTTGTCGTGGAGAGTTACTAGATGAGGATGCGCTAATTGATGCACTGGCTTGCGGACGAGTCAGATCATATGCAACCGATGTAGTTGAGGGTGAGCCTATAGATGGCAATCATCGCCTCCTGGAATTTCCCAATGTATTGATAACTCCTCACCTAGGAGGATATTCAGATGAATCGTTATATGGAATGGGGCAAACAATGGTTGATGACATTGAAGCTGTGTTCAGAAATGGGGAGAAGCCAGGACTTCTTGCTAATCCCGATGTTTATAATTCATCAAAATTAAGAACTTTTAAATTCTAGTTTACAGAGCATATTAGTTTACAGAGCATATTAGTTTACAGAGCATATTATTTATACCTATTTGCTTATAGAATATTACCCGGAGTTGTTATGAGTCTTGTTCTTTCTATTGACGTTGGAACAACTAATCTAAAAGCAGGAGTTGTTAATGAAGATGGCCAGATAAAAGCCTTTCGTCGTGTCAGGAGTCCGGTTCACCGCCCTGAACAGGGAGCTTCAGAACACAATCCTTCAGAACTATGGGATTTAATAGTATCTGTTTCAAGAGATGTGGCCTCCCGTTGGAAACACGATATTGAAAAGATTGTTATATCTACCTACCAGCTAGGTCTTGTTCTGATTGATGAGAATATGCAGCCTTTGGGTGGAATTACACTTTTGTCAGATTTAAGAGCTCGTGAAACACATTCGGAGTTTTGCAAGACTTTTGACACGGAATCACTTTATCTTCGAACCGGTTGTCCACCGATGTTTCAGTACCCATCTTCTCGACTTTATTATTTTAAAAAGAAAAACCCTGGTCTTTATAATCGAACAAGATATTTTCTATCATCTAAAGATTATCTTTTGTACCTTTTTACAGGTGAAATACTTACAGAAGGCAGTATCGCTGCTGCTACCCAGTTATTTGATATTAGAAAATTCAAATGGGATGAAAGTGCCCTAGAGATGCTTGATATTTCGGGTAACCAGCTTCCTGGAGTTGTTGATGGGACTCACACCGCATTACCTGTTCTGGACAGTGTACGAAGAGAATTAGGACTCACAAGTACCAGCGTAGAGATTTTGCCGGGTTTGTATGATGGTGGAGCTCTAGCAGTAGGTTTAAGCGGCCTTGCTCGGGGTGTTGGTGTAATGAATATTGGAACATCAGCCCTTATGCGTGCACCTGGAAATGTTCCGATATTTGACGAGAGTCCGGATATGAGGTTGCAACCTTATTGTCTGACCAGAGATGTATTTTTAAATGGAGGCGCTCTGAATAATGCAGCCCTTACCCTTAACTGGTTAAGGGATAAAGTAACACCTCTTGATTTTAATGATATGCCAGCCCTGTGTGAAAAGAAGGGACCACCAGTTTTTTGCCTACCATATCTTACAGGTGAACGGGATGCACGTATTGGTGCATTTGCAAGTGGAGTTTTTTTTGGTTTAAGAGAGCATCACTCAAAACGGGATATGTTAAGAAGTATAATGGAGGGTGTTGCATTCTCTCTCTGTATGGTTAAGGAATCACTTGATCCTCATAATCAGATTATAAGTGAACTTCGTATAGGAGGTGGGGGTGCAACAAGCAGGATTTGGACTCAGATCTTTTCAGATGTATTTAATTCCCCCGTCAGCAGGCCGGAAGGAGAGGAAACAGCGCTAGTTGGTAATGCAATGCTAGCATTTGTTGCCTGGGGAGTTTATAAGAATCTGGAAGAGGCAGGATCAAAAATGATACGGATCAACGATCGAATCGACCCTGACCCAGAAGCTGTTAAAATATATTCCGAATATTATCAATTTTTTAAGACACTAAGAAGTCAAATGGCTGGTATGTTTGAGTATCATTCCAGGTTAAAGCATATTCGCTAGTAAAATTATTTAAATTATTGAGTATTTAATAAAAAATTAAGATCAAAAGTGGATCAAAAAGAACAGATAAAATTGAATGAACAAAAAAAAGTCTTTGTAAAGACTTTTGGTTGTCAGATGAATGAGTATGACACCGAAAAAATGCTTATGCTTCTTTCAAAAGATTATATTCGGGTTGATACTATGGAAGAAGCCGATTTGGCAATTGTTAATACCTGTAGTGTAAGAGAAAAGGGCGAGCACAAATTGTATGGAATGCTAGGAAGACTTAGAAAAATAAAGGAAGAAATAAAACCTGATCTCGTAATAGGAGTTGGTGGGTGCGTTGCACAGCAAGAAGGTGAAAATATTTTGCGCAAAAGTCCAAGTGTAGATTTTGTAGTGGGAACACACAACCTGTCACTTGTTCCTTCGCTTGTAAGAACAAGTATCGAAAAAAGAGTAAAGCAGGTAGCAATAGATTTTCGCGATGAGTGGGAGGAGTTGGATGATGAATTTGATGCACTTCCGGATAAACAGTCAATTGTTCGCTCAGCTTTTAATTCATCTGTCAGGGCACTGGTGGCGATTCAACGTGGATGCGACAAGGTTTGCACCTATTGTGTTGTCCCTGGCACAAGAGGCAGGCAAGTTAGCAGGGATGTTAATGAAATTCTTAAAGAGATAAGACTAAAAGTCCGGATGGGAGCTCGGGAGGTGATGCTGCTTGGCCAGACTGTTAACTCTTTTGGTGTTGATTTAACCCCTCGAGTAAAATTTTCTGAACTTGTGAAACGTGTTTCTGACATTGATGGAGTAAAAAGAATCCGATTTACTTCGCCTCATCCAGCAGAAGTAAAAAGAGATTTTCTTGAATTATATAAAGATATTCCTAGCCTTTGTCCTCATATACATTTGCCTCTTCAGTCTGGTAACAATAGAGTTCTTCGGGCTATGAACAGAAATTATAAAGTTGAACGCTATCTTGATATTGTTGAGTCACTTAAGAATAGTGTGCCAGGAATTGCACTTTCAACTGATATAATTGTTGGTTTTCCTGGTGAAACTGACTCAGAGTTTATGGAGACAATAAAAGTTGTTGAAAGTGTCAGGTACCATAGCTGCTATTCTTTCAAGTATTCTATTCGGCCAAATACCAGCGCAAAAGAAATCTATACAGATAGGGATGAGGTGCCAGAGGATATAAAAAATCAACGCCTTCAGTATCTTCAGTCAGTTCAGGATAGTATTGGACTTGAAATTAACAATAGCTACATGAACGGTAAGGTTGAATTACTGGTAGAAACCGGACCTAAAGAAATATCTTCAGAAATGAATGAAAATAAACTTGAAAATCAGGGATTAAATATCAAGTCATATCGTGGTCGTACCTTGCATAACGTTCCAATTGAGCTTTTGTCAGTTGATAATTTATCCGACCAGGTGAATTGTGGAGATATTATATTAGCTAATGTTGTAAGGGCTTCTCCTCATGGTCTTAGATCAATTACGGACAAATACAGAAAAATACTCCTGTCTAAATCCGATTAAAATAGTATATTGTTGAAATATTAATAATTGAACCAGAAACTAAGTTATTACAACTGTATTTAATGTATTAGTCATATAGATTCCTGTTTGATTTGCAGGTTTTGTGTCGGGAGTTTTAGTGCTATTAAGCAACTAATCACATTTAAAATATTTCAAAGAACAGATTCTGATGAGTGATTCAAATTGGCAAAGTAAGGAAGGAGAACTGGAGATGGTAATTGGCGGACTTGTTCTTGATCCTGTCTCCAATTCTCCGATTATAGTCCTTAAGGATCCTCACAGTTCCACATGCTTGCCAATCTGGATTGGGGTTCCCGAGGCCTCATCTATTGTTACTGCACTTAATAATATAGATGTGTCTCGCCCTTACACACATGATCTTCTTAAAGAATCTCTGGAGATACTTGGAGCAAGAGTTAGTAGAATTATAATTGTCTCTTTAAGAGATAATACATTTTATGCCTGTATTGAACTTGTGCATGGAGAGATGATTAAAGAGCTAGATGCAAGGCCTAGTGATGCTCTCGCTCTTGCCATTAGATGTAATGCTCCCATTTTTGCCCGAAATGAGGTGCTTCTAAAGGCACAAGCTAAACTTGTACCAACTGCCCCTCCTGATGATGGTAGTTTAAATTCTAATGAAAATATGGGGAGCTTTGGAGACTATGATTTTTCCGAGGACATGAATGATAATAATTTAAAGGGATCAGAAGATACACAAGGCTCAGAAAACAGTTTACCTGAAGAAAATTTTACTGGCTTAAATGACGAAACCGGCAAATGTGGCAGGAGTTCAATTAATAGCGAACTTTTGTCTCCTAAATTTTTTAATTTGCTAGAGCTTTGCCAACAGGGATTAAGTGACAAGGAGCTTCAAGATTTGTTGATTAATATGGGTCCAGATGATTTTAAATATAAGATGTAAAACTGAATTTTGGGATATTTATTACCATCCTGATAATCGCTTTAATAATAGGAAGTAGTCCAGTGATCGATTCAAATAAACAAATAAAAGTCTGGAAAGACGATATAAACCAAAAATCATCTGATAATCCTTCCAAAAATAATGATGCTGATGTTGATTCTAGAAGCACAATTATCGGTAAAAGTGATTTTGATATTGTTAGCTTCCTTGAGGATAATTGGCAACGTTTGGCTTTTACAGTTGTTCTATTAGCTGCTCTGATATGGTTTGGAAATGAATACAGATCAGCTCAGTTACTAAGACAGGAAGAGGCGTCATTGGCCTATAGTAACACTATTGATTTATTTAAAAAGGTTCAATCTTTAAAGCAGTCAGATGCTGTTTCAGAAGACGGATCAGTTGATAATGATTTAACAGATCAAATTGGTCGCCTACTTGACGAATCAGAAAGGTTAGACAAGGAATACAAAGATACTACATACGGAGAATTGAGTCATCTATTAAGAGGCTCGTTATCTCCTGATTCGCAATCTCTTATTGATATTCGAGGATCTACTTCAAAGAATGAATTAGGATTCGATTCAAAAGTAATTCTTGTCCGGGAACTGAAGCTTTTGATTGAAGGTAGAAAACTTGCTTTTTCAAAATCTGAAAAGGATCGGGAATCCGGGATAGAAATTCTGAAAACACTTATTAAAGAAGGTCATGTTTATCATGTTGAAGGAGCCATGTCTCTTGCAGTAGCATATCTAGGGTCGGGTATTTTAGCTGGGGAAAAAAAACTAAATACTCCTTTGTATGCTGAAATTCTTGTTAAGAACGGCTTTTTTACAATCCTGGATGAGCTTGTACTTCGGTCTCCGCAAGTTGAGAACATTGTTAAAAGTGAACTTGGTCATTTGGGTGTGCATTATGAAGCATATTCAAATAATGAATCATAGATTTTGAAATCCTCTACTATTAATTTTCTCTTGGTAAGTTTCTTTTAATTTCTTATGGCAAAATTTCGTATAAATCGTGTTTATACTAGAAGTGGTGATGATGGAGAGACATCTCTTGTTGATGGTAGTCGAGTACTAAAAAGCTCACTTCGCCCAAGTGCTTTTGGAACGCTGGACGAACTTAATTCTTGTCTTGGAATATGTAAGGAAGAGCTATCTGATTTAGAGATTAAAAGTGATGATAGTTCTTTTGGTATGATGTCTGTAAGAGAGTTTAGTATAATTAAGGGGGTAATTGAGTACCTTCAGCAGGAACTCTTTGATCTTGGAAGTGAGCTTGCTACACCATCTGAATATAATTATGAAGGTATGTGGAGAGTTTCTGAATCTCATGTAAGAAAACTGGAATTTCTTTGCGATTATTTTAATGAAGGTTTACCCGAATTAAATTCGTTTATATTACCCGGAGGTAGCAAGATTTCATCTTATTTACATCTTGCAAGGACAATTGCCAGAAGAGCAGAGCGAATAATTGTAGAGCTTAACTCTTCAAAAACTTTTGATTCTTCTTTTGAATGTAAACTAGGTTCCTCCGTGAAGAGCGAAGTTTCTCCATATTGTATGCAGTATATTAACCGCTTGAGTGATCTTCTATTTGTTCTTGGTCGATATGTACTTACCAAACAGAACTTGGATGCTCCACTTTGGGTTTCTGAGATGGATCGTGTTCTTCCATGCGACCTCGAGTCTCTGATAGTCAGTAAATCAATTGAGAATAAGAATATAAAGCAGAATTAGTTGCTTATTGTTTGTCAGGTTCAACAAGTATCATACTGCTCTTTTTATTTGACAGTACCGTTTCAACTGTTGATAAAATCAATTTTGTATTAAGAGGCTTCATTAAATATGCCGATGCACCTGCAATTTCTGCTTCATTCACGTCAAGTCCAGAGTTAAGGTAAGAGCATATTATTGTAGTGATTTTTTTCTTGGGAAATAATTCATTTAGTCTTTTGATAAAAAGAAATCCACCCATTCTTGGCATTGCCAGATCACATATTACAAGTCGTGGATACCACTCCCAACGCTGAGAGTCGATATATTTTAAGGCATGCATTGCAGATGGTAGAGTAACAATATCAAGATCAGCAGGCCTGAGAGTAGAAGATAATGTCGCAAGAATTTCTTCGTCGTCATCAATTATAAGGGCAGTTCCTTTTGACGATGCTCGATATGGTGATTTTTCAGCAGATTTTTGTGACATGAAAATTAAAGACTGATAATTCGATTAAACGCAAAAAATTAAATATAAATTCTTACCTGGCTCCACGTCCGCTGACCATAACATAGATGGTTTTTAAAGCTATGATAGTATCAAGTAAAAGCGAGCGATTTTTAACGTAGATAAGATCGTAAATTAATTTAAGCTTATATGAATCAATCGAATCTGCGTATTCTGCTGATACTTGCGCAAGACCACTTAAACCTGCTGGTACCTGATATCTCTTCTTGAAACCGGGATATCTGCTTTGAAGTTTTCTAGCAAACTCAGGGCGCTCGGGTCGTGGTCCAATCAGACTCATATCTCCAATCAGCACATTAATTAGTTGGGGTAATTCATCTAGTCTGGTTTTTCTCATGAACATTCCAAGACTGGTAATTCTGGGATCATTTTTACTTGCCCAAACTGCACCTGAGGAAGTCTCGGCATCAGATACCATCGTTCGAAACTTGAATATTGTAAACACCCGGCCTCCTGTCGTAAGTCGCTTCTGGCAATAAATTGCAGGACCTGGTGAGCTAAGTCTGATCAGTATTGATAAGACTATCATAATTGGGACAGCGAAAATAAGTATGGCTAACGATATGAAAATATCCATGAATCGTTTTGAGGCATCATATAACAAACTGCTAAGAGAAGCTTCTTTAGTTATTTCCCTTAAATCAACTTCAATAACTTCAAGAACATCTTTACCCTGAAGTATTTCAGGCGAATACTCATTTGACCATGGGTAGTATTTTATGATTTTAAGAACTTTTCTAATCATAAGTACAAGAGCAATTATATGTGAACCCTGATCGTTAAAATATTTAAACTTAAAATCTTGGAGAAACTAAAAACTTAAGTTCAGTAACATATTCTGAATTATTTTGTTTTTTTTGAAAAATTTTATTACCTAGTATTGATATAACAGGTTTAAGACTTTTGTGTTCGCAAATACAATGAAAAGTTTTTTCATCAGTGCAATTGCTATATTGCATATTCCTGAGTATCGATTTTTGAGATAAAGTTAAAAGTATTGTAAGCTCTTCTTTGCAAGAGTCAAGAATTTCTGAAGTAATTCCGGTATTCCCTTCTATCATTGAGTCAAGCAGGATGATTTTTGTTTCTTCCCTGGCATCTTCTGATTTGATTAATGTGCAAAGAGAGATATCCCATCCTGAAAAGTTCCTAACCCAGCCTTCTTCGTTAAACTCAATTAGTCCATCTGAGCCAAGATGACAATTATAGATCTGAGGAAGGTTACTTAGGTTAGATGGATGATCACTGGAGATAACAATAACGTCACCTGGATTTCCAGCCAAACTTAGCCATGTTCTTGCATAGGTCAGGGAATTGGTGCCAAACATTACCGTAAGATAATTCTTGGATTTGGCCCTAACTACCATATAACTATTATCCAGACTCATATTGCAAGCCCTTAGGGTAAATATAAATAATTAATATGAATTTCTGACTTCCATAATTTTATCGGTTTTTTTTAGGGTTTAATTGAGTTGTTTAGAGATATTTTTAAGTGTTTGAACTCACAGCCTATTAATGCTAGAAACACCTCAATTTTATTATTCTTTTACAGCTGTGAGCCGATATGCTTAATCAGCTGTTTTTGTATTTAACTTAAATGCACGGATGGAATTCAAATGAAGCGAAAAAAAATTGCACTTATTGGCTCTGGTAATATCGGCGGAGCATTAGCTTATCTAGCTTTGATAAAGCAGATGGGTGATGTTGTTTTGTTTGATGTTGTTGAAGGTATACCACAGGGAAAAGCCCTTGATCTAAGTCATGCACTTCCTGTGTTATCCTCTTCCTGTAAAGTTAGTGGTACTAATTCCTATCAGGATATTGAAGGTGCAGATGTTTGTATTGTAACTGCTGGTATAGCCAGAAAGCCAGGAATGAGTCGAGATGATCTACTTCAGACAAATTCTGCAATAATGAAGGATGTTGGAAAGGGAATCAGGGATAATGCTCCTCAAAGTTTTGTCATTGTAGTATCAAATCCTCTTGACGCAATGGTTACTCTTTGTCAACAGGAGACAGGCTTTTCTCCAAATAGAGTTGTAGGTATGGCTGGTGTGCTCGACTCTGCAAGATACAGATCGTTTTTAGCAGAGGAAATTGGGGTTTCTCCTGCTTCAGTAAATGCAATGGTTCTAGGTGGTCATGGAGATACCATGGTTCCTGTAAGATCGCATACTACGATAAATGGAATTCCTGTTACGACGTTTATATCATCTGAACGCCTTGATAGTATCGAAAAAAGGGTTAGGGGTGCTGGAGGAGAAGTTGTTCAGCTTTTAAAAACTGGATCAGCCTATTTTTCACCAGCTACTGCAGCTATTGAAATGGCTGAAAGTTACTTAATGGATCAGAAAAAAGTTTTGCCTTGTGCTGTTAAGTTGAGTGGTGAGTATGGATATTCCGGTTTGTATATAGGAGTTCCGGTAGTTATTGGTGAAAATGGAGTTGAAAAGATAATAGAAATAGAGCTTTCAGATAATGAGAAGTCTGGTTTAAAGGAAAGTGCTGCCGCGGTTATGGAATTAATTGATGCCTTGCCAAAATAGTTCTCATTTTTCTTTATCAAGTGACTCTGATTAAAATTCTTTAAATATTTTTGTATACGAGGAGATAGATGGATTTACACGAGTATCAATCAAAACAACTACTAACATCGTTCAACATTCCGGTTTTACCAGGGTTTATTGCGTATACTCCAAGAGAGGCCCAAAAAGCTGCTGTTAATTTAAACAGGGGGGGGTATCCTGTATGCGTAGTTAAGGCTCAGGTTCATGCTGGGGGAAGGGGTAAGGCTGGTGGAGTAAAAATTGCAAAAAGCCCCGAAGAAGCATTCTCTGTAGGGGATGCAATTTTAGGTATGACACTGGTTTCTCCTCAAACTGGTCCTGGTGGCGTACTTGTTAAGAAAGTATGGGTTGAGGCAGGTGCTAATATTCAAAAAGAGTATTATCTTAGTCTTGTAGTTGATCGTGAACGGGCATGTGTTTCCATTATAGCTTCTGCAGAAGGTGGTATGGATATCGAGGATGTGGCCCACAACACTCCGGAAAAGATTATAACCGTATCTGTAAGCGAAGAGAGTGGTTTTCAGGATTTTCATGGTCGGCGTATCGCTCATTTTATGAATATTTCCAGGGAAGATCAAAAGAGTTTTGGTTTATTACTTAAGAATTTATACCTTGCTTTCAGGGGGCTTGACGCTTCAATGCTTGAGATAAATCCATTAATTCGAACGACTGATGGAAAGTTTATTTGCCTTGATGCCAAAATGAGTATCGATGATAATGCTTTATTCAGACAAAAAAAAGCATTTAATTTTCTTGATTATGATGAAATTGATGAGCGTGAGATAAGAGCAAGCGAAGTAGGAATAAACTACATAGCACTTGATGGAAATATTGGTTGTATGGTCAATGGTGCTGGCCTTGCAATGGCGACCATGGATATTATAAAACAGGCCGGGGGTGAGCCTGCAAACTTTCTTGATGTTGGTGGGGGAGCAACAAAAGAGCAGGTTACAGAAGCTTTTCAGCTGATTCTTCAGGATAAATCTGTAAAGGGAGTTCTTGTTAATATTTTTGGCGGAATTATGCGGTGCGATGTAATTGCTGCAGGAATAATTGAGGCAGCAAAAACTCTTAATATCACAGTTCCCGTTGTTGTAAGACTTCAGGGAACGAATGTTGATCAGGGAAAGGAAATGCTTGCCAAGTCGGGTCTTAAGATTATTCCGGCCGATGATATGGATGAAGCTGCCACAAAAATTGTTAATGCAGTTAAGTAGTTTTTTATAAATTTATTGATAATAATTTTTCGTTAGATATCCCGTATTGATTAATTAATTAAATGGGATCAATTTTAAAGGGTGAAAAAGAGAGATGTCTGTTTTAGTTGGAAAAGATACAAAAGTTATTACTCAAGGTATTACCGGTAAATCCGGATTGTTTCATTCAAAAGGTTGCAAGGACTACGGAACCAGATTGGTAGGTGGTGTTACACCTGGTAAGGGTGGGAGTTTTATAGAAGATTTTCCTGTATATGATACCGTGGCAGAAGCTGTAAAGGAGACGGGAGCTAATGCATCCATGGTATTTGTTCCTCCTCCGTTTGCCGCAGATTCAATAATTGAAGCAGCTGATTCTGGTATCGAATTAGTTGTGTGTATTACCGAAGGTATACCAGTGCAGGATATGCTGGCAGTTAATAGTTACTTAAAAACAACAAAAACAAGGCTTATTGGTCCAAACTGTCCAGGTATAATTACTCCGGATGAGTGTAAAATAGGAATCATGCCAGGTCATATTCATAAAAAAGGCTCTGTTGGCGTTGTCTCTAGGTCGGGAACCTTAACATATGAAGCAGTGGGTCAGCTAACAGGTCGTGGAATTGGTCAATCTACATGTATTGGAATTGGAGGTGATCCTTTAAATGGAACAAATTTTATAGATTGCCTGACATTGTTTCAGAATGATCCTGCAACAGATTATATTATAATGATTGGTGAGATTGGCGGGAATGCCGAAGAAGAGGCCTGCGAATGGATTAAGTCCAACTGCAAGAAGCCTGTAATTGGTTTTGTCGCAGGTGCGACTGCTCCACCAGGTCGTCGAATGGGTCATGCAGGTGCTATTATAAGTGGAGGTAAGGGTACGGCTGAGGATAAATTTAAAGCTATGCAGGCTGCAGGTGTTCATATAGTAAGAAGTCCTGCCGATATGGGCAAGATGGTTGCTGAGGTGATGGGGCGGTAGGGGGGCCTGTTGCCAAATAGCCATCCTTGGTCATTTGGCAAAAATCGCAAGCTAAATTTCTTTCACAAGTGAAGAAATTTAGCGCGATTTCAAACACTTTCAAAGTTCGTTCTTCAGTGTTTGGCAAGCCATCCCTGGCTTGCCCGGGAGTTCTGCCATACGGCAATACTCACTTTGGGATCATTCTCAAATTATTATAATTACACAAGCTTAACAGCTTGATCTTCCTAAGTATTCTGTTTTTTTCTCAGGTTCAAATTCTTGTATCATTATATTTAATATATGTTCTATTGATATTTCTACCTAGATATTGTCAGATACGCAAAATTAAATAAGTTTTTCTGGTCTCTTAGCATTGAAATTGAAAAATATAACCAATTAGTGAGTTGAATTATGTCAAAAGAAAGAACGCTATCCATTATCAAACCTGATGGTGTAAAAAAGAATGTAATTGGTAAAATCCTTGCACGCTTCGAAGATGCTGGGCTGAAAATAATTGCAGCAAAAATGATGACTCTTGATAATACTCTTGCTGGATCATTCTACGATATCCATAAAGATCGACCATTTTTTTCAGATCTTGTAAGTTTTATGACAAGTGGTCCAGTATTTGTATCAGTTCTCGAAGGTGATGATGCAGTGCAACTAAATCGAACACTGATGGGCGCAACAAACCCAAAGGAAGCCACCCCTGGTACTATACGTGCTGACTTTGCAGAGAGTATTGATGCGAATACTGTTCATGGTTCTGACAGTCTTGAAAATGCAGAGCGTGAAATATCATTTTTCTTTGGTGATCTGTAACCAAACCTGTTACTTATTCAGAAAATAGTCTAACTTTTAAAAAAATATTATTCTTGTTTCCAATGAGCTTTTATGAATGATTCATTCGAAAAGATTAATATTCTTGGACTTGAAAGATCTAAACTTCGAGAGATTCTCTCAGAATCTCTCGATTTGACCCCCTACAGGGCAAAACAGCTTTTCAGTTGGTTATATCGTAAGAAGGTTACTGATTTTAATCTAATGACTGATATTTCAAAGTCTCTGAGGAATGAGCTTTGTTCCCGATTTTATATATCAAGATTGAAGATTATAACTCATGAAGAGTCAAGTGACGGTTCCAGGAAATACCTTTTTTCACTTGATGATGGTTCGGAAGTTGAATCTGTTTTAATAAAGCAACCGACAAGGTTTACATTGTGTATATCTTCTCAAGTGGGTTGTGCCATAGGGTGCAAGTTTTGTCGCACTGCCCAGATGGGTTTAAAACGCAATCTTTCTGCTGCCGAGATTATAGGTCAGGTTATTGCCGTTCAAGAAGATGTAAAGCTAAGAGATGACAGAGGTGGTGAGGATGGAAGAGAGGCTTTTCAAAATATTGTTTTCATGGGAATGGGAGAGCCTTTACATAACAAAAATTCTGTAATTTCAGCTGTAAAAGTGCTTAATGATGAGCTTGGATTAAATTTTTCAGGACGTAAAATAACCGTTTCTACATCAGGTCTTGTTCCCGCAATTAAAGAGTTTGGCCTAAGTGGAGCACGTGCAAATCTAGCTATATCATTAAATGCTACGACAGATGAAGTGCGAAGTGAAATAATGCCTATAAATAACAGGTGGCCTCTGAAAGATCTTATTCAGACATTAAGGGAATATCCTCTGCGTCCTCATCGCAGGATTACATTTGAGTATGTAATGCTTGGGGATATTAATGATTCTGACGATGACATACAGAGGTTACCTCAATTGTTGAAGGGAATACCAGCCAAGATTAATTTGATTCCATATAATACAAATGCCGGACTTGGGTTTAAGCAACCTTCAACTGAAAGAGTTTATTATTGGCAAAAAAGACTACTTGAGATGGGACTTAATTCAACTATAAGGTGGTCTAAGGGTAATGATATAAGTGCAGCATGTGGTCAACTTGCCACAAAGTCAGAAATGGAGCGTCGCAGGAAAATTGCAGCTTGATTGGGATTTCTAATTCATGAAATTTTTGACTGATATTCGTAATTCTATACTCTGGCTATTTCGTGTTGTATGCAGTGCTGCATCTAAGTTCTGGTGGGATGATTGTTTTTCAAAAGCTTCTTCCCTGGCTTATTCATCGCTTTTTGCTCTTGTACCTGGAGTAGCCCTAATCTTTGGTATGTTCAGTGGATTTAATGTTGATGCTGGTTTTGTAGATGATCGTTTTGGAAGTTTACTTGAACAATTGCTCCCTCCAAACGAAGATGAATTACTGAGTAACCTCAAGGTTCAGTTAACGTCATATCTGACGGAACTTGCAGATGCGGTCAGGGGACTTGGAATTTTATCCCTACCAGTTCTGGTTTTTACAGGTATTGCTCTTGTAAATACAATTGAAAGCTCACTCAATGTTGTTTGGCGCGTAAGCTCTGAGCTTACCATAATATCCAAAATTGTAAATTTTTGGGCTGTTATTACTCTTGGTCCACTTCTCGTACTTGTTTCATTTTACTGGTATGCACGATTTTCTGCTGGGGTCATGTACGAAGGAAGCTCATTATACCGGAGTACCAGTGGTTGGGGTCTATATTCATTTTTGGATGTTTTTGTACCCGTATTTGCTATATTTCTTGCACTTACGCTTATGTTTTATAAATTGCCAGCTGCAAGAGTTACTCTTAGAGATGCTATGCTGGGAGCACTATTTTCTGCTGTGCTGTTTGAATGTCTCAAGAGAAGTTTTGCATACTACATAAGTGTTTCTGCTACTTATAAGACATTTTACGGTGTTTTAGTGTCCCTCCCTCTGTTTTTGTTCTGGTTATATGTTGCATGGATGGTCGTACTTTATGGGGCTCAGGTAGCTTATCAGGCTGGTAGTATCAGTGTTCTCTCGGGTTTAAAAAAATACGCAAGTGAGCTTGGTGAAGTTGGTGGGTTACTGGGTCTTAGAATTTTATGTGTAATTGGCAAACGTTTTCAGAACGGAGATTTACTTCCTACAGAAAGCGAAATTGCAGTAGAGACTGGATCTGATCCGGTGCTTGTGAGAACCTGTCTTGGAATTCTTGCAGAGGCAGGTTTAATTACTTCATCAGATCCAGTTACGCACTCCAGGGCACTTACTGTAACTCCTGACAAGCTATCTCTTTCTGAAATTGCCCTTGCATTTCGTGCTAAACAATACAGAATTTCTAATTCAGATAATAACTCTAAAGCTTCATCTGCGGGTTCAGACGGAGAAATGAGCTTTATTGAAGCGTTGAGACAAACTGCCAGAATAGTCGATCCTATAAGTCCCGTAAGGCAATGGACACTTGCCGATGTACTTTATGGGCAGAAGAAAGCTTCTGCGGTTGAGTAGCAGAAAAACTAAGTAAAATCACTTTTTTGCGTGTTGGTGTTTCTTATTCTATTCAGGATAACTTTCGGAACCTGGCTCCTAATTCTCCTTTCTGAATGCTGTTCAACGTACTTTCTAAGATCCGAGCATGTTCGATAGCATGCATCAATGGGATAGTAGAGTGTGGTTATACCTGAATCAAGCATCTGAATCAGCCATGACTGATCATTTTTATGAAAGTTTTGATTTGCATAACTGGGATCAAGACCGGCATTTCTGCATATTTCAATAATTCCGTGTGCAAGGCAGGCATAGCCAGTTAGAATGTTAATTTCAGATTTTTCTGTGTTAGTTTTATATAATTTCTCAAGCCTTGATAGCGTGCGAAATATAAATGTAAGAAGCTGTCCAGATTCTGGATCGTCTTCAGGTATAAGTGCTGAAGCAATCTCAATTAATAGCGAAGCTGCTTCAAAAGAAAATGTATTAGCTCTAAGTCCCCCAAAGGCACGACGTCCGGATATGCCCTCTAGTTGAAAAATATTTCCCTTTTTTGATTTTGATAAGTCAAATGATGCGTATTCAAAGATTTCCAAGCTGCCAGACATTCTATGCCTGCTATTTCTTATTCCTCGTGCGATAATTTTTTTTTTGCCAAATTCTCTGAAGAGTATTTCAAGAAGAAGATTGCTTTCACCGTATGCAATACTGGTAAGAACAAGCCCGGCATGGCTTTTTTTTGTAATTTCATCGGTGTATGAGGGAACATTGTTATTCATGGTTATATCAATTTTTAAAATAAAAGTTGAAATAAAGTACTTGCAATTTACTAAAATGCTAATTACTAGGTAGCACTGTTTCAAGCTAGCCAATACTAAAAAGGCACTATATTTATGTAGTATTGCTTTTGAAGTCTGTCTGATACTTAATGTAGTCCAGATTATTAATTTTAAAGAGTGTTTCATATGGGCAGTAAAAAAATCAAGATACATTCCAAACAGGCGTGTGAAAAATATGCTGAAGCTGTTGCTCAGTCATCTATTCGGGCTGAAAATGATGATAGTGATTCTTTAGGGTCTGGTTCAAATAATGATGGAGAAAATATATCCGATGAGACGAACAACAAGGATAGTTTAGGTGATACTTTAAGTGAGCAAGTTGAATTGAATTCCAAAAGCTCTATGGACTTGTCGGATAGCAATCTTGAGGATGGTCTTGCTGATCTCACCGTACCAGATCTTGGCAAAGAAGATTATGTTGAACAAAATAATGATGATAATGATAGTGGACTATTAAAAGCTCTAAAAGAAGAAGTACAGGAGCATTATCAAAAGTATCTTTATGCAATGGC